>CAZIYY010000039.1:2676-31441 GCA_964543585.1 uncultured Anaerolinea sp. | reverse complement strand
AGCTTATCTCTTTTGGCTGCCTGCAAAGTTGCACTTCATACTTGAATCTACGTTGAATTTCCCGCTCTTATCTTTGAAAAAATGAGTGAAGCGAGCGGGATTGAAGTCCGCAAATTATACAATGCCCCGCGCAAGTGTCGGTTTACGGAATTGAAGGGAGGGGTTCTTCCTCGAAGACCCGCGCCCCGAGACGTTCGTCGTGAAAAATTTTCCCTTATGCCAGTTTTACAAGTTGCGGCCTGGATTTTGGCACACGCTTGACTTCGCCGCGCGCTTCAAGGTCCAATTTCACAGTAGTCACATACCACATCACGGAGCCTTCGAATTTATTGCCCAACTGCTTTTCGACCGCGCGGGATAATGACATGAACGTCATTTCCTTGTTGGCTCGTAAAACGGCAAAAATAGCCTTGCGAATAATTTCATATTTTTCTCTATTGATGTTTACGCCCTTCTTCTTTTCGGGATGAAGCGTGCGGACCAGATCTTTCATGCAAACCTCCTCTGTTCGGGGATGTGATTCTACTCCGAACCGCGCAAATTTGTTGGGGCAATTCGAATCGCGACTGAATATTCAGCGCTGAACTGCTCAGGGGTCGCTGGCGAATTTAAATTGGCGATTCCGCTTTTGTATTTTCGCAGGTATGCGCGGATTTTGTTGGCAGGCGGACAGTCCTTATCAATTGTGGCTTTGCCTGTCAGGACAATCACCCCTTTATCGCCTTGCACATCCTCGGTGTTGAAATGCAGAGACACCTGTGGATTCTTCTGAATGTGTTTTACTTTATGGACTTTTGCCTGGCTGAATATGAGGATCGAATCATTCTCCCAAATAAACCAGACTGGTCTTGGCTGGGGCGTGTTGTTGGAGTCAACCGTCGTCAGCCAGATGAAGTATTCACTTTTGAGGCGCCTCTTTGCGAAGAGTCCGAATTTGGATGTAAGGTCGAGCATGGTATTGTGCTCCTCTATGTTTTGATTGAATGAGTTGCATAATCGCTTCAGAGCATATGAAGCAATATTACTCCCAACCGCGTACTTCTGTTGGTTTGATTCGGATGGCGACAGGTTGTTCCCTGCTAAAATCTTCCGGCGTCATTTTTAAACGCGCAATACCAGGTTTATATTTCTTAAAATATGCGCGGACCTTATGCGCAGGCGGGTTGTTTGTATCAATGGATGCGTCTCCCACAAAGACGATCACACGTTTATCCCCCGCCTCATCTTGGGTATTGAAGTGTAAGGCAACTTTTGGATTCTTCTGGATATGGCTGTTCTTGTGTGACTTTGCCAGGCTGAAGATCAGAAAAGATTCATCGTCCCAGACAAACCAGACCGGTCGCGGCTGGGGTGTACCAGTTGCGTCAACTGTTGTCAGCCAAACGAAGTATTCACTTTTGAGTTGCTTCTTTGCGACGCGTCCGAATTTAGTGTTCAAGTCCAGCATGGTTACGCTCCAGTCTTCATCCGTTCAACGATTAACTCCGCCACATCCTTCACCTGGATTGCACCGCCGTCCGCTTTGGATGCATCGGTCATCATTGCCATGCAGAAGGGGCACCCCACAGCCAAAGTATTTGCGCCCGTGGACTTTGCTTCTGCAAAGCGAGTTGTATTGACGCGCGCCGTGCCGTTCTCCTCTTCCTTCCACATTTGCGCGCCGCCCGCACCACAGCAAAAGGACTTGGCGGAATTGCGCGGCATCTCGATCACTTCCAGCCCTGCGGCTTTCAAATCCTCGCGCGGGGCATCTGTAATTCGATTGTGTCTTCCCAAATAACATGGATCGTGGAATGTCACCCGCAGCTCGTCACTTGTAACTTGTAATTGTATCTTCCCTGCGCCAACCAGTTCGTTGATCAATTGCGTGTGATGGAGCACTGTAAAATTCCCGCCAAACGCAGGATATTCATTCTTCAATGTATGCAGGCAATGCGGACATGTCGTTACGATTCGTTTTGGCTTGACTTCATTCAATATTTCAACATTCTGCGATGCCAGCCCGAAGAAAATATCTTCGCGTCCCGCGCGGCGTGCAGAGTCGCCTGTGCAGGATTCGTTCTTTCCCAACACGGCGTAGTTCAACCCTGAAGCGTTCAAAATTTTCGCAAAGGCCTGCGCTATCTTTTGGGCGCGCGCGTCGGTTGCAGGCGCGCATCCGACCCACCATAAAATTTCAGGCATGTCGTTTTGTTCAACGGTTGGCACGTTCAATCCCTCCGCCCATTTCATTCTGTCCGTTTGCGAAACATTCCACGGATTTTGATTCCGTTCCATGCCTTTGAACGCGGTTTCAAGTTGTTTGGGGAAATTACTTTCCATCATCGAAAGATTTCTTCGAATATCCAAAATGTCGCGCATCGGTTCGTTGCCAACCGGACAAATATCCACGCATGCGCCGCAGGATGTGCACGCCCACACCGCTTCTTCGGAGATCAAATTGAGCATTGGCACGTCCGTCGCGGTCGCGCCGCCATAATTCAAATGGTAGCGTTTGTTAATTTCCAAGGCGGCGGGCGAAAGCAACTTGCCCGTGTTATACGCCGGGCAAACCTCCTGACATCGAAAACATTGGATGCACGCGTAACTGTCCATAATCTGTTCCCAGCCCAGCTCCTTCATTTTCGCCGCACCGAACTGCTCGATTGATTGGTCGTTGAGATTGATGTAACTCAACTGCCCGATGGATTTTCTTTCAGGCTTCAGCGCAAAGTTAAGTGGGGCAATGAATATGTGAATATGTTTTGAATACGTGAAATATGGAAGGAACGCCACCACCGCGCCAATGGACAACCAAAACGCAACATGCTCACCGATGACAAATGCGCCCGGGTCAACATTTGACCATAAGCCTGATACCGTTGAAATAATCGGTTGCCAGCTATCAGTTTTTCCCTGTGACGCCAAATGGAAGGATTCTCCCAATAACCTCATTAAGTTATGCGTGAAAAAAGTGGCGGTGACAATCGCAGAATCGCGCAGGATACCCGCGCGCGCTTTCGGGTGGAGCAGGGTCGTTTCACGCGTGGACAGAGTCGCGGGTCTCAAGATGTAGCGGCGGAAGGCGAGCGCCGCCAATCCTACAAGAATACCAGCGCCCAGAATGTCCGCGATCAGCCTGTACACGTCCCCAAATAAGCCGATGCTTTGAAGTAGTTTGAATCCTGTATAAGCGTAAATCACGTCTGCAATATTGATGAGCAAATAGGCGAAGAATCCCCAGCCAACAAACGCGTGCAAAATACTCGGTCCCAACCGAAAACGAAAAACGGGTTGAAAGAAACCCACTTTGGCGATGAGTTCTCCGATCCGTTTGAACATCAAGGACCAGTCTGCCTTACCCTGTCCGCTTGAGATGTTGTTGATAATACGTTGAACCCCGCGATACGTGTAATAGAGCGATACAACTGTTGCAATTGAAAAGAGGATTTTTTCAACGAGGGTGAGCATGAGAGTCTCCGAAGTTCTTTTTCTACGCATTGAGCGGAGTGAGAATATCTCTTTCGTTCGGACGCAGTCGAAGCCGGGTTTAGTTTAGCACAGAAAACAAAAGTGGAGGCGCGCGCCTCCACTCATTGCTTAAGCGACAATTACTTCGCACTGATCGCGTTCACGTAGTCAATCGCTCCCTCGCACGAGGATGTAAGATGAGAAGAGAGATTCTCCCAATTTAGTTCCTGGTTATTCCCTAGGGTGAGATCAAGCGCGTCACCCAAACAACCTGGGCCCGCATTGTAATTAACAAGCGAGAACTTCCATAGATCTTCGTATGAAGCTGCCTTACCCGCTGGTCCGCCAGTGAGATTCTCGACGAGTTGCCCAGCCTGTTCACAATTCGAGAGAAGTGTGTGAGCAAAAACCCCAATGCTGAAATTGGCGCGATCAAGATCAATTCCCAACGGGCAGGTCTCACAAGTCGCGTTCACGGCGTCAATTAATGCCAGCCGCACATATTCCTGTTGTTCCTCGTCTAAATTCAAATATCCTTTACTGCATTCCGCCGAATCCATCACGAGAGGACAGAACTGTTGAAAGAACGGAGGGTTCCAGAGCAAGGTGGTATCCGCTCCAAGTTCGGTCAGTTGTCCGAGACCCACATCGTTTTTCAGGCTGGTGCCAGGCCAGAACTGACTTTCGTTTGCGAAAAGATTTTTCAGCAAATGCGCTGGCACCCCTGAATCCTGCGCCACGTTCAGGATGAGGCTATCGAATTGATCCTGCCAGTCATTGACTGCTGAACGGGCAACTTCCACCCCGCAAGTGGACGCGCCCCCATTGGACAACAAGCCACCATCTGGGCATGAACTGGCATCCACAACGCCATTGAGGATCAAGTTCGCTGCTAAATAGTTATAAGGCACATCTGTGCCGAGCGATTCGCTTTGCGTCGGCGTGGTTAACCACTCAGGCGGTCCACCGATGGGTGGCAATGCTCCCCAGGCTTCCACGCAACTTGCAACAGGCACGCCAAGCCATTGACTGCTTAACACATCCGCATACCAGAACGAGCGGTCTGGGTTGCCCTCGTCGGCAAGCGCGACGCGGACGAGCGCGTCAAACATTTCACTGCTATCGCCGTAACTTGAATATGCCCAGAATTGAATGGTAATTACATCTTCACCGGTAACGGGGAGTTTCAATCTGCAAACGGCGCTGCAATTGAATGGCTGTGTCCCGTACAAACCCTCAATACCGATAATGCTGTAGTCAGGCAGCGGTTCCACGCCCGTTAAAACCAGTATCGGCTCGAACTCACAAATACTGGTCGAAGAGCTGTAAACGGGGCTGCAATTTTCCAGCGTCACCTGCACAATGGGTGGGGGGAGTTTTGTGGAAATCTCTTTTTGCGCGGGCTGGCTGTCCGCCAGGGCAACGTAGAAACCTTTACATAGTCTCGTGTCGGTATCCGTGCAAAGGTCTTGCGTCACCCAAATATCGTAAACACCCTGGCCGCAATCCACGTAAATATCCCCCGGCGTTGGCACGCCTTCATGGTCAATTTCGATCTCACATTCGAGTTTGCCGTTACTCCAGCGACGCAGCCACCAAAAGTATCTGGTGTAATCCACGGTCGTGACGGAGAAACGGTCAGGGCCGGGCGGAGTCTGGGATGGCGCGGCAAGCCCGCGTGAGGTGGACGCGAATGCGCTTCCCACCAAAGCCAGAAGCAGTCCCAGCGTTAAAAGCAGTGACCTGCGCCCAAACCGAATCTCGTTGTCATCTCGCATAAAACAAGTCCGCTCACATTATAGCGGACTCTGTTTCGTTCAGGCTATTTTTTACCATCCCTTTTGGTTACAGTTTTTGCCTGCCGCTTCGGCTTTGTTTGCGTGGATTCAACATTCGGGGCGGGTTTGTCCATTTCTTCCAGCATCGCCATATCCTGATGAAGATTACGGTTACGAATGTAGAGGCTGAGGACGTAAAGACTCATGATGATGAATGCAATCGCGTAACCGGCGATCATGTAGCCTGAGGTATCGGGTGTGGCTTCCTGAAAAAACATTTTATCTCCTGCACTTTGCTCCATTCGGGTCTCAGGCCCGAGTGGAGCAAGGGATTACATAGTCACTTTCAATTTCAATTGTTCGACCTTATCCTGCAAATTGCCAAGGCGGATTCGGTTCCAGAACAGGTCAATGAAAATGATAGTGAACGCGAAGAGCGCGAAAAGGAAAGCGGTGAGCATATCAGGGGTCATGTTGAAACTGCCCTGCGCCGCTGAATTTGAGCCTGCAATCACAACGGGATGAATCGTGCGGAACAAGCGGATCGCAAAAAAGGTGATCGGCGCGCTGATACCGCCAATGAGCGCGTAGACCGCGCCAAAGCGCGCACGGCGGTCTGGGTCATCAATCCCCTGGCGGAGCATGAAGTAGGCGATGTAGATCAACTCGGTGATGGCGGCTGTGGTGAGTCGCGGATCCCATGTCCACCAGGTATTCCACGCGGGACGAGCCCAGATCGAGCCAAGTGCGATTGTGATAATGAAGAACACGAGGCTCACCTCAATCGCCGCGACCTGGATGCGGTCCCATTTCAGGTTTTTAGTGATAAGGTAGACAACGCTAAGGCCCGCAGTGAAGAAGAAACCAAGCAGGGCTGTCCATGCAGTGCCGATATGGAAGTAAAACACGCGCTGCACGTCTCCCATCACCAGTTCGGTGGGCGCAAAGACGAGCGCCAGATAAGTCGAAACGCCGAGAACAATGATGGATAGAACATCGAGAATTTTAAGTAACACAGGTTTGGGTTCCATGCTGACTCCATTTTTTCCTCTCTCTCTTTGGGAGAGGGTAGGGCGAGGAAAATTTATTCCTCTATAACATTATCAAACACCATGAATGAAACTGAGATAAAAATAATATCATAGGCGATCAATAAATTTATTGGGAAAAAAATTTCCGACCATGCTGAACCGTTCAGAAACCCGCCGCTGGCTTTGACTGCCGCCAGCAAAACAGGGATCACTACCGGGAAGAGCAATATGGGAAGCAGAATATCGCGCGTCCGCGTTTGCACGGACATGGCGGAAAGCAGCGTGCCGACAGCGGAGTATCCAATCGAACCAAGCAGAATGACCATCAATAGGCCGGGCTGGAAAAGGTTGGTATTATAGAGAATGCTGTAAACAGGCAGGACAATCGCCTCTACGATCAGCATAAAAGCTAGGTTGCTGATGGCTTTGCCGAAGTAAATCGCCGAGCGATCCACCGGCGCAAGCAACAAGCCGTCCAGACAGCCGCGGTCTTTTTCTATTGCCATCGAGCGGTTGAGACCAAGTGTCCCTGCGAAGGCGAACGTTGACCAGAGCACGCCCGCAGTCACAGATTGACGCGTTTTGATATCCAGTTCCAGCGCGAAGTTGAAGATCAGTATGACCAGCAAGGAAAAAACCAGCATCGCGGATATGAGTTCGCGTGAACGGAATTCCGCTGCCAGGTCTTTCCAGACGATGGCGCCGATGGCTTTGATGAAACTGCCATCGGCAGAAGGACGGGCATCAACAGCAGGCGTCCTTCCACCAGTGGCAGTCAGTGATTTCATATTGGTCGCTTTTTCAGCCATATTAATTCGCCAGCGCCTGCTTATAGAATGCAAGCAGGTTTGTCTTTCCAAGTTCCTTTTGTGAAGCCGATGCAGAGATGACGCCGCGCGAAAGGATATCAAACCTGGTTGCGATGTCTTCCGCGCGCGCAAGATCATGCGATGTCATCACGACAGTGCGGCCCTGCGCGGCGACGGTTTTCAAAACATCATCGAGCATGGCAGAGGCATCCTGATCCAAGCCTGTGTAAGGCTCGTCGAAGAGCATTACGTCGGGGTCATGTAGAACGGCGCGTCCGATGGCGAGTCTCTGCTGCATGCCGCGCGAGAAAGTTCGCACCAGGTCGCGGCGGCGTGTTTCGAGACCGACCATTTCTAGGATTTCGGTAATTCGTAATTTGCCATTGGTGATTCCATACAGGCGCGCGTAGAAGCGCAGGTTCTCTTCGGCGGTGAGGTCGCCGTACAACAAGGGCAGATGTGAGACAACCCCAAGCCTGGCGCGCACTTGCGCGGCATCATGCGGAAGTTTGTATCCCGCAATGGTCACTTCACCCAAGGACGGACGCGATAACGATGCAAGGATTCGCAGGAAGGTTGTCTTGCCTGAGCCGTTTGGACCCAGCAAGGCGACGAACTCACCCGGCTGGACTTCAAAGTCCACGCCGCGCAGAACGGTCTTGAGACCAAATCGTTTGACGAGTTTTTTAACTTCGATCATTGGTATAGCCCTGGATGGTGCGTATTTCGAGTTTCATATTTCGCGCTGCGCAACCCGCAACAGATTTTCCTATATCATTTCCTTCAATACATCTTTCAACTCACCGCGTCTCCTCTGATAAACCTCATCAGAAATCTTCTTCGCGCGGTACAGGTCATCAAGGGCGATGATCGCATCCATCACATCTTCAGTGGATTCAAATTCGTGATCCCCGCCTTTGGAAGCATCTTCTTCGACGCGGCTGCGATCACGCGTGTATATCCACGCGCCGGCAATGATCAGCGCAAAACCCAGCGCGCCCGCGCCGAAGAGAAAGTTTCGATTGGCATTTGTTTCAGGGGTTGTTGATGTCGAGGCAGGCGATTCATTCGGGACGCCTGAAAGTGTGAAAGTGATCACATCGCCTGCGCCGATTTCCCCTGCCGCATACATTTGGAAATTGAAACCCTCCATTGCCTGCATACCATGATCGATCAACTGCGCGCTTTCCGCCTTCACGCCTTCGGGCAGGAAAATCGTCAGGGCGGCAACAGGTAGTGTAAATGTCTGCGAGACTTCAACCTGGCTGTCTTTTGCAATCGTGAAGAACGCGATCAACCCATACGGCTGTTCGTTTGGGGGGAAGGTGAGGCTATTATCAGTGGACGTGAATGGCTGGCTGTCCTGCATCGGTTCGAAGCCGAGCGCCTGCCCCCCTTCGGGCGCTTGGATGAACGGGATTTCCACCCCGTCTTTCAACTTCGCCACAATGATCTTATCAGTGGGGTTGCGGAATGAATAAACGCCAAAGACCTGAATGTTATTTTCCGCATAGTTGAAGACGATACGCGCATCGTCCATCACCAGCCCCAAGGTGTCATTCGTTATCCTGTATAAAATGATCGGTGGCAGGGTCAGTGTGGATGTGCCTTCTTCAACAATTGCAAAGCCGGATTTGAGCGTGACGCCTTCATGAGTTAATTCTGCGCTGAAAATTCGGCTTTTGGGCATTTCGACATTGTCAAATGAGAATGTGCCATCCGCGTTTAGGACGTTCTCGAGTGTCAACACTTCCTGGGGTCCTGCGTTGGGATCCGAACCATGATCGAAGCCGCGCAAGGTTATCTTTAAATCAGACGATAAAGCCGCGCCGGTTTTATTTTCGATGGATCCGCTTACAGCGCCGAAGCCTGGTTGCCTCGGGACGGCAGTCGCTTCACCCGACGCCCCAGCCTGCGCGGTTCCGACAAGCGTTCCCTCAGCGGACGACGTTGCCGCGTCAGCCGCGGCGGGAGTCTCGGTAACAGTAACAGGCTTGGTTGCAGGGAGAGGCGTGGAGGCTGATGCAACGGGGGCAATACCGAAGGAGAGACTCCGTAAATAGGCGGCAACCGCCCAGGCATCGTCATCACTCATGTTTGATCCAAATGCTTTCACTTCATCATTTCCCAGTTTGACGATGCGCGCCAATTCGACTTCGCTCAATGCTGACATCTTCGCTTGATCCCGGAAAAAGTCCATTGAACAATTCGAGCAATTGGCTTCGAAGAGTCGTTTGCCTGTTTCAATTTCGGCTTCGTTCGCGTGAAGGGTCATCGCGTACGCAACAACATCCCAGCGTTCCTGGTCGTTGAGGCTTGCAAACGGAGGCATGAATCGCTCCATGTTGCCGCGCGTGACCATTAGGTACCATTCCGCAAGCGAGGCTGGACGCGCGACCTCCGATAGCCCAAGCGCAGCCACGCTGACGCCAAGTTGAATCCCCTGCTCGCCATCGCCCATGCCAGTTTGACCATGGCATGGCGCGCACTTTTCCACATAGATCGCCGCGCCGTTTTCAATGCTGGGCGCTTGCGCTGGATAAAGCGGTCCAAGCGTCGGCGCGGGGGTCGGCGGGACATAATTCGGAGGAGGAGTGACATCTTCGGCTAAGGTGAAGTTGCACGATGTGACTGCCATGGCTATAAGTGTAAAGATAATTGCATTACGAAATATCATAATATCCTGTATCTGTTTGTTGCATGCTGAGTGTTAAGTAGTGATGTTACGTACCGTCCCGAAGGTCTGAACGACGTAATAAGGTTTTACAAGGAAACTTTCGGGGCGTTCTGCGTAAGGTGAGTTAAGTATTACGTGTGAACTGCAACAACCTTTGATACAGGCAAAGTCGTCAGAAATCGTCTTTTTTAGCCGTATTTTCGATGATGCAAGCTTAAAAAAGGTGTATCAGAGGTCATTGCAGTTGACAATTACGCAGTACGAATTACGTCAACGCCTTTCCACAAGATGGGCAGAACCTATCAGACACCAGAACAGGTTTGCCGCATTTCGGGCAGAAGCCGGCGGACTTATCCTTGCGCCCGCTACGGCGCGCAGAGATCATCGATTCAAGATCGTCATCCATGAGTTCGGGTTTTGCAACAGACGCATCGGCGCGGCGCGCAGCAATGGCGCGCTCGATGCGTGTTTCGGTGTCCACTTGTGTGATGCTCGGACCGATCTCATCCAACTTCCTCAAGATGTCCGCGCCTTTTTGTAAAAGATTTGCGCGTTGCGCTGGATACTCGCCATCGGGTATCTTTCCTAATTTGAAATCAAAATCAAGTTCCTGGAGCGAGTTGATGACGCGGTCGCGTTCCGCCATCAGGGCGGAGAGTTCGTGTTCCTCCTCGGTAACGAGCCGCGCGAGTCCCTGGACGAACGGAGCGTAGAGATATATTCCCAGAAGAACGAGAATGGCAAGAGTGAAGAAGATACCAGCGATGTCCATGTTCCCTTTTACTTCAGTAACGGGTCAACCTGCGCGCGGATCTGGTCAATGCTTGAGAAGGGACCGACTTGCACGTATTGCAGAATGCCCTCCTTATCAACAAAGTATGTTTCGGGCACGCCTTCAATGCGGAAATATTGGGTGATGCGTGTGGCGAGGTCGGGACCGTTGGGGAACGTGATCCCAAATTTTTTAAGATAAACGCGCGCTTCGGGTTCTGTGTCCACATAGTCCACGCCCAGGAAGATGACTTCGCCTGTTGGTTCATATTCCTTCCAGGCGGCTTGCATTTCAGCAGCCTCCTGTTCGCAAGGTTTGCACCACGAAGCCCAAAAATTGAGAACAACCACCTTGCCCCGCAGATCTTCGAGGCTGATTTCACTTTTGCTATCCAGCTCATATCCAGAATACAAAGGCAGGGTGAAATTATCAATTACCTCTCCTGGTTGAACAGTGCCTTGCTGGGCGCGGTTAAGCCCGACGCCCACGATGAAAAGCAAGCCAACTAAAAATGCCCAGACCATGATTTGTGCCCAGATCGGTACGCTGCGTCGCGGAGGTGTGCTTGTTATTTCAGCCATAATTTTCCCTAACGTTTCATCACAGGGCTTTCCCTGCACTGGGATTATTTTCTCTTACGGAGTTCTTCCTCGATTTTCGCGATGTATTCATCCTGGACTGGCTTCGCATCAGCCTCACTTGAAACTGATTCTGTTGCAACAGGCTTTAGCCACACTTGAAAGCCGCGCAAGAGCATGAACGCGCCCAAAAAGAAGGCGGCAACCGGAACCATATAAGCGACCAATCGATTCGGTGGCTCATTCAACACGCGCACACCATAATGTTCGACGAAATACTGCTTAATCTCTGCCTCGGTCCTGCCTTCTGCCAGCATGGTGTGGATCAATTCGCGCCACTGGCGGCAGGCTTCTGTTGGACAAACATCCAGCGGCGTGCTTTCGCAAACGGGGCAATACAGTTGCTTGGCAATCCTGTTCACTTCGTCATCGGTGGGCGTGGGACCCTGCGCGAAGACTGATTTATTAATGACCAGGGCGAAAGTCAGTACGCTGAGGAGTGCAACCAGTAATTTGTAATTTGTAATTCGTAATTTTTTTGCGTTGTGCATGGCCTTCATTTTTGTTCCTTGGCAATTACTATTTACCAATTACCAACCTAATCCGCCGCGCTCGTTTGGTGGATATGCCTGCCCGGGCGTACTGTCACGCGTTCAGGGTCCCGGTCGGGCCATGCCGCAATAAAGATTCCAGCGAGGAATAAGAGACTTCCGAGCCATAGCCAGTTGACCAGCGGGTTGACGTAAATCTTGAAGGTCGCGCCCGCTGAAGAAATGGGCTGCCAGTCTACAAGCAGAACGTAAAGATCGTCTCTCATCGTCGAACGGTTGCCGGGAATGGTCATACCCTGTTGCGAGTCATAGTAATAATCCTTGCGCGGGTGCAGTTCGCCGAGATATATGCCGTTCCTGTAGACATCCACGACTGCGCGCGTGTAGTTCACGCCTTTGGGAAGATCGTCCCATGAAGCCACTTCTTTATATTGAACGGTATAGCCAGCTATGTCAATCGAATCGCCCGCTGAAACCGTGCCTTGTGTTTCCGTCTGGAAAAGTTCGATGCCCAATATGCCGATCGCCATCAGTGTCATGCTCAGATGGATGATGTATCCCCCGTAGCGGCGGCGGTTCCGCGCGGTTAGATTCCAAAATGCCGTGAAGATGTTTTCATTCTGACTTTTTTGGCGCGCCTTTGCGCCGCGCCAATATTCATAAAGAGTGACGAGGATAACGAAAGCGACAAGGAAGAATCCAATAATCGCATATACGTTATGTGTATGGGTCGCGAAAATTACTGCTGTTACGATCACGGCGAGAACCGTTGGTTTCCAAATTGCGCGTCCGAGTGTTTTTGCCGTGGAATGTCCCCATGCGGAAAGGGGTGCAATGCCCATTAAGAAAAATAAACCGGCAAAGAGCGGTCCCGTTGCCCGTTCATAGAACGGCGGACCGACCGTTACTGTTTGCCCCGTGAACAATTCCGATATCAATGGAAAGATCACTCCCCAAAAGCATACAACAAGAATACTGATGAACAACAGGTTGTTGAGCAGAAACAACGCTTCACGCGAAAGCAGAGAGGTCATTTCTGTCTCTGATCTCAAACTGCCCCAGCGATAGAAGATCAGAGCCACTGATATGATCAATGTGGCGCTGACAAAGCCCATGAATAAGGGACCGATTGGGCTTTGGGCGAACGCATGAACGGACGACAAAACACCGGAGCGTGTAAGGAATGTGCCAAAGATAACGAGGGAATATGTCAAAATAATGAGCAGCATGGTCCAGTGTTTCAACATACCGCGCTTTTCCTGGATCATCACTGAATGGAGAAATGCTGTGCCTGTCAGCCATGGCATAAATGCCGCGATCTCAACGGGGTCCCAACCCCAGAATCCTCCCCAACCTAGCACGTCATAAGCCCAACGGCTTCCTAGCACAAGCCCGAAGGAGAGGAACAGCCATGCCCACAATGTCCAGCGGCGCGTTAGGCGAATCCAGCGGTCATCCGTGCGGCCCGTGATCAATGCAGCCATCGCGAATGCATAAGGGATGACGAAGGAGACGAAGCCGAGATAAAGCATTGGGGGATGGATGATCATGCCCGGGTGGCGAAGAAGCGGATTGAGCCCACGGCCATCCGGGGGGGTGAATAGTGTGCTTTCCGCGGGCTGGAAGGTATGCGGTTCAATTCCCAGCGGCGTTTGATAAAGTTGCGCGAACGGATTCTCAAAGAAGACACTCATCCCGATAAAGAATGCCATGGTAATGCATGCAACGACGATCACCCAGGGAAGGAACTCACGATCGCGGTCCCATTTGCGTAGCGTCACAAGCGATGCGAACGCCGACATCAACCAGGACCAGAACATAAGCGAGCCAGCCTGTCCGCCCCACCAGGATGTGACCTTGAGATAGGTTGGCATCGAACGGCTGGTCACCTCATAGACGAATTGGACTTCAAAATGATTGTTGACCAAAAGATAGATAAGAACACCTGCGGTTAAGGTGAGCAGGGGCCAGATGAGCAGCATGGCGCGGCGCGCGCTTTCCACCAACGCAGGGATTTTTTTGAACTCGCCATAGATCGCGGCGAAGACGCTGTATAGTGTGACCAGGAATGTTAAAAATAAAATGCTATACCCAAAATTCGCGGTCATGAGAAGTCCTTTGATAAAAACCCTAAAGGTCTTGGAGACCTTTAGGGTTTTTCATTTTATCCAGCTTGTTTTGGCACAGCCTCTTCGTATCTGGTTGGACATTTGAGCAAAAGTTCATCTGCATGAAAAACACCGTCTGCTCCGAGGCGACCTGTTATGATGGCTTGCGCTTCATTGCGGAGCAGGTCGGGTTTAACACCGACATATACCACCTTCATGCGGGCGCGGGATGGATCGATCACAGCCTGGTGCAGGGCTTCGGCAAGCCCGCCTTCTGTGGTGAGTTCGGCATTGTCACCAGGGACGTGCGCCACTTCAAAGGTCAGGGTCAGGCTTTGGGGATCGTATTGGATGGAGTCGCCAATCACCGCGCCGGAGACGCGCAGGTTCTTATTCACGATGCTTTGCCCTTTTGCGTGGAGTTCGTCAACGGTCATGAAAAATTCCAGGTTCGAGGCGGTTGCAGTCCAAATCAGAAAAACAACCGCGGCTAAAACCATAACGCCGCCGATGACGAATTTATTAATCCGCATGTCTGCCTCCAATATCGAATCGTATGAAAGAATGAATGTGATTAACGCACATTCATTTTACATGTAGAGATTAATGGGGACTGAGAAGCGCCCAGGACGAATGTCACATAAAGTCCCTCAATTTATCCTGCTTCCTCGGACTCAATCCCTCGGACTCAATCCCTGGAATCAATTTTAGGACTTTCGCTTACGTTGCTCCAAGACGGTCTGTGACCGTCACTTTTGGCAAACACATGGACACTATGCCTGCCACCTTTGGTGCAGTGCCGGCAGACTGCCTATGAGCGAAAGTCCTGAATTTGAGGAGCGTCTAATCCTCCTCCTCTTCCTTTTTTATCCCAAATGCCTTATCAATTTTTTGCAGAACTTCGTGTGTGATCTTTGGCGCGACATCCGCCGCCTTCATATTCTCATGGAGTTGTTCCACGCGGCTCGCGCCCGTAATGACCGTGCTGACGTTGGGATTCTTAAGACACCACGCCAGCGCGAGTTGTGAAAGCGTGCAACCGAGTTCCTTTGCAATTGGTTGAAGCGCGCGGACTTTTGCCAGTCTTTCTTTATCGGTCACGTCTTTATGAAGCCACTTATAGCCTTTGAGCGCGGCGCGGCTGTCTTCTGGAATTCCTCTGAGATATTTGCCCGTCAACATCCCCGAAGCCAGCGGACTCCAGGTAGTTGAGCCATAGCCATAATCCTTGAACATGCGCGCGTATCGTTTTTCAAATCGTTCCCGTTCAAAAAGATTATATTCAGGCTGTTCAGTGATTGGTTTGTGCAGGTGATGTTTTTCTGCGATTTGGATTGCCGCGACGATTTCATCCGCATCCCACTCCGACGTGCCCCAGTATATTGCCTTGCCCCATTCGATGATGTTGTGCATCGCCCACACAGTCTCTTCGATGGGCGTGGTTTTATCGGGGCGGTGACAGTAAATCACGTCAACATACTCAAGTTGCAATCGTTGAAGTGAGCCATTAATCCCCTCGATCAATCGTTTGCGGTTAAGCGTGTTGCGCTCGTTGATGCCATCATGCAAACCCCAATAAAGTTTTGTTGTGACGAGATAGCTGCCACGCCGCCAATTCAATTTTTTGAGCGCCGCGCCCATCACCTCCTCCGATCTGCCGCTCGCGTATACTTCGGCGTTATCGAAGAAATTCACGCCTGCGTCATACGCCGCAGACATGATCTTCACTGCCGCGTCGACATCCATCTGATTTTTGAATGTGACCCACGAGCCAAACGAAAGTTCGCTTACGCGTATCCCTGTGCGGCCCAAATGCCGATAGTTCATTTTGCCTCCGTCGTTGAATATTGATGCAATTATAATCGCCTCATGCAACGAACCCTTTTTTTCATCCTTCTTTTTCTAAATGCTTGCGCCCCTCAACCAACGGACTCTGCGCCTCAGCCTGGTGACCTCATTCCATACGCCACCTCCACCCAGAGTCCGCTGCAGACGCCCGAAGGCTTGATCCCATTAACCACGCCTCTCCCCAGCCCGACGCCTTTCACGTACACCGTGCAACGCGATGACACGATGAGTAGTATCGCATTAAAGTTTGGCGTCACGTTGGATGACCTGGTCGCCGCGAATCCTGAGATCTCGCCGAACGCGATGTCAGTCGGGATAACGCTCAAGATTCCAAGCAACCCCGATAATCCATCAGACGAACCAACCCCAACTCCCGCGCCACTCACCGTTCAACAGATCGAATGTTATCCAACAGCGGATAAAGGCATGTGGTGCTTTGTGCTTGTCCATAATGATTTTTCTGATCTCATGGAAAACGTCAGCGCACAAGTGACGTTGGTTGACTCCAACAATGCAACGCTCGCAAGTCAAACTGCATTATTGCTGTTGAATATTCTGCCTCCGAATACATCCATGCCCCTTGCTGTTTTCTTTCCTCCCGATATTCCATTCAATGCAAAGCCGCAGGTTCAAATCTTGACTGCCATTCGCTTGCTGCCGGATGATGAAAGATATTTGCCTGCTGCGATCAATAATGTCCTTGTTCAAATAAATGCAGAGGGACACAGCGCGCAAGTGAGCGGATTGGTTTTATTGCAGAGTCAAGCAACAGCCGCGAATCAAGTTTGGGTGGCGGGAACAGCCTATGACGACACGGGACGCGTGGTGGGAGTCCGCAGGTGGGAATCGAACGTGAGTCTGCCTGTGGGAGGAAGTCTTCCGTTTGAGTTTTTGATATCGAGTATTGGAGGGAGGATTGCGCGCGTTGAGTTTGCGGTTGAAGCAAGACCATAATGCAGAGTGGGTCTCAGACCCACCTGGAGCATTGTTACTTTCCATCCAGCCACATATATCTTTCAATTGGGATATCAATGGGGGTTAGAACATATCCCTGCACGTAGGGCTTGACGAGTTCATAAGAAAGCCCATGCACAGTGAAGAGGGCGGCGGCATCATCCACAAGAATTTGCTCGGCTTGCTGATACAGCGCAATACGTTGGGTCACATCCTGTTCGACGCGCGCCGCTTCGAGCAGCGCATCCAGTTCGGGGTTGGAGTAGCCGCCATTGTTCTGCTGTGAGCCGCTGTGGAATAAGACATCCGCAAAATTTTCGGGGTCTGGGTAATCTGCGCACCAGCCGCCATTGTAAAGCTGACCGTGATTGCCTGAGTGGATTTGATCGGAATAATAATTCGGCTCAAGATTTTCCACTATGATGGTCACACCCAAATTCTGCTTCCACATTTGAGCAAGCGCAGCGATGTCCCCACTGATAGTACTGCCCGTGCCTGCATTGGTAAAGACGATGGAAGGCAGATGCGTTCCATACCTCGAGCGCTTCAAAAGTTCACGCGCCTGCGCGGGGTCATAGGGCAAGCCTTGTAATGCGATATTGAATCCCGGCAGACCGGGAGGGTACAAGCCGAGCGCGGGCAGGGCATGACCGTTCCATACAACGTCAATGTATTGCCGGCGGTTGAACGCCATCGAAAAAGATTTGCGAACATTGAGATCATCAAAGGGCGGTTGTGTTGTGTCGAAAACAACATAACTCGTGCAAAGCGATACGCCTGTGCGTAACTCGTTGTGAAGCGGTTCAGTGGGATCGGTGAATCGTTCGATGGAATATACGCCCGTCATATCCACGTCGCCGGTTTCATATAGTCCCTGGCTGTCGCCTGTATATAAATTTACGACGATATATGGAATGGATGGCGCGCCCAGATAAAAATCGGTGTTCGCTTCATATACCATACGTTCGAAAGATATCCATTGAGTTAAGCGGTAAGGTCCCGTGCCGTTTGGCTGGCGATACCATTCCCCGCCGCTTTCCACATTTTCCTTGTCCACGATAAAAGCAGTCGGGTACGTGAGTTTTAACAGGAAGTAAGGCTTGGGCGCATCAATGGTCACTCGCAATGTGTGCTCATCCAGCGCGGCGAGTCCTGTGATGTGATCCGATTGACCCGATGCATACTCATGTATGCCGGCGATGTCGCCCAAATAAGTGAGTGCGGTGTCAGAGGCAAGTTCGGGGCTGGCAGCTCGTTCCCATGAATAGACTACATCCTGCGCGGTGACGGCGCGCCCACTATGGAATTTTGCGTTCGCGCGCAAATGAAAAGTATAAATCGTGCCGCCACTGCTTACCTCCCATTTTTCTGCGAGATCAGGAGTTAGGTTCAATTGCGGATCGAACGAGACCAATCCGCTAAAGACGCGCTTGTCGCCTGAACCATACGTGGTATGCGGATCATACTGACGCGGATTGGTGGACTCGCCGCCTTCCAACACCAAAGCTTGATCCAGCGGAATATCCATTTGCCAGGCTGACGCGGGATTCGGTAAAGCCATGCCGAGTGCAAATATGACAATCAGCGTTAATAGAACTGTTTTTGTTATGCGCGTTCCAACAACGTGCCTTGCATTCCATTCAGCCTGATAAAATTTCTTATCCATTACTCCCTCACCTGCTATTTTGATTGCGTCCAATAGAGCTAAGTATGAACACTCCAAGCAAAAGAAGCATCGTGCAACATATTCCAAGTAGAACGAGAGGTAACGCGAAAAATGGAACCAAGAGGCTAGGTGGAGCGAATGACTGTTGATCGTCAGAAAGTGTGGATGTTGGAACAGGGGTAGTTAGATTTCCAGAAAGTGTAGATATGGTTGATTGAGATTCGATAGTGATATACATATTGCCCAAAATCAAAAAAACAAGCGGAAGTAAAACGACGATATTAAGAATTCTTTTCATTCTTCCATTCCTTGAGATTTTGATTGCGGACAACGAATCCAAGTATAAGCATTCCAATGAGGATCAGAAAGACACAACATAATCCGAGCAGGATGAGTGTCAATGAAAGGGGTGGTCCGCCACGGACCGGCGCTTCGGTTGATTGGGTCGCGAACGATGACGTCGGTATGGCACTTGGAGTGGATTGAATTGACAAAGGCGCGCCCGAAACGGGAACGATCGTGGGGACAAAGGTGGGGGTTGGTTGTGCGGTCGGTTGCGCGGAGACAGGCTTCAGTTGTGCGCCGATCGCTTTTCTCCATTCAGCTTCGAGTCCTTCAATATTGAATCCATAAGTTTGAGCGAGCGCTTCGTCGGTCGTCATTCCGTCGCGTAGTGAGATAAGGAGCGTAGTCATCTTATCCTGCCCATACGTTTCGATCAGGAATTTTGTGATGCTATAAGATTGACTGTATGAGAGATAAGCCTTGTCTGAGACTTCTGAGAATCCGGCGCTCAATGAACGGACGGTGAGCAGTGTGTCGCCGCGAATGGCGTCATCCAGTTGCGATTGGGATGCAGGATCAAGTTCGCCTTCGCTATAAACCGCGAGTCCCTCGTTGAGCCAGGTAGGCACATCACCGAGACACGAAAATGTGAGATGACCGACAAGCACATGAGTGAGTTCATGAACGATGGCATCGCGTCCCCAATCGAGATCGGATTGCGAAATGCCGAGAATGACAATGTCCTGATCGGGAAATGCCTGTCCGCCTGTCCACGAGGGTTCATAGAGGATGGCGTCTTTCAAGTCACTTGTGTTAGCGTAGATGTAAATATCAATCGGCGATTCTGAAATGAGCCCGGATTTTGTCTCGTTAAATTCGAGACCGCTCTGCGCGGCATCGAGAAGCTCGCGGGCAAAGGTATTGTCTCCGTTATACCAATGAAGGTTCAAGCCGCCCCCGGTGATCGTCTTCCAGCCGTGAACATCGTTGAGCCATGCCGCGCTTTTTGTTTCGCTGACCGTCTCATTGCCATTTGCATCTGTGGCGCGCCAACGCCACCAGAGTTGTGCTCCTGGAGGCAGGGATCCGCTCTGGCGCATGTCCCATATCCATTCTGCGTTGACGGCTTTGGACGGCGTGAATTGAGGGAAGGCTTTGGCGATCACTTCGCCGCAGGTTTCCTGTTCGTTGCCGTATTCCAATACGATGGATTGAATTTCCGAAACGCTAGTGATCGTGGCTTGGAAAGTGGCAGTCTCAGGGAATTCGAGAACGACTTCGTTGTTTGTCACGTCTGGAAGGGGGGAGGCGAATGCTGTTGTAACAGTCAACAGGCTAAAACTGAGAATGAAAGCAATCATCGTTTTCCGCATATCTGACTCCAAAAGGAAATCGCCGCACGTGTAGAATCTCACCTGCCTCAATTCGGCGCCAGAGAGCGCCTGCTACGGGCTTGTAAGTGTATCATAAGTAAAACTTTGCCTTCCAAACGCTTTTCAATCATAATACAGTCGTTTGACGCATGTTTCCCTTGCATGTATAATCTTTCGAGTCTCCCTCGCGGGGATTTCATTGAGGTAACTATGGCATTGCGCGGCAACCTACGTGATTTTACGATTACCCAACTGCTCAACCTAATCAACCTGGCTCAAAAGACCGGCACGCTTGTCGTGGATGGTCCGAGCGAACAGGCTTTCGTTTCGTTCCGCGAAGGAAAGCTGGCGTATGCACGCGTAGGACAGGATGATGGAAGCCTTGCGGCAGTCCTGCATAAAGCCAATAAGCTGACGGTCAATCAATATCGCGCCATTGTTGAGCGGGCGGGCAAGATCACGGATAAAGAATTGGGATTGTTGTTGATCAATGCGGGTTATCTTTCGCAGGAGGAAATCCTCGCCAATCTGCAGGGTTATTTTACGGAAGCCATTCGACGATTGTTCACCTGGGTGGAGGGCTTCTTCCGTTTTGAGGGTGAAATGCTGGCGCCCGATGATCGCATCAACGTGCGGCTCGACCTAGAGAATATCATTATCGAAGGTTCGCGCCAGTTGCGCGAAAGGGAACAGTTGCAGGATGAAATCCCCAGCCTTGACATGGCTCTCAAATTCACAGACCGCCCGTTGAAGAACGTAAACCTGAACGTGGAGGAGTGGCGGGTTGTATCGTTCATCAATCCCAAAAACACGATGAAGCAGATCGCCCAGACGAACAAGATGAACGATCTTGAAGTGCGCCGCATTGTATATGGATTATTACAGGCGGGGCTTGTGGAAATTATCCGGCCTGAAGGTGTTGTGATTCAACAGCATCCAAGCACCTTCCCCACTCAGGATAAAGAAGAACAGAAATCATTGGTCAATAAGTTGATTGGGCGCATTCGCACCCTTTAATCATTAAGGCGGAAGGACTGATATCATGCAAACAGTAAAAATGGTCGTCACAGGTCCCTTCAGCGCGGGCAAGACGGAGTTCATCCAGTCGGTCAGCGAGATTGACGTTGTCTCAACCGAGCGCAAGATCTCCAGCAATGCCGAACGCTCTGTTAAGGAGGCCACAACAGTGGCGATGGATTTTGGGCGCATCACTGTGGATGAAGACCTTGTGCTTTATCTGTTCGGAACGCCGGGACAGAAACGCTTTGACTTCATGTGGGAGATCCTCTCTGAGGGCATGCTGGGGTTTATCGTTATGGTGGACAGCACCCGGCCCGAAACCTTCCGCGAAGCGCGCTCGATCCTGGAGACCTTTCGCGCGTATGCGCCGACTCCGTATGTCGTCGCAGCGAATAAGCAGGATCGTGAAGACGCATGGGACCTTGAAGACATGCGTCATGCCTTACGGCTTGAGGGCAAAGTCAAATTCCTTCCATGTGTCGCTACGGATAGGGACACGGTGAAATCCGTCCTTCTTGAGTTGCTCTATAACATTCTTGCTGAAATGGAGTCGGGCGGATAGGGACCCCGATTGTTCGATAGTCGTGTCATCACTCACCACTGATCAAGGGATTGTTCATTACGAAGTCTACGGGCGGGGGAAACCCGTCATTCTTCTGCATGGCTGGCTTGGCTCATGGGGCTTGTGGCAGGAGACGATGGGGTTTCTCGGCAAATATTATCGCACCTACGCGCTTGACTTTTGGGGGTTCGGCGAATCGGGCAAGAAACGCGAAACTTATGCGGTTCAGGATTTTGTCAGCCTCGTGAATCAGTTCATGGATCAATTGGGCATTATGCACGCGCCGCTGGTTGGCCATAGCATGGGCGGAACGGTAAGCCTTTCTGTCGCCATTCGTTACCCCGAACGTGTAAGTAAAGTGGTTGTGGTCGGTTCGCCGATGGTGGGTTCATCGCTTGCGCCGTTACTTAAACTCCTGGGGCTTCGCCCGGTCGCTTTTATGCTTTTCAATATGATGGGAGTATTTCGCGCGGGGATGAGGATATATTCTCCCTTTATATGCCGCGATCCGCGTTTTCCCCAAATGATGGACCGCGACCTGACGCGCACGACGCTTGAATCTTTTCTGCGTTCGATCGGGTCGCTGCGCCGCACGGACCTGCGCCCTATGCTGGACCAGATCAAAATCCCGGCGATGGGGATTTATGGCGACCGCGACATCATCGTCCATCCGAAACAATGGCAGCCGATGCAAAAAGGGATCGCTCACGCCCACATCGAGCGGTTTCCATTAGCCGGGCATTTTCCCATGCTCGAAGAGCCCCAGCAATTTTCCGAGCGACTCAAAGCCTTCCTTGATATGGAAGATGGTTTTCAATCATCACAGGCGGTCGCATCCCTGGCTCCTTCCCCGTCTATGACACTTTCCCCATGATTGCGCCTGTTGCTTATTCTTATCCGAATCGAATGGGGCGGATCATACTATTATCAATGGAAGAAGTGATGGGGCGGAATGGAGTCAATGCGCTTCTTAAATTAGGGCCGCTTTCCTCGCTCATTGAGAATTACCCTTCAGATAATACCGAGCCTGGCGTTCCGTTTTCAACGGTGAGCAGTCTCACAGAAATGCTGGAGCAAGTCTATGGTCCGCATGGCGGACGCGGGCTTGCCCTTCGGGTCGGGCGGGCGTGTTTTAATTATGGTGTGCGCCAATACAGTACGCAATTAGGCCTGACGGAGATGGCTTTCCGATTGTTGCCTCTCCCCGCAAAATTGCATGCGGGGGCAAGCGCCTTTGCCCAATTGTTTAACAACTTCACTGACCAGCGAGTCCGTGTGGAAGACGACGATGGGAAAATCCTCTGGCATATCGAACGCTGTCCGTTGTGCTGGGAGCGCAGGACTCATGACCCGGCTTGTCACCTGGCGGTGGGCTTGCTGCAGGAAGCGCTGTATTGGCTGAGCGGGGGAAAGGTCTTCAACGTGGAAGAGAAGACGTGTATCGCAGCGGGGGATCAGACTTGCACGATCGTGATCGATCAGTCCCCCATCAATTAAAGGGGATTCATCACAAATCCTAACAGGAATTTGTATTGCCTGCGGGGCTTAATTTCCTGTCGCTCAAAGAGAAATGAGAATCAAAAGATGACGCCTGCAAAAGTGTCATCTTTTTTCGATTCCTTCTACTTCACCAAATTCCTCAACACCGTATGGAGAATGCCTCCATTGCGGTAGTAATTCACTTCCACGTTGGTGTTCAGCAACGCGGTGGCTTTGAATTCAACCACTGAGCCATCAACTCTCTTTGCTTTTACGGTGACAACGGATTTTGGCTTCATATTTTCGCTCAAGCCTTCGATGTCGAAAACTTCGTCGCCTTTTAATCCGAGCGATTCGGCGTTTTGTCCGTCCATGAATTTCAATGGCAGGATTCCCATGCCGACAAGATTCGAGCGGTGAATTCTTTCAAACGACTCAGCGATTGCCGCTTTGACTCCCTGAAGAAGAGGACCCTTCGCGGCCCAATCTCGGCTGGAGCCTGAGCCATATTCCTTGCCTGCAATTACGATTGAAGGAATGTTTTCGGATTGATATTTCATCGCCGCGTCGTAGATGCTCATCTCTGCGCCATCGGGGAAATGCTTGGTCAGATTCCCTTCTTTTGGAGCGACCAGGTTATTCTTCAAGCGGATGTTGGCAAACGTGCCGCGCGCCATCACCAGGTCGTTGCCACGCCGCGAACCGTACGAGTTAAAGTATTGTGGGGCTACATCGCGTTCCTGCAGATATTTACCTGCGGGGCTGTCTGTGGCGATATTGCCCGCCGGTGAAATGTGATCGGTGGTGATGGAGTCGCCGAACATGCCCAACACGCGCGCGCCTTTGATGTTGTTCACGGAAGACACATCGAGAGTCAAAGTTTGGAAATAGGGTGGATGATGAATGTACGTCGAAGCCTCATCCCATTCATACAAATCGCCGCCCGTCACCTTGATTTCCTTCCACATGTCTGAACCCTCGAACACGCTGGCATAACGATCTTCGAACATGCTTACTTTCAAACTCGAAGCAATCGTGTCGGCGATCTCCTGCTGTGTGGGCCAAATGTCTTTGAGATAGACGGGACCATCACTGCCTTCGCCGAGCGGTTCTTTATCGAGATCAATATCAACAGTTCCCGCAAGCGCGTATGCGACAACGAGCGGCGGGGAAGCCAGGAAGTTTGCCTTGACTAACGGATGGATGCGGCCCTCGAAGTTTCGATTGCCCGAAAGCACGGCCGCGGCGACGAGGTCACTGCTTGTTACGGCTTTCGCAACTTCTCCCGGAAGCGGACCTGAGTTGCCGATACAAGTAGTACAGCCATAGGCGATGACATTGAAGCCGAGTTGCGCCAGCGGGTCAATCAGGTTCGCCTGTTTGAGGTATTCGGTGACAACGCGTGAACCTGGCGCAAGACTCGTTTTTACATAAGGCTTAACATTCAAACCTTTTTCAAGCGCTTTCTTTGCGAGCAAGCCCGCGCCGACCATCACAGAGGGATTCGATGTGTTGGTGCAGGATGTGATCGCCGCAATGACAACCGCTCCGTGCCTCATCTTCATCGAGCCGCCGTTGGTACCAAAAATCGCTTCGGCGTTGACGGCTTCGGGCTTGAGTTCAAAGCCGCGTTCTTTGACAGGAGCGGTGAGCGCGGCTTTGAATGTCTCTTTCAATTCAGACATCGGCACGCGGTCCTGCGGACGTTTGGGTCCAGCCAATGAGGGTACAACAGACTCAAGGTCCAGTTCGAGCGTGTCGGTATATTCAGGTTCAGGCATGCCAGGCTCATGGAAAAGTCCCTGCGCGCGCATGTAGGCTTCGGTCCGTTCGATCACTTCTTTGGGGCGGCCCGTCATTTTCATGTAGCGGATCGTTTCAGCATCCACTGGGAAGTAACCCATCGTCGCGCCGTATTCCGGGGCCATGTTGCCGATGGTGGCGCGGTCGGCAAGGGACATTGAGTTGAGACCCTCGCCGAAGAACTCGACGAATTTATCTACAACGCCTTTCTTGCGCAACATTTGAGTGACCGTGAGAACGAGATCAGTTGCGGTAACTCCGTCGCGCAGTTTGCCATAGAGTTTGAAACCGATGACATCCGGCAGGAGCATATCCATGGGCTGACCCAGCATCACCGCTTCGGCTTCGATTCCGCCCACACCCCAGCCAACCACGCCAAGGCCGTTGATCATGGTGGTGTGTGAGTCGGTGCCGACGAGTGTGTCGGGGAACGCGAGCAAACCTTCCGAAGGTTCTGAACCTTCGGAAGGTTTCGTCATCACCACATCGGCAAGATATTCAAGGTTGACCTGATGTACGATGCCCGTCATTGGCGGCACGACGCGGAAGTTACTGAATGCCTTCTGTCCCCACTTGAGGAACTCGTAGCGTTCGCGGTTTCGGTGAAATTCCATTTCGGTGTTACGTGTGAGCGCGTCGCTTGTCGCGAAGAAGTCAACTTGAATCGAATGGTCAATGACCAAATCCACAGGAACGAGCGGATTGATCTTCTTCGGGTCGCCACCGAGACGCGCAACTGCCGCGCGCATGGCGGCGAGGTCCACGACTGCTGGAACGCCCGTAAAATCCTGCATGACGACTCGCGCAGGTAAAAATGGGATACCGGGGCGTACGCCATTAGGTGTCCATGAGGCGATGTTCTTCACATCGTTCTGTGTAATCTCCTTGTCATTGCATTGACGGAGGGCGGCTTCGAGCACGACTCGGATCGAAAACGGGAGCCGCTTGAGGTCCGCGAGACCCACTTTTTCCAATGCGTCGAGGCGATAGATGATGTAATCCTTATCCCCAACTTTTAGAACATCGCGTGCTTTAAAGAAATCGTTCATCTGGTTCTCCTTTGGTGTGTGAAATTTCGTAGGTCACGTTTCAAACGTGACCTACCCTCACACCACAATCGAACGAGAATACAAAGGAGCGCCTTTGATACCCTTGCTTGTGTGGTGCAATTTACATCTTCAAATCTTTCCTGAGTTGTTTCACCAATTTCTCTTTTTCATTATCGGGCAGAAAGCCCGCCTGCGCCGCGGCAACGATACGCTCCTTCAGCGTGTTTTGCGGCATTTGCAGTTCCTCGCAGGCTGTGTAATATTCATGGCTCAATGTGATGCGCGAGATGCTTGGGTCATCCGTGTTGATGGTCACATTCAAGCCAGCATCCAGCATGGTCATCAAAGGATGCGTTTCGAGAGACTCAACCACGCCTGACTGGTAATTGCTCGTGATACATACTTCAAATGCGGTGCCGCGCTCGCGCGCCAGCGCTACGATATTTTTATCTTCAAGCACGCGCACACCATGACCAATCCGATCCGCGTCGATCTCTTCAATCGCTTCTTTCACGTGCGGAGCAGGTCCCCATTCGCCCGCGTGGATAGTCACGCGCAAGCCCGCCTGTTTCGCCTCTTTGAAGATGCCATAAAACGGTTCAGACTTGAACTCGGCCTCATTGCCAGCCAGGTCCAATGCCACCATGCCATCCTGCACGTGCTCCGCCGCCAGCCAGGCGACCTGTTCGGCAAGGTCTGTGCTTTCATGGCGGTTCACCGAGGCGATCAATCGCACGATCACCCCATGCTCCTTTGAGGCTTCCTTTGTGCTGTTGATCACCCAATCAACTACATCGTGCAGTGGGAAACGTTCCGCGCGGCTCAGGGCAACAGGCGTGAAGCGCAATTCCATATACTTCACGTTATCCTTCGCCGCGTCTTCAATTGCTTCGCGCGTGATGCGATGAATGACATCCGGCGAGCGATAGAACATTCTCAAGGTATTGAATTTTGAAAGAAAATTTTGGAAGGTAAATTTGTCTTCTTCCTGCACCTGCACCATCGTGCTCAATCGCAGGACATCCTCAGGAATGACAATGCCGTGCTGGCGGGCGACATCCACCATTGTATCCAAACGCAACGACCCTTCCAGATGGCGGTGTAGCTCCACCTTGGGGAGGGCACGATACGTGTGGAGGGAAGCAGTGACTCGTTCTGCCATACTTCGAATGAGTTAGTGTCGTCGTCGTTTCTTTTTCTTGCCGTCATCCACTTGCATTTTTTGTGGCATCGCCGAAGGCGTATCAACGGTTTCAACAGGCGTGATCTCGACAGGCTTCGGACGATATGCGAACACCCTGCCGATCGCAAGCCCTCGAATGTCTTCCAACAATTGCGCGAACATTTCAGAAGCCCGGCCTTTATATTGTACCAGCGGGTCACGTTGTGCGTAAGCCTCCAAACCGATTGAAACTCTCAAAGCTTCGATTCGCGTCAGGTATTCCACCCACAATTCTGATGTCGCACTGAGAAGCAATTGACGATGGACTTCATTCAACACGTATTTTCCAACGGACTCGATCAACGCCTCGCGGTCAGACTCGCCCAGGCTTGCCATGCTTTCATTCAGCCTTTCCTCACCGAAAGCCCTTTCAGCCGCCGCGCCGAAATCCGCCAGCCTTTGCGCGTTCGATGCAAGACGGACATACTCGCGCTCTCCCCACGCCAGTTGCAGAGACTCCTGCGCTTCATCAAGGTGACTCAATACATCTTCAACGACTTGATCCGACTCAAGCCCATCCAGCAGTTGCGCGATAAGGAAAACGTAACTAAAGCGGCTGAATACCTGCTTTACCTGTTTATGTGTTTTCTGGTCAAAGGCTGTGCGCGCGCCTTGTGAGAGCGAAAGTAATAATTGAAGTTTGGTTGTGTCGTTGAATTCACGCGGCATCAGGTTGTCAATGTCACGCGCGATCTGGCCGTTCTCACCAACTAATCGCTCGCGGCGGCGTGTCAGCGCATTTTGCGCGGCTTCGAGAATTTTGTCCGCGGCGTCATCCCAATTTGCGATCTCGAATTTGTCGCCGATCGCTTCACCGAAACGATTCTGCACGGCAGAAATGACGCGGGAAGCGTAAACGGCAGTCAAATTCGCGGAGAGAAGGTTGCGGATATCTTCTTTTGCATCTTGCGGGTCTTCGCCGAGCTTGCTCAATTGTTCGTTGTTGAGTCTCAGTGGCAATCCAACCAGGCTGTTGATTTCTTCCAGCATCTTTTGCGGGCGCGGAGTTTCTTCCATGTCGCGCAAGCCTTCAAAGTATGCATCCATGGAGTCTGCGCGGCTGGAGATTTGCGTCTCAAGACTTTGTTCGGTATTATCAATCAAAACTTCAATAGCGCGCAGGTGATGCGCGTTTTCCGCTTCGATCGCGCGAGAGATCATATCCAAGGTCGAATGTCGGAGGTCGTCGGAGTTGGATAACTCTTTCAGCAACAGAGACAAGCCAAAGCTGGGGAAGAGGCGTTCGCCAGCCATGAAAGGCGGCTGCACTTGTTCGAGCCATGCGATCAATTTCCAGGGACCCTCTTCGTCGGTGAGTTCCGTTTCGACGCGCTGTTTGATTTCCAGTTCCAGCATTTCGGCAATGTCGTCGCTCAGGTCCTCCTTCACGAAGATGCGGTCGCGCTGACCGTAGATCTGCGCGCGCTGTTTGTTAAGCACATCGTCGTATTCGAGCAGGTGCTTGCGGACATCGAAGTTGGCGCCCTCTATGCGATGCTGGGATTGTTCGATGATGTTGCCAACCACGCGAACTTCGAGAGGCAGCGAGTCGTCCACCTTGAGGCGTTCCATCAGGCTGCTGACGCGCTCGCCGCCCTGGATACGCATGAGTTCATCCTGGAGTGACAGATAAAAACGGGAAGAGCCGGGGTCGCCCTGGCGCGCAGAGCGCCCGCGCAGCTGGTTGTCAATGCGGCGTGCTTCGTGGCGCTCGGAACCGATGACGTGCAAACCGCCGAGTTCCTTCACG
>CAZIYY010000039.1:0-2664 GCA_964543585.1 uncultured Anaerolinea sp. | reverse complement strand
TCAAAGTATCCGAGGAAGAGTTTGACTTCCGAGTCATAGAGACCATAGTTCGAGGGGTCAACTGCCTGCAAAGCCGCGCGGCGTTCCTCGGAAGTCATATCGAAGGGGTTTTCATGCCCTGCTTTTCGCAGGACACGATTGACGGCAGAGATGACCTCTTCAGCCAATTCGCCGCCGAGTTTGATATCCACACCGCGCCCCGCCATGTTGGTGGCAATGGTCACCGCGCCGAATGCGCCCGCGCCGGCAATGATCTGAGATTCTTCCGTGTGTTTGCGCGCGTTAAGCACCTGGTGCTGCACCCCTCCCTGCAGTACCGACTTCAGTCGGTTGATGTTTGATTCATCGAGTCGAAGGATATCAAGAACAACGGGCAGGTTGGAAGCGTCTTCAGGATTGATATTGGTCACACCAAAAGGCTGAATGAACTTGCGTAACGAATCAGGCGACACCTTTTCGAGCGGCTCATTGAATTGCTGCAATTCGGGAACGAGACGCCCATCCTCTTCGCGCTTGTTCGCCTCCATCCAGACACGTCGGACGAGGGAAATTTGTAATAAACGACGGACAGACTCAGCCTTGAGTCGATTTGACAGTTGCTCCGATGATTCCACCGAAGTTGTGCCAACCAGTAATGGTCGCCCAAGCACGTGCTCGCGCACGATCTCCGTCGCGATAGAACGCAGTTTCGCTTCGACGGTTTTATAGATGACATCGGGGTAATCCTTGCGGCGATAAAAAAGCGGTAACTGTTGCGCATCTTCACGTCTTGCAAAGTACATGTATGGATAACCGTCTTCGTCCTTTGTTTTGATTTCCATCAATGGCGCATTATTGCCGAACGCTTGATATTCAAGGTTCGGCGGAACGGGCGTGACCTCGAGGTTGTAAATCTTGCTGAACTCTTCCGCTTCGGTTAATGCAGTGCCTGTCATCCCTGCCAGTTTCTTATACATGCGGAAATAGTTTTGCAGGGTGATGGTTGCATAGGTGACGTTTTCTGGCTCGATCTTCACGCCCTCCTTTGCTTCCACGGCCTGATGCAAGCCATCGCTCCATCTTCGTCCCGGCATCAGGCGGCCCGTGAAGTCATCCACGATCACAACCTTGCCCGCCTGCACGAGATACTCTTTATTGCGATGGAAGAGGGTTTGCGCGCGCAATGCTTGTTCCAAATGACCGCGCAAGCGCGCTTGTTCGGGAGTCACGTCTTCGGGGCGGTCCGGATCCATCAAAGGCTGGTTCAACATTTGTTCAACGCGCGCCAGCCCAACTTCCGTGATCGAAACGTTGCGATCCTTCTCGTTCACTTCATAATCTTCCGGCTTCAGTTGTCGCACGACCTGTGCCATTTTGCCATACCATTCCAGGTCTCCCGATGCGGGACCCGAAATAATGAGCGGCGTGCGCGCCTCGTCAATCAACACGTTATCCACTTCGTCAACGATCGCGTAATGATGCCCGCGCTGGACGCGGTCGCCCAGGCGCATTGCCATGTTATCGCGCAGGTAATCGAACCCAAATTCAGAGTTGGTGCCATACGTGACATCCGCAGCATAGGCTTCGGCTCGATCCACCATGCGAAGATGATTCTGATCCTCATGCGGGGACTCGCGTTCAAAATCAACGATGAACGCCTTCTTTCCATTCTCCGTGGAAGCGGCCATTTGCAATACACCCACCGACAACCCAAGCATGTTGAAGATTGGCGCCATCCAGCGCGCGTCGCGGCGGGCAAGATAATCGTTGACTGTGATGAGATGGACGCCTTTACCCAGTAGCGCATTGAGATAAATCGGCATCGTGGCGACGAGCGTTTTACCTTCACCAGTTCGCATTTCTGCAATCGAACCTCGATGCAATGCGACTCCGCCGATCAACTGGACATCGAAATGACGCAAGCCAATCGTACGCTTGGATGCCTCGCGGACAGCCGCGAATGCCTCCGGGAGGATTTCCTCCAACGCGTCCTGCTGAGCTTGGAACTGCTCTTTTTCCTCCAAGCCTTCAATGTTGCCTATAAGTTCACCGATCCGCGCCTTGAACTCGTCTGTTTTGCCGCGCAGTTCTTCATCACTTAACGCTTCAAACTGAGGTTCGAGCGCGTTGATCTCCCTGGCAGTTCCACCTAATTGTTCAATGGTTTTTTTGTTGGGGTCTCCCCCGAAGATTTTGACGAAGTTCTTTAGCATGATGTGCCTTTCAGGGGAAAATTATACTGCTTCTTACGCATTTGACTTGGTTTGATTTGATGCTTCATTCTGTTCCGAACGGCGTCCCATAGGAATGCTTTGCGAAGAGCCGCGGTTTGAGCAAAATGAAATCATAGCACGAGAGTATTAGCAAAAAGTAAAAATGGGAGGCGCAAATGCCTCCCATACGGTATCCCCAATACGTCGTCAAGTCAGATTTCCATCAAGTGTTTTAACCAAAAAATTGGGCGGCCGAGAATTCTCCGCCGCCCAATGTGCCGGGCAGACGTAAAGTGGCGGGGTCATTCAAAGACCCCGCCACTTATTTCCCGGCTCAATCCATATATACCGTTTAATTCCAGTCTTATAAAGCCGCTACGGATTAAGCTTGAACCTGCTTGCTTCGTCAGTTACTACCAGGGGTAGCACCCCACTTAAGCGTGGAGTGAGATAGAAAATCTTTGCAAAAAAC
>CAZIYY010000038.1:0-31607 GCA_964543585.1 uncultured Anaerolinea sp. | reverse complement strand
ACAGTAGTTTATCTTGTTTAGTCCTACTGTCCAAATTTTGGGGTGCATTACAAAGGCTATTGATTAAAGCGTAAAGTTTCTTGCGTAAACCTTGAATTTGCTCGTCGAGTGAGTCAACATCTTCCTTGTTCAGGTATCCAAACTCTTGAGCTAAAACCAGTTGTGTGTCTACTTCAGCTAATGAGCCAAGTGCTATGTGCAAAAATCTACGAAAATCCCCAGGCGCTTTTCTCGCCTGACCCTCTGCAATATTTGATGGAACTGAGACGGCAGCGCGACGGACTTGATCTGCAAGAGCATAAGTCTCTTGACGTGGAAATTTCTCAGTCAGCTTATAGACCGCTTTCGCGAGTTTAATACCTTCTTGCCAGACAATCAACTCGCGATAATTTCTAGCAGATATTTTATTATTATCCATAATCCGTCAACCATCAACAGTCAACCATCAACGAAGCGGCGGATACGCCGCTGGATCAACCTCATTCAGCATCTCATATACAGCATCAAAAATCGTCTCTGCATTCGGCTTGGACCAGTAATCTCCATCACTGCCATACGCGGGACGATGGGCCTTGCCTGATAACGTCCGCGCGGGGGAGTCGAGATGGAAATAGCCGCCTTGTTTCTCGATCACTTCCTGCATCATATACGCAGTCGTTCCGCCTGGAACATCTTCGTCCACGAAGGCAACGCGGTTGGTCTTCTTCAAGGATTCAACAATCTTTCCATGAATATCAAAGGGCAGCAACGACTGCACGTCAATCACTTCGACATCAATGCCAACTTTAGACAACTTCTCCGCCGCATCCATTACAATGCGGCAACACGCGCCATACGTGACAAGCGTGACATCTTTCCCATCGCGAATTACCTCAGGCACACCGAGCGGTACGGTGAATTCGCTAATGTTATCGGGCACTCGCTCTTTTACACGATATCCATTCAACACTTCAACGACTACAGCAGGCTCGTCGGATTTCAATAGTGTGTTATAGAAGCCAGCGGCGCGCGTCATATCGCGCGGAACCAAAATGTTTATACCGCGTATGAGATGGATCAACCCAGCCATCGGCGACCCCGAATGCCAAATGCCTTCAAGGCGATGACCGCGCGTGCGGACGATCACAGGCGCGGCTTGTCCGCCCACCGTGCGCCAATGCAGATTCGCAAGGTCATCGGACATGATTTGCAAAGCATACAGAATGTAATCCAAATATTGAATTTCGCAAATCGGACGCAGTCCGCGCATCGCCATACCAATCGCCTGACCCAAAATTGTTGCTTCACGAATGCCTGTATCGGTCACTCGCAACGCGCCATATTTTTCCTGCATCCCCTTGAAGCCCTGGTTCACATCGCCAAGAAATCCCACGTCCTCGCCGAACGCGATCACGCGCGGGTCACGCGCTAAAATCGAATCGAATGCGGCGTTCATCACTTCAAAGCCCATCATCGTCGGCGACGAACTCGAATAAACAGGCTTCACTTCCTTCACGGCAACCGCCCTGCCGCTATACAGATGTGAACCATAACGCTCTACATTGATGTCATCCTGTTCGTTCTTCCATTGGATTAAAACCTGCTTGGATGGATTCGCTTCGTCGCGCAGGAGTCTTAACGCTTCATGCGCGGCGCTATGGATATCCCGCCTCGCCACTGACGGGAGGTTTGCCAGCCGTTCTTTGATTTGGTTCAACTCTGACGCGTGACTCGAACTCCCCGCAATCTCGTCGAGCATATCCATGACGTGACCGCGCTCTTCGAGAATCGGAGCGAGATATGCATCCCACGCGAGTTTGCGGATTCCCTCCACAGTGGCGTAGTCCTCTTTTTCAGCCGCGACCAGCTCAAGGTCAGAAATGACGCGGTTCTCCAGCATCCACTCGCGCATCTTATGGAGACCGTCGAACTCCTCCTCAAATTTCAAGCGCTCAGGCGATTTATATCTTTCGTGACTCCCAGACGTGGAATGTCCCTGAGGCTGGGTCACTTCGGTCACATGCACAAGCGCAGGGACGTGATGTGCGCGCGCAGTCTCGGCTGCCTGCGCGAACGTTTGAATAAGCGCGGGGTAATCCCAGGCTCTCACGCAATAAAGATCGAAGCCATCTTTTGAATCTGGCGCGCGTTGAAATCCCTTTAGCAACTCACCGATATTGCCCTTTACCATTTGATACTCGTTCGGCACGGAGATGCCATACCCATCATCATAGATTGCGATGATCGCGGGCGCATGAAGCACACCGACCGCATTGACCGACTCCCAGAACATGCCTTCGGAAGTGGACGCATTGCCGATACTCGCAAACGTAACTTCGTTTCCGTTCTTCGAGAATTGATTGTTTATTTCGAGTCCGCGATACACAACCGACGCATACGCAAGACCCACCGCGCGCGGCATCTGAGTGCCTGTCGGTGAGACATCTGCCGCAGTGTTATATGATTCGGTTTGATTCTTCCAGGAGCCATCGGGGTTGATGAAACGGTTGGCGAAATGCGCGTTCATCGAGCGCCCGCCCGTGTTAGTCTCGTGAGTCACATCCGCATGAGCGTAGGTCTGAGCAAAAAATTCCTGGATGCTCATCACCCCTAACATGAACATCCAGGTTTGGTCACGGTAATAGCCTGAGCGCCAATCACCTTTTTGGAAGGCACGCGCAATGGCGATGTTGATAATTTCCTTCCCATCCCCAAAAATGCCGAACTTTGCCTTGCCGCTTAGTACCTCACGTCTGCCGATAAGACTCGCCTGCCTGCTTTGATAGGCAAGACGATAATCCTTGATGATCTCTTCTTTTTCGAGGGGAAGCACAGCAGTACCCTTTCTTGGGGGCATGGACTCTCTCCTGGAGTGGGTTAGAGGGGATTATACCGAAATGATGGTGAAAAGGGAGTAGGTCAGAGCCCCCATATTCAAACAGAACTATGGTTTATAACGAAATTTTAAGGTAAAATTAGAACATATGTGCTATAATGTAGTGAACCAGAAAGGAAAAAAGATCATGAAAAATACAGATTTCTTTGCAGAAGTTGCCATTCAGGGTGATGAAGTCCTATCTTTCATCAGTTGCAACCAAGAACAAGCTATCTATGAGGTAATTGGGTTTGATGAGCCAAAAATCTCTCTCATAGATTATCGACGAAAAGGCATCGATGCTATACATGAATTATTAGAGACTAGGGATCTGCATAAGTTTGCACCTGTATTCAACGCTTCTGCCCTGGTTACTCTACAGGAAGAAGATGATGGCTCCGTTCTGATTGAGCTTAACGAGCCAGAGGGTGATCAACCGTATACGATGCTCTGGATTGCAATTGGAATTCGAGATTCGATTCCAGTTTATGATTATCTCTTCGAAAGAATTGCCCCTCTGATGGACGATACATTTGCCTTTATTGCTCTCTTTGAGATTCCTAAACTTGAGCAGCAGTTTTCTGAGGTTTTGGCTTTTCATAGTCAAATATGAGAGAGCCATTTACTTCTCTAATAGCAAGAAATTCACACACTCTTTTCCAAATCTCCTTTTCCTCCTCGGTGTTCTCAGGTAATTCATCAGGAGGAAGATCGTCTAGGCGTAGAGTTTTTAGTAGGTTAAGATGAAAAAGATCATAAGTACTACGGATAAGATTTCCATATTGCGATACGTTGTTAGAGACGCAGTGTAAAAGAACCAAAATGTTCCAAGCGCCAGCAGGCCGACCAGAGCATATATCAAGATTCGTTGCTGATAGATGTGAATTGCACTATCCACGGGAACAAAATATAACAATTCGCCAATTCCTCGACTCTTCAAATATAACAATAAAGCTTGATAAATGGCAACTAACATGGCAAGACCTGAAAACAGACCTGATAGAAGCGAACTATTCAGCAAGAAGCTGCACTGATCGTTAGAAATGTCCACTTTGGTCAGATATTCATCGCCCTTCGGAGCGATTGAGACAGCGTAGATTAGCCTAGGCCACATAGTCACAGCATCGATGCCCCAACGAATCCTAGGATAGGTCTCAGAAGCGCGCAGGATATTGCCAAAGCGAGTAGGAAGAATTAGGTTATCATACGGAGGATACATCTGGTCATACTCAGCCGAGATAGTATCTCGTTCGGCTTTTAAGTTTTGGATACGCGTCTGAATAAGGCTTCTTTCTTTTTCGGAACGACGTGGCATTTTAGCCTTTTTCCACGTATCTATCCTTTGTTCCAGTTGCCCTATTTTTTGATTGATGACATCCCGTTTACCGCGAAGTTGACGAGCACGTTTAATCTCAACGGAGCGCAAGAATGATAATTGCTTGATCAAGACATAACCTTCAAATAATTTGTAAATGTATGTATTCAGGCTGGCAAGTGTAAAACCTATGATCACTGCGACTAAAAAAATCGCCCAACCAATATTCTTCTCTCCAATCGGACCAAGTAGAAATTGAACCCGCGTCAGAACGTCGAGAGGAACAACAGGACCAACTAACAAAATGCTGGCCGTGACAAAAGCCAGTGAAGGAACGAAGGCTGCCACCAAGAAATTGCCCCCAAATTTTTCGAGATAAGCTTGGATAGTATTCATAGACTAAACCTTCAATTCTATTTGTTTGAGGCCTTCTTTGATTTGGCTACTAACACTCGATAAGACATAGTTTTAAAGACACGTTTACAGTATGGACAACGTAAGATTACAAAGTTACCGTCGCGCTTTACTTTAGGACGATCATAATCCCTGCCGCAATTCTTGTTCTTGCACTTCGCCTTGCCTGGCGGGTAGGGAATTTGGATGCTTGTTCCTGGAATGGATAGTGGACTCATAAATAACCCTACATTTCCAATAGTACATATATTGTACAACTTTTTTGTCAGCAGAGAAAGTAAAAAATGCCAGTATTTGGAGTTTTTAGGTTTGATCAGTTTGGATGATTTCCTGCTGGGTTTGATCTACAATACCTTGAAACTCTTGCATCAATAAATAGAGTTTATCAAGCTCCACTGAATCCGTTTCATAAAACATGGATCGTAACAATAGGTCCAATTGTTGGACGCGGCGGATGAAACTAATGAAAACCACATTTAGTTTCAATACACTTTCGAGTAAATGACGCGCTTGCACAATTGGATTCCGAAAGAGAATGAGAATAAGAGCCAAAATACTTACAGGTGTGCCAATCGAGCTAAAACTCTGGAGAGCTGTACTTGGCGAAGGAATTAAGAAGAGTACAACTAAGCTTAGTATAAGGATACCAATTGAGACGACTATGATCAGGCTAGATAAAAAAGTATTGAATCTGAATTGGCTTTTCATTTGATCAGCGACTATTTCAAAAAGCTTGAGAGCCTTTGCATCAGCCTGCTTAAGAGAATCACTGTATTCATGCATTGCGCGGGCACGCTCGAACCAAATCATGTGATCAGATTTTGGAACAGTACGACGAGCCGATCTTCTGCGAGCTGGTTTGGTTCTACTTCTAGCCATATATTAATACTTTGATCTCTTTATTGACCTTTGGCAACAGCGAGCCTGCATATATTCGAATTATACAAGATAAAGGTGGATATACGTCTCTGTTGTAAGAATTTGTGCGCTAGGAGGAAGGGCTTGGTCTCTAGTTTTGTGGCTAAAGTTCACGCGTAGGGGCACGGCAGCGAATAGTCCCGCCGTGCCCCTACCATCGGTAATCACAATAATCCCATGCATATGATTTAGCATAATGATAAACGCGCCCAATTCGATATTTGGAAATCGTTTTGGTAATTTCTCCCATTGTTGCTTTGCAACCAGACCGAACTTGGTCAACGCCATTTCCCCATTCACAACCTCCCCAATAGACATTCGCGATGCCACGTGACAATCGTCACATAACACGCGCCTGGCTGAGAACCCCCTAAAGGGGACGATGTAATCATATTCTGGTAAACGGATGGAACGGCGATGATGTTTCTTCGGATCGAATTTGGACGCCATTATGCGATTATACTTCTTACATGATCACACCTCCCCCCACCATCCAAAACCAGGTGCCACCCGATATCATTGACCTCGGTCTCGGCGACCCGCCACTCTCGCTTCTGCCACTTGACCTGATCCGCGAGGCGGCACAGGCGCGGTTGTCACATAATGACAATTCCTTTCTGCAATACGGCGCGGAACAGGGTGATGGACAGTTCCGTTTTGCGCTGGCAAATTTTTTGAGCAAAGACTATGGCTTTGACGTGAAGCCTGAAAGCCTGTTTGTCACCAACGGCATCTCGAAGGCATTGGATTTGATGTGCACGCTCTTCACGCAGGCAGGCGATACCATCTTCGTGGAAGAGCCAACGTATTTTCTGGCGCTCAGGATTTTTGCAGACCATCATTTGAACGTCGTCTCCATTGATACGGATGAAAACGGACTCATCATCGAGTTACTCGAAGAGAAACTGGCTGAATCCCGCCCGAAGTTCCTTTATCTCATCCCGACCTTCCAGAACCCAACGGGCACAACCTTGCCACAGGGACGGCGTGATCGTCTCGTACAATTGGCACAAGAACATGATTTCATCATCGCGGCTGATGAGGTCTATCACCTGTTGAGCTACGCCCAAAAGCCGCCGAAATCCTTTGCCGCGTATGTTGACGCTGACGCGGAAAACGTTGTCTCGCTTGGAACATTCTCAAAGATTCTCGCGCCTGGTCTGCGGCTTGGATGGTTGCAGGCGCATCCTGAAAAGATCAAACGCTTCAACACTTGCGGCTTTCTTGACAGCGGTGGAGGGTTGAATCCGTTCACCTCTGCGATTGTGCGCGGAATTATCGAATCAGGCGGATTGGAAAAAAATATCAATAAACTGACCGACATTTATCGCTCACGGATAAATGTAATGGATTCGGCCTTGCGTCAGCATTTGCCCAATGTTGAATATTCCGTTCCACGTGGCGGATATTTTTTCTGGTTGCGTTTACCCGAAGGAATAGATGCCCCAGAACTCCGCAAGAAAGCGCCCTCTTTCAAGGTTGATTTTCGCCCGGGCAAGCTTTTCTCCAGCAAAGGCGGATTGAAAAACTATATTCGGCTATGCTTTGTTCACTACGAGGAAGAAAAAATTGAAGAAGGCATTATGAGACTGAAAGAATGCCTGGAAATCAGGTGACTGTCACCTTACCTAGAACGTCCCGCAGGTTTCGGTAGTTCAAGCTTATTTGCAATTCAAACCTGCGGGACGGTACGCAACATCACTTTAATTTACCTCCCCAACGTCTCTTTCACAGCTGCATATACATCCACGATCCCATATCCATACGCGGCATTGGGTCTATCCCCGTCGAAACAGCCGAAGGATGCGTTCCCCGTATACGGTTTTGCTGTATCGATCAGCAGTTGCTCTGTGCGGTCAATATCACCGATCAAGCGTGGGTCTGCCGACCAAAGCAACACAACCGCGCCTACAACATGCGGTCCCGCCATGGACGTTCCATCCGCGTAGGAATACCCGCCTCCCGGAACAGCGGAAAGGATTTCCACACCCGGCGCGACGATATCGGGTTTCATACGCCCCGAACCATCTGCAGTCACAGGGCCGCGACTGCTGAAGTCTGCCATGTTTCCAAATTGATCAATTGCGCCAACCGAGAACACGGAATCATACAACGACAACGGCGCGTCCACCGTACTGCAATTCGGGCCGTCGTTGCCCGTTGAGACTACAACAAAAATTCCAGCGTCGCGCAAATGATTCGCCGCGTAAAGCAATGCATTCGGGTCACAGCCCTCCAATTCGGGACATCCCCATGAATTGTTCAAAACATCCGCGGCGCGCGTTGGATCACCATCTACAAACGGATCGCCACCTTGCGGAAATGGAGCGAGCATGAACTGCATGCAATCGAGATATAGCGCTGGGTTACCCATATTACGTCGCTGATTTGCACAGGCAATCCATGTTGCATCAGGCGCAATACCAATCGCATCCTTGCCTAAAATCGTGCCCAATGTATGAGTTCCATGTCCAAATTCATCTGTTGGATAAGATGAGTAACCCCACGGGTCGAACCAGTTGTAATCATCGCCTTCTGTGTTGCCGCGATAACTCTCCTTCAGTTCAGGATGATTCACATCCACACCGCTATCAGACTGCCCGACAACGACCCCTTCACCGCGCGCACCGAACTCGTCCCATACTTTATCCGCGCCGATCATCTTCACGTTCCATCCAACGCCGCTCGGGGGCGAAGCGCCTCCGCTCATAGCCAAGGCTCCGTTCTGGGGCGCGGGACGCAGGCGCTGGCTGGGAATGACTCGCTCCACTTCGGGGCGGGTCAATAAGAATAAACGGATGAGAGTTCCGCCGCGCACTTCCAGCGCGTTGACGAGATAATACGGTCTGTAATCCACACCAAATGTATCGAATATATTTCGCAGGCCCGCCTGCGTTTTATTGGCATGTTCTGTGAGTGTTTGATATGCGGCTGTCCGTCGCTGGTCAATATCCTTTATTTGACTCACCTGCGACAGATCAGCCTGATCCTTCAGGATGACGAACAGACGGTCACCGTAAAAACCGCGATTGCCGTTCGTGAATAACAGGACGACGACAACTAGCCACGCCGCGCCCGCGCTCACCATTCCGAACAGCCGCGTCACATTGGATCCGACCCGTGATTCCGTTATCAATCGAATGATCAACGCGATAAGCCCCACTGCCAATCCCAGCCCGACAGTATAAGTGACGGCCTTTGATGCAATAGCGGCAATATCGCCAAGCACAATCGTGAGTTCGGTGGGGTCGAAAAAGATCAAGCCAGCCGCGGTCAACAAACTCGTCATGATCATGCCCGCGACTCTAGAAGGCATCAATGCAGAGACCGCGAATGCGAACGACGGAAGGATGGCAAGCAATATCAACTGTGCGCCGTCATAACCGATTGCCGAGCCAAGCAACGCAAGCGCCGCGCCAATACCGAACGCATCCAGGAATTTGTTCCCCGTCCCGGATTCCATCAACAACGCGGCAACCCAGCCAAACGATGTGCCAGCGAGCAGACTAAGAACCGCATCGGTTGGCGAGCCGAGCGCGCCAAAGACCGCAAACGGCGCGACGCCAAACGCCGCGAGCAGGAATGCGAATGATTTATTATTTGAGTTCCAATCTATTTTTACATTACGAACTCTTGCGACGATCACAGCCGCAATGACGCAGATCAGAATTTGGAGAATGGAACCGAATTGATCGTTGTTGGGTCCAAGCAGGCGTAACACCAACGCGGGGAATGCCATGAACGACGAGCCGAGCCATCCCCCGTAAACGGATTTGAAGCGTTCATCCTGTGTGAATCCCCATAAGGCGGCGATGATGCCAGTCATCACAACGGCTTGCGCAGCAAGACCGATCAATCCTGCCCATGCAAGGTTTGCAAGACTGCCGGATGCGATGGCTGATTGCTCCGTGGACCAGAGCACAAAATGATAAATGAGCAGGCACAACGGCATCGGTAATGCAATGAGCACAAACAAAACCAGCGCGCCTGTCGAGTGGTTTTTTGGTTCAGGCGTTGAAACTACATTTTCCATTTCGGTCATGTGGACCTCCGTCGTTCTGCTCAATGGTACAATAGGGGAATCTATTTTTCACCCAACGATTCTAATCAGCCGCGGCTTCTGCAGGCTCAATCAAATCTTCGGACCTATGTGGGCGCACATTGAATAACTTGAATCCCCATTGGACTGCGGGGCCAATTAACAGCGCGAAGATTACTGTCCCAAATCCCAATGGTCCCCCCAAAAACCATCCCACCGCGACCACGATCACTTCGATGATCCCGCGTCCAAGACGGATACTGATACCCGTTGTGCGATGGAACGCCAGCATCAAACTATCGCGCGGACCCGCGCCCGCGTCCACACCAATGTAGATCGCGCTGGCAAACCCCATTAATAAGATGGCGCTGAACAGCATCGCGCTTTGCAATACGATTCTATCTTCAATGGGTGGGATATAGGATAAAAACATGTCCTCCCACAGCCCGATGAACAAAATGTTGGTCAGCGTCCCCCAGCCGATCTTCTCGCGCAAAGTCAGCGCGCCCAGCAATACGACAAAACCAACGATGATACTCATCCTGCCAGGGCGGATACCCGTCAGTTGCGATAACGCCACTTCGAGCACAGCCCAGGGCGTCGTCCCCAGGCGCGAGCGGATCATCAACGCAATCGAAAGCCCGAACAGGGCGAAGCCGATCTGGATCACGATAAAATCACGCGCGAAGGTATTCCAGCGAACAGGTTTTAGCATGAAGTCTCCTTTATTATCATGTCACTCTGAGCCGCAGAGCGGCGAAGAGTCTCACACGTCGCGACAGAGATTCTTCGCTTCGCTCAGAATGACATAAGCAGAGACAATACCGCCCATGATAAACTTACATCATGCCTCAAATCATCGAAGTTCATCGTGAAAATTTCACCATCAGTACAAATCCAGCGCGGCTGGACATGGACGCGATCATTGATTTCCTAACACGCGCCTACTGGGCAAAGGGCCGCCCGCGCGAACGCACCGAGCGCGCCATTGCAAACTCGCTTGTCTTCGGACTTTATGAGGGTGATAAGCAAATTGGTCTTGCGCGCGTTGTCACCGATTACGCCGTCTTTGCGTATCTCTGCGATGTCTTCATCCATGAGGATCATCGCGCGCACGGTCTCGGCAAGTGGCTCATGCAGACGGTTCACAATCATCCGGACCTGCAGGGCTTGCGCCGCTGGACTCTCGCCACGCGCGACGCGCACGAGCTCTATCGTCAATTCGGCTGGGATGCGCTTGCAAACCCGGATGGCTGGATGGAAATGTTTCGCCCCTTTCCGGGTGAGGAACGCGATTGATGAACGTGATTCTTAAGCAGGGACGTGAGAAATCCTTGCTCCGCCGCCATCCGTGGATCTTCTCTGGCGCGATCCATCATGTTGATGACCCTTCGGCCGCCTCAGGCGTGACCGTGGACCTGCTCGCCTTCGATAAGCATTTTCTTGCCCGAGCCTCCTACTCGCCTCACTCCCAAATCCGCGCGCGCGTGTGGACTTTTGAGGATGAAGTTGTGGATAGTGAGTTCTTTCGGAAAAAAATACGCGCTTCAATTGACTCACGTCAATCGTTGAACGTCGAAAGTGATGCCCTGACTGGCGAAGCCGTGTCGAAGGGTCAAATCAATGCATATCGTTTGATATATGCTGAATCAGATTACCTTCCTGGCTTGATTGTTGATAGATACAACGATATGCTTGTCATGCAGTGCCTCACGGCAGGAGCAGAATATTGGAAAGAAACCATAGCAGATATTCTGCTCGAAGAAACAGGATTGAAAACGATTTACGAACGCTCCGATGCGGACGTACGCGAACTCGAAGGGCTTGAACCAAAAGTCGGTTTATTACGCGTCTCCATTCTCCATGATCCATTAACCATCACCGAAAACAACCTCCAATTCAAAGTCAACATCGCGGAAGGTCACAAGACCGGTTTCTACCTCGACCAGCGTAAGAACCGTCTTCGAGTCCGTGAACTTTCGAAAGATAAAGACGTATTGGATTGCTTCTGTTACACAGGCGGATTTACCGTCAACGTTTTGGCTGGAGGCGCAAAGTCTGTCTTATCGGTAGATTCTTCTGCGGATGCCTTGACATGGTGCAAAGAACACATCGCGCTTAACAATCTGGATGTCGCTCGTCAAACTTCACTCGAAGGCGATGTCTTTCAACTCTTACGCAAATTCCGCGACGAAAATCGCTCCTTCGACATGATCATTCTCGACCCGCCCAAGTTCGCTCCCACTGCCGCACATGCCGCCTTCGGCAAAGCCGCGCGTGGATACAAGGATATCAACCTGCTTGCGTTCAAATTATTGCGCGCGGGTGGAATATTGGTCACATTCTCCTGCTCAGGTGGAATCGACGCTGGCTTGTTCCAAAAGATCGTAGCAGGAGCCGCTTTGGATGCAGGCGTCGACGCGCAGATCGTCGAGCATTTATCTCAGGGCGCAGATCATCCCGTCTCTTTGCATTTCCCCGAGGGCGCGTATCTCAAAGGTCTGGTCTGTTTACGCAGGTAAGGCATTGGTATTTGTTGTGTCTATTACTTGATTATGTCGTTACGAATGCCGTGACTTTTCAGGGCTTTTTGAAAAAGGACACGGGGTTGACAGAGACATAGTATTCGCAATGACATCAAGGAGAATTCATGCACTCACGACGCGCGCTGCTCTACATGCCCGGCGATGACCGCCGCAAGATTGAAAAATCCACAACGCTGGGCGTTGATTCCATTTGCATGGATATGGAAGACGGCGTAGCGGTAAACAAAAAAGCTGAAGCGCGGGCGATTATTGCGCAGGCGATAAAGGATTTGGACTTTGGCAAATCCGAACGTTGTATCCGCATCAATAGCATTGGTTCCGGTTTGGAAAAACGCGATCTGGTTGCCGCGCTGGCAACGAAACCCGATTCGATTGTCGTTCCAAAGATCGAAACTGCCGAACAGGTGAAATGGGTCAGTGAGCATATCGAATCTTATGAACTTTCAAGCAACCTGAAAATTGGAGGCATTCGATTGTTGATCGGCGTCGAGACGGCAAAAGGAATCTTGAACTTGAAAGAAATCGCGGAAGCAGACAAACGTCTCGAAGCCATCATCTTCGGCGCGGAGGATTACGCGGCATCCGTCGGCGCGACGCGCACGAAGGAAGCGACTGAAGTTTTATACGCCCGCTCGGCAGTTGTCACAGCTTGCGCGGCGAATGATCTGCAGGCGATTGATATGGTCTATATTGATTTCAAAGATTCCGAAGGTCTCCGCGTCGAAGCGGAGCAGGGAGCAGGACTGGGCTTCAGCGGGAAACAGGTCATTCACCCGAATCAGGTCGTCCCTGTGCAGGAGGCGTTCACTCCATCCGATTCAGCGATTGAATATGCAAAACGGATCGTTGAGACGTTTGAATCCAGTCAAAAAGAGGGCAAAGGTGCGTACGCGCTGGATGGCAAGATGATCGATATGCCGCTCTTGAAGAACGCGCAAAAAGTTTTGGATCGGGCACGCGCCGCGGGAAAGATATGAGCCCTCAGCCACAGACACTGCACCTGACGCACACTTGCCCTGGCGGGCAGTGCCAGGGAGTGCAGGTGTTTCACGGATGAACACGGATTTTTTCTTTCAGCGAAAATCAGTGAAATCCGGGGCAAAGGTTGAAAGGAAAATAACTTGCTATCCATCATCTATGGAATCGCATCCGCCCTCTCATGGGGTGCGGGAGATTTTGCAGGCGGTCTCTCAAGCAGAAAAGTTGGCGCATATCGCGCCGTTTTTTACGCCGATTTCTTTGGGTTATTCCTGCTCATCGCGGCTTTCTTTGTTTACCCGGAAACTCTCCCGCCGATAAGCGTCATATGGATATCTGCTGTTGCCGGGATGCTTGGTTCCATTGGTTTGCTCGTCCTGTATTACAGCCTCATCAAAGGACAAATGAGCGTCGCCGCGCCTGTCTCGGCTTTGTTTGCGGCCCTGCTGCCCGTCATTGTTGGTTCCATCACGGAAGGTTTGCCAAACCTGCTTCAATTCATCGGATTCGCGCTTGCCCTCGCGGCTGTCTGGCTGATCGCACAAGGGAGCGGAGGGGAAGGATTTCACATCAGCCATCTATCTGACCTGCGCCTTCCGGTTCTGGCAGGAGTTGGATTTGGCTGTTACTTCATCTTTATGCACAATGCGACACAGAATAACACGGCGACTCTGTGGCCGATGATCGTCTCACGCGTCGCGGGAACTTTGCTCGTGCTTGCCTTCGTTTTGGCGCGCCGCGAACGGCTCGGCGTCCCACGCGCTGCGTGGCACGTCGTTCTGATTAATGCCACGCTGGATTTGGCGGGCAATCTATTTTTTATCCTTGCCAGTAAATTAGGACGGCTTGATATTGCCTCGGTCCTGAGTTCGTTGTATCCAGGCACGACGGTTGCCCTGGCGTGGCTCCTGCTCAAGGAACGGATCTCGCGCCGGCAGGTCGTCGGCATTTTGCTGGCGTTAGGCGCGATCGGTTTGTTTGCGGTATAACCTGGAAGAAAAAACTCATTCAAAGGTGACCCATGACTCTTAACACTTCGACTACTGCTTCGACAGGCTCAGCACGACGGCTCAGTGCAAGCATCGAGCTGGTTCGTCAGCAATTCCCTTCGCTTGACTGCCCTGCGATTTTTCTCGATAACCCCGCAGGCACGCAAATTTCAAAACACAGCCTTGACCGAATCAATCGTTACCTCCTCGAGTGCAATGCCAATCATGGAGGCGCGTTCGAGACCAGCAGAAAATCGGACGAAGTCCTGCACGAAGCGCATGCCGCGATGGCGGATTTTCTCAACGCCTCGCGTCCAGAGGAGATCATCTTCGGCAACAACATGACGACGTTAACCCTGCATATCTCGCGCTCGCTTGCGCGGAACTTGACAGAGGGAGACAACATCCTTGTGACGCGGCTCGACCATGACGCGAACATCGCTCCCTGGATGCTGGTCGCGGAGGATAAAGGCTGTAATTTGATCTGGGTGGATATTGACGTGGAGGACGGCACACTCGACCTCGATGATTTTGCGAAAGCGCTGGAGCGCAAGCCGAAGATCGCCGCATTTGGTTATGCCTCCAATTTATTGGGGACGGTGAATCCCGTTAAGAAGTTAACTAAAATGGCGAAGGAGGCCGGAGCATTGGTGTACATTGACGCAGTGCAATACGCGCCGCACGGTCCCATTAATGTACAGGATATCGGCTGTGATTTTCTGGCTTGCTCGTCTTATAAATTCTTTGGTCCTCACGCCGGCGCGTTATATGGGAGATATGACCTGCTCGACGAATTGAAGGCTTATAAAGTTCGTCCCGCTTCGGATGAACTGCCGTATAAATTTGAAACAGGCACACAGAACCACGAAGGGATCGCAGGCGTGCTGGGCGCATTGGAGTATCTTGAGTGGCTGGGCAGGCAATTCGGAGGAGACCAGGCCCAGGAGTGGATGGAGGCGGGCTTTACCGGTCGGCGTTTGGAACTGAAGAAAGGAATGTCCGCGATGCGGGCGTATGAGGCCGAGTTGTCGCGCACATTGATTCAAACCATCGAATCAATCCCGGGGACGCGCATCTATGGAGTCACAGATATGGATCGACTCAATGAACGTGTGCCCACAGTTTCATTTACATTGGAAGGCAGGGATCCTGAACAGGTTGCCGATGCAATTGGAGGAGAAAATATTTATGTGTGGAACGGGCACAATTACGCGCTGGCTGTTGTGGAACGATTGGGTTTGCTGGAGGCGGGCGGGATGATCCGCGTGGGACCTGTGCACTACAACACATTGAATGAAATTGCGCGGTTTGGCGAAGTGTTGAAGAAGGTTGCTTCGCCTTGAATAGGGTGAAGCGATGTCAAAGCATAACTTTAGTGTATGGGATTGGGACATACATTTCGACTTCGTTCGCCTGTCGGCTCACTCCGCTCAACGCGAATTTTCGAAATTAAATGACGAACACCAGGGTGAGGGGGGCACCCTAGTGTTCGTCGAGGCAAATCTTACTACCAACTGTTTTTTTTGGCAAGACCCGAATTTTTAGTTTTATCGCTTTCGCAAATTCCAATTCATGTCACCCTGAGTCAGTCCACAGCGAAAAAAACAATGCTGTTCCAAGCGGGAGAAACAAGAGCCTTAGCCACGAATTGCTCGAATTTTCGCGGATTGATTTGACCTCTTGCATAATTAAGCTATTGCTTAGCCACCGAGCTCACAGAGACCTTTGAGAAAAACTCATTTTCCCTGTGGTCTCCCCTGGCACCGCCCGCCAGGGCAGGTGTGTGCCGAAAAAGACTTTCGCAACAGGTCTATTAAAAAAACGTGTAAATCCGCGAAATCTGTGGCAAAGACGCCTTTGAACTTCTTGTTCCTTTATAAGAAGCGATCTGCAAGGCAATGTATCAAGGCGGTCATGCTGTAGCGTCTTCTTATCCGCGCGATGATTAATTACGCGGCTCAAGGCATGCGTGGTCTATTTTTCATTCCACACAAATTCCCTATTAAATATTGAATCGAAGTTGTCAGGTTTCAGGGCGATAATTTTATTGTATTATACGGGGATTAGCGCGACAATACACATGGTTTAGACGTAAATTGATTCGCTGATCTCGAAGACCAACCCGTTTTTCGGATGGCGAATCAACAAGAGGTTCCATGCTCAGACGGATTTTCCTTAGTGCGATCATTTTAGCGGGGTTGTTGACAGGTCAAGCCACTCCACATGCGATGGCGGCTGCACAATGTGATTCAGCCCAATTTGTATCGGACCTAACTGTCCCGGACGGAGCCACATTCGCCCCAGGCGCGGCATTTACCAAGACCTGGCGCTTGATGAACAATGGCACGTGCGCATGGACCACATCGTACAATCTTGTGTGGGTCGGCGGCGATGGCATCGGCGCGCCCTCCTCAATAAAATTGCCTGTTAATGTGCCGCCCGGACAGATGGTGGATATTTCTGTCAATTTGACGGCGCCAGCGGCGAGCGGTCACTACAAAGGCTTATGGAAAATAAGCAACGCTTCGGGCCTCCAATTTGGCATTGGCGATTCAGCCAGCGACGCCTTCTGGGTGGATATCAATGTGATCGATGTCAGCGCGGTCATCTATGATTTCGTTGCCAATGCGCCCTATGCCCAATGGAAGAGCGGAATTGGCTTTTTGCCATATCCAGGCACCAGTGGGGATAGCCGCGGTTTTTCATATCAGGTGAACAACCCTCATCTTGAAGATGACTCTCTTGATTCATCGCCAGGCCTGTTGACCGTTCCGCAAAATAAATATAACGGTTACATCCAGGCGGCCTATCCGGAAATCCAGATTCAACAAGGTGACAAATTACAAACGCTCGTAAACTGTGAGTTCGGCGCGAAAAGTTGTTACGTCACGTTTCGCATTGACTACCTGACGCCAACAGGCGTCCAAAGAACGCTGTGGTCGTGGAAGGAATCGCAGGATAAACGCTTCTATCGCGCCAGCCTCGACTTGAGTCCCCTGGCGGGGCAAAAGATCCGCTTCGTTTTCATGCTGCTTTCAACGGGACTAGCCAGCGGCGACCGCGCGCTATGGGGATCGCCGCGGATTGTCCGTACCGGGAGTATACAACCTCCCGCGCCGCCTGCCACCCTTACACCGCTCCCTGCATTGACGCCAACCGCCACTCCATTCAATCAACCGCCTCCCACGATCGCGCCATCCGGTTGTGATAAAGCCTCGTTCATCGCAGATGTCACCGTGCCGGATGGGACTCTCTTTTCACCGGGTGCGGCGTTCACAAAAACATGGCGCTTGAAGAATGCCGGCTCATGCTCATGGACCACCGCATACAAATTCCTCTTCTACAGCGGCGAGCAGATGGGCGCGCCTACTTCGATCAACGTGCCCTGGAACGTCTCGCCGGGTCAAACCGTTGACCTGACGGTGAATCTGGTTGCTCCATCATCTCCCGGTAAATTCCGCGGCCATTGGATTCTGAGCAATGCAAATGGCGCGTTGTTTGGCATCGGCGCCAACGCATCCATGCCCATCTGGGTGGAGATCAACGTTGCCGGTGATTCACCGATTGGCAACGGATATGACTTTGTTGCCAACGTCTGCTCGGCGGAATGGAAAAGCGGCGCGGGTGCGCTTCCCTGCTCCGGCACGGACGGCAACCTGAATGGATTTGTCATCAGGCAGGATGCGCCCAAATTGGAGGACGGCTCAACGGGTGCGGCGGGTTTGTTGACTTTCCCCCAGAATCGATTCAATGGATATATCCAGGGCTTCTATCCCACTTTCACAGTCCAGCCGGGTGACCGTTTCCAAACATTTGCTGGTTGTGAATTTGGAGCAAACTGTAACGTCACTTACCGTCTCGATTACATGAGCGCGAACGGTGGAATCAAAACCTTCTGGTCGTGGCGGGAAAAGAATGAAAAACAATATTACTCTGCAAACGTAGACCTGGGTCCGCTTGCAGGACAAAGTGTACGCTTCATTCTCACCATGCTCGCAACCGGATTTGCCACGGGCGATCGCGCCATCTGGAGCGCGCCGCGCATTGTGCGAACTGGGAGCGCGCCTCCAACCGTGACGCCCATCCCGCCCGCGAACGATTGGCTGACATATACAAACTCGACGTATGGATTCCAGTTCAAATATCCGCCGCAATCCCAGCTTTTCAATCAAGTGCCTGAGAGTCTGCTCATCGGACTCCCGATCGTACCCGGCACGAATCTGGTTGAGAAATACCTGGATCTGCGTGTGCTTCAAAATGTTGCCACTTGCGCCCATCCACTTGTCGGGGTATCGGCGGGACGCCAGATTGTAGTAATCAATGGAATCACCTTCTTTAAGGATACAGGAGAAGAGGGCGCTGTGGGTCAGATCCGCAAGTGGACGGGATACTCAACCGTGCGCGGCGCGATGTGTGTAACAATGCTCTTTGTCCTGCATTCCGGCAACCCAAGCAATTATGACCCTCCCAGACCCACCTATGATGAAGCTGCAGAGTCGGCTGTCTTCCTGCAAATGATATCCACATTCGCATGGCTTTCATCTGTTCCGACACCCACGCCCACCTATACGCCCACGCCGATTCCGGGCCCCGGACCAATTGTTCCTTCACCAGTGATCCGCGGTTTGTCCATGATCGATTCATCCAATGGCTGGGCAATCGGGGATTCGTATCTTCTGCGGACCGCCGATGGAGGCCTGACCTGGCACAACGTCACCATGTCGGGCGTCTCTACTTTTAGTGGCGCTTTTTTCAAGGACTCCAACGCGGCTTGGGTGTTGACTGCTCTCTCACCACATGTTGGACCTGGTTCGCTCTACCGCACGACAGACGGCGGCCTCACCTGGGTACATTACGATGTTCCGTTCAACAATGGCGGCATCCAATTTCTGGATAATACTCATGGATTTGTGCTCTCCAGCTTGGGTGTAGCCATGAACAAGGAAGCAGTGGCTATATATCAAACATCAGATGGCGGCGCGACATGGGTACTCAAATTCCATAACGATCCAACCATCGCCGGCGCTGGCACCAGTCTTCCATTGGGCGGTCATAAGAATGGTATGACCTTCCGCGATGCCACGACAGGCTGGATCGGTGGTGAAACTCCGGCGGCGGAGGTCTATCTCTATAAAACAACGAACAGTGGAGCTACATGGGCGCTGCAGCACGTTGCTTTCCCCACGGGTTATGAATCACCGCTCGCGGTCTCCACGACTGCCCCAACTTTCTTTGGAGCGAACGATGCGGTTTTGCCGGTCTGGATAACAATAGGCTCAGGCAGAGACCTGTTTATTTACACAAGCCATGATGGCGGCACAACTTGGCTGCCCTCATCCGGTTTTGCCCGCAATGCTCATGGCCCGAATTTCGTTTCCCTGCGCGATGCGATCAGCTGGGATTGGGCAAATGTCTTCCATATTACCAATGATTCCGGTAATAGTTGGAGAGCGGTCACTCCGAATCTCAACTTCAGTGATGAATTCGGCGGAGTGGATTTCGTCTCCACAACAACCGGCTGGGTCATTCTGAGCCACGCCGATGGATCTACGTCGCTTTATCGTACAATGGATGGCGGAGCCACATGGGCTTTGCTCAGCGGCAGCGCGCCCACCCCAACACCTCCACCGACTGGCACGGCTACAGTGCAAAGTGTGGAAATTCAAATTGTGGAATCCCAGCCGCTACAAGCAAATGCCATTGTACGCGGTCAGCTTCCAGACAACGGTTGTACAACGATCACTTCAACGAGTCAGGCGCGCAATGGCAATACGTTCCAATTAACCTTGACGACCACGACCAATCCACTTGTGGAGTGCACCATCACACCCACACCCTTTGAACAGGTCATGGCCCTGGATGTGAACAACCTGCCGACAGCCAAATATACTGTTAATGCAAACGGCGTGGAAAAGACCTTTGAATTGGTCACGCGCGATCTCGTGAAATTCGATCAGGCTGTGGTCGATGCATTGAACGCCCGGAACTTCGATGTGGCAAAAGTCTTGATGGACGAATCGTTTGGATTCGCCTACTGGCAATCAGAGGGGACATCCTACACGGCCGATGTTGCCATCGAGGGCTTGCGGACGGGTGGCCTGAGCGCGACCACGCAACTTACTCCTAACGCGAGCAAGGACTTGATTACCCTGTTGGATGGATTAAATCCATACTCGATCATGGGACTTGACCCGGCCAAATCGCAGGCATTGTTTGTCTCTGGCTGGGGCGTGGATGGCAGGGACGAAGCCATTCTATATGCCACGCTCCTGCCGGATGGCAGTCCGTATTGGCACAGCGTTCTCATTGCGCCAGGAGGTTTCGCACGTTTCTCGCCTGCTACTCCCACCGCTCCCGCCTCATTCCAGGGTCCTTATGCAGTGACGCGTGTGAATCCAGGCGACGTGTTGAACATCCGCTCGGGCCCCGGCAGCTTTCCTGTAGTTGGATCGTTCCAGCGGGATGCGATTAATGTTATGAGAACGGGACCAACTGCAACGGCAGATGGAGCCGAATGGGTCGAAGTCCAGAATCCAAATGGCGGAACCGGCTGGGTCAATTCCTTCTATCTGACCGAATATGTCACACCCGCTGCTTTCTGCGCAGACCCACGCATCCCGATTCTCATCGAACAATTGAAGGGCAGCATGAATCAATCCAACGGTGACATGCTCTCCACAATAATCAGTCCCCTGCATGGTGTGAACATACACTTGTGGAAAAATGCAGCGCCGATCAATTTCACACAGGCAACGGCCCGAAATGTATTCACAAGCGCCGATGCGTACAACTGGGGCGGCGGACCCAGCGGGCAACCGGATATTGGTACGTTCGCGCAGATCATCCAGCCAAGGATGCTGGATACGTTGAACGCGCCCACCATGCAAACGTATTGTGATAACCTGACCAACGTCCCCACATTGTCTGATCCCTGGCCCTATCACACCGTTCGCTTCTACAACCTCCGTAAACCTTCCACATCACCGGGGCTTCTCGACTTCCGCACGTGGCTGATCGGCATCGAGTACGTCAACAACCAGCCTTACCTGTATGCGATGATCAGCATCGTTTGGGAACCGTGACGCCCGAGTATCCATCCGAAAACTATTTTGATATGTCATTCTGAGCGACGGTGGCAAGTGAAGAATCCCAGTTGTACAAGAGATTCTTGCTCGCTTCGCTTCCTCAGAATGACATGATAGTTATGAGTTTTCGGATAGGCTCTAATTGTCGGTAGATCACGAAGACACAAAACAAGGCTGATGTTGAATCGCCAGGCGACGCAAGGATGGGAATCTCAAACGGCGCGCATAAAACCTGTCAGGTTTTCACTTTTCTCCCCTACTCACCGAATCCCTGCAATTTTGTAAGGGCTGCGGCTGTACTCTGGTAGGGGGTATTTCACTGCCTGAACGTGCTATAGTTCGATTGGATAGGCGCCATCCAGTTTTCAGCGTCACGATCCCCTCACTCATCAAAACAGCATAATTGCCCTTCCGGCGAATCCCTTGGAGATCGTGCCAACGCGAGGCGAGACTGTTCATACGGTTTTGACGCGTCAATTATGTGGCAGCCAGACAGCCTGAACCTATATATACCGAACTGCGATGACCCTATCCCCGGTCTTTTGCCTGGCTGACTGACCTTGTATCACAAAGGAGATTAACCATGAAGAAGAATCGACTCTTTGCCCTGTTCACGAGCGGACTGGCGATATTTTTCGCCATGCTCACCATCGCCGCGACAAGCGCGCGTGAGAAGAAACCATCACTGGCGATAGACCCCAACAACTTCGTGAGAGAGGTTGACAACAAGTTCTTCCCGCTCAAGCCAGGGACGACGTTCATCTACCGAGGTGAGACTGAGGGCGCTCCCACCCGCGATGAGATGACAGTTACCTCCAAGACAAAGGAAATCCTGGGCGTCACTACCACCGTTGTTCACCACCTTTCCTATGAAGACGGGGTGCTCATCGAAGATACCCTCGACTGGTTTGCCCAGGACAAGGACGGCAATGTCTGGTATTTCGGAGAAGACACCAAGGAACTGGACGAGAACGGCCACGTGATCAGCACAGAAGGCTCGTGGCAGGCTGGGGTCAACGGCGCTGAACCAGGCATCGTCATGAAGGCCAAGCCGCGCAAGGGGGATCAATATCAACAAGAGAACGCGCCCGGTGTGGCGGAGGATATGGCAAAGGTGCTTGGCTTCAAGGAGTCTTTGTGCGTGCCTTACGGATGCTTTGAGGATGTCCTGATAATAAAGGAGTGGACTCCGCTGGAGAAAGGCGTGGCGGAGAACAAATACTATGCAAAGGGCGTCGGCTTCATCATCGGAAACATGGTCAAAGGCGGTAATGAGCAAAGTGAATTGGTGAGAGTTCGCCGCCGGTGATCCGACATATGCCTTGAGCCGCAGTGGTTCAACGCCTGTTCGATAGGCTAATCGAAAAACTCACCCCGAAAACTATTTTCGGGGTGAGTTTGGGTATGTATTAATTTCTTCAGGACTTTGCATTACAATCGAACCATGACCGCTGATTCCATCACCGATATTCAATATCTCAAAGCCATTGGCAGAATTTGCGCGGAGACGTTGCGCAAGATGCAGGCACATGTCCGCGCGGGGATGACGACGCGCGAACTCGATGAGATCGGGCGCGCGTTTCTCGAGGGGGAGGGCGCGCGTTCCGCGCCGCAAGCCGCCTATCAATTCCCTGGCGCGACCTGCATTAGCGTTTCGCCCGTCATCGCGCATGGGATTCCCAATGAGCGCGTCCTGCGTGAAGGCGAATTGATCCATATTGACGTGTCAGCCGAACTGGACGGTTATTATGCAGACACGGGTGCGTCAATGGTTGTCTCGAAACGCGACCGCAATCTCGAAAGATTGCTCGATGCTACGAAAGCCGCGTTGACAAAGGCACTGCGCGGGGCGAAGGCAGGGAATCCATTAAACGGGATCAGCCGAACGGTCCAGAATGAAGCGAAGAAGCGCGGCTATAACGTCATCTATGATTTGACTGGTCATGGTATCGGACGCAAACTGCACGAGGATCCGGGAGAAATCTTGAATTACTACGATCCCAGAGACCGCCGCATTCTGGACGAGGGCCTGGTCCTGGCAATCGAGCCGTTTCTTACGACAGGCGTGGGGCGCGTCGTCCAGCAGAAGGATGGCTGGTCGCTACGCACAACGGACAACGCGATTGCCGCGCAGTTCGAACATACGATCATTGTTACAAAGAACGAACCGGTTATTCTGACTCTTTAGGATGTAGTTGTCCGATTGATGTTTGTAGTCCCCATGCCCACGCCAGTGGGCCCTTTGTTTTCTTGTCATCCAAAATCACTTGTAGTACACTTGTTCTAGGATTGATTAGTGAAAGGAGAACAAGATGACAACTGAATCGGCAACCCTCTCTCAGCATTTCGAAGGCAAGGAGCCTGAAGTCAAATCCATCTATGACCGCATCATCAAGGAATCACGCAAATTTGGCGCGGTGATCGAAGAGCCGAAGAAGACATCCATTCATCTAGTAAACAAATCAGCATTTGCAGGCGTGGTGACGCGCAAGAGCGCATTGATCCTGAATATCAAATCCGCCGCGCCGATCAAACACAAACGCATCACAAAGATGGAACAGCTTTCTGCCAGCCGCTTCCATCAGGAGCTGAAATTGACTTCACCGGATGAAGTGGATTCCGCCCTGATTGGCTGGTTAAAGGAGGCATACTCGATCAGCGGCTGAGTGAATATATATGGACCTGCATTTGTTCGCGACCCCAGGCGAAAACGACATCCGTTATGTTATCAAGGCGAGCCGACCTTATCTGGAGGGAAAGACTGATCCTGTGGTGGCGTATATGCCATTCGCGTCGCTTTACGCGGAGAAATTGCTGGAGTACAACAAGACTGCATTTAATGGTTTGGCGCGGCTTGTGGAGATCAGCGCTGAATTGATTACGCCAAAGGAGATCGAGAATATTATCCGTGATGCGGCATTGGTTTACATCACAGGTGGGAATACCTTTCTGCTCAATCATCGTTTACATGCCAGCGGAATACTGCCTTATTTGAAAAAGAAAATCCAAAACGGATTGCCCGTGGTTGGCGTCAGCGCAGGCATGATCGTATGCGGACCGAATATTCTTACATCCAAAGACATGAACACAGTTGGAACATCATATTTCGATGGCTTGAATGTTACCCCTTTCAATTTTTTCGCTCATTACGCGTTGGATGCATATGGACAATCTGTGCATGATGAGTGGTTGGCAGATTATCATTTTTTCCACGATAACCCTGTTATCATGTTATGCAATGGCGCGTATGTGAAGGTGGACGGCAGAAAAACGACTCTTGTGCGCGGCGACGCATGGATTTTGCGCAAGGAAGCGGAAAAAGAAAAACTTGAAGAAGGAAAGTTGATGACCACAGGAGGTTTATGATGGCTGAAGCAGAACAATGGGTTCCGGGCAACAAGGATGAATTGATGCGCGCCATCGAGCGCGAGTGGAATCTGCTTATGAATGTCGCGGCAAAACTGGAGGACAAGGTCAGGATGACCACGCCCGATGAAGGCGGCTGGTCGCCCAAGGATAACCTCGCGCATCTCGCCGAGTGGATGAACGCGCTGATGGGTTATCACCTGGATCGCCGCCCTCCGCATGAAGTGTTCGGAGTCCCTGAGCAGGTGACAAAGGATTGGGATTTTGAACTGATCAACCCGGTCCTATTTGAACGGAACCGTAACCGTTCCACGCAGGACGTGTTAGAAGAACTGAAGCGCGTGTATGCGGACCTGATTGTGAAATTAGAGTCCACAGCTTTTGAAGATTTGTTGAAACCGCGCCACGCGGATGACCCTGAGAAGCGTCCCGTTTTGATGTGGGTACTGGGCGACACCACCGAACATTTTGCCGAACACCGCGCGACGATTGAAAAAATGTTGTAGTAGGGAACGCCAGTTTCGAATTCGCTTGGTCTCGATACGAGCAAGAAAAAACACTCGCTCTACTGACTAGCACTACGTTCAGCGAGTACACGGTCCCTTAGAGTTTAGTCATCATTATTGTCACCACCTGCATCATTCCCCAGATCAGGCAACGCAGACTCGATCTCTTCCGGACTTTGGCCCTTCTCGAGTCTATCGACCACCTCATCGAACTCGGGCGGAAGTTCCTCTCCCATTTCCTTTCCCATCTTTCGCATCATCTGTCCCATCGCTTTGGGATCATCTTCGAGTCCTTCGAAGCCAGAGAAGTCATCTGCCATGTTATCCATGCGGCTCTCCTCGGATTTAGCAACGCGGACTTTCGTCATTCGCCTGCGGACGTTTTTACTTCCGCAGTGCGCGCAGGTGACGGTCTTTTTGCCGTATTCACTGAAGGTAAGGAACACATCAAAGCGCTGGGCACAGTTGTTGCAGATAAAGTCATAAGTAGGCATGGAATATATTTTAACTGAATCAGCCCCAGATGTGGAGAGAGGCGTTAATTCCCTTTCGAATGTCAGGGAAGGAAAATTGGTCAACATGATAAAATAATCATCTCATATTATTTTCATTTCGAGCAGGAGATATGCAATGGCAAAGACTTACATTCAAAATTTGATGGGTGAACACGAACGCATCCTGCTGGCGACGCGCCAGCACTGGTTTGTCCTGTTCAGTAATATCGTATTGGAGATCGTATTGACATTGGCGCTGATCGCAGGAGTCACTGCGGCGACAACTGTCCTGCCCCTCGCGGCGATTGGATTTATCCTTGTGCTCGTACCATTGGGCGGGATGCTGCGTGACATCCTGATCTGGTCCAACCGCGAGTACATCGTCACGAACCGCCGTGTGATACAGATCGCAGGTGTGTTTAGCAAGGATGTTGTGGACTCGTCGCTTGAAAAAGTGAACGACGTCAAGATGAGCCAGTCCTTTTTTGGGAGGCTGTTCGATTACGGCGATGTCGAGATCCTGACAGCCAGCGAAATGGGGATCAATCTCTTCAAACGCATCGGCGACCCGATCAAATTCAAAACAGCGATGTTGAACGCCAAGGAAAAATTAGGCTTTGATGATCTGGGTGCCCACGCGCAATCTGCAGAGGATGTTCCATCACTGATCGCCAAATTGGATGAATTGCGCAAGAGGGGCATCCTCTCCGAGGCGGAGTTCCAAAAGAAGAAGGCTGAACTGCTGGCAAAGATGTAGTTAGGAACAATAATGTCATTTACATACGACGATTTGGTCAAAATAGGCGCAATTAAGTATTTCAAGGCTGATATCATCACCGAGACAGTACGTGACTTGTATTATCTTTCTCATATCAAAAAACATTTAGTCGAACAAAGGGGCATAAAAGACGAGAAAGAAGCTAGCAAGGGCACGGTCGAAATTATCACTGAACTCATTAGTCAAAATTATTGTAGTCTCGCCACTTGGGGAAAAGAAAGAGGTTCGTTTGAGGAACTCACAATAACCTCAGAAGAGCTTCACAAGATTGTTGATCAATACAATAAGACGAATGGATTCCCATTTGATTATTTCTTAATCGCTACAGAAAAGAGCGAAGAATGGCTTGCCAGATATGAAAAGTTAATTGACGAATTATGAATATCAGACTAAGACTGTTATTCATTGTCATCTAGATGATCAATTAATTTCTCTGTGCTCTCTGTGTCTCTGTGGCGAAAATTCTCGGTTATACTTTCCCCGCGCATATGACCGACCACATCCGCAACTTCTGCATCATCGCCCATATAGATCATGGCAAATCAACGCTTGCTGATCGCCTGCTTCAGTTAACAGGCACAATCTCCGAGCGCGATATGACCGCGCAGATGCTTGACACAATGGACCTCGAACGCGAAAAAGGTGTGACGATCAAAGCCTCCGCAGTCCGCATGTATTACACGGCCAAGGATAATTTCAAATACGAGATCAACCTCATTGACACGCCCGGTCACGTGGACTTCGGTTACGAAGTCAGCCGCGCGCTCAAGGCTTGCGAAGGCGCGGTGCTTGTTGTGGACGCAACGCAAGGCATCGAAGCGCAGACGCTGGCGAATCTCTATCAGGCGCTGGATGCCGACCTGACGATCATTCCCGTCATCAACAAAATTGACCTGCCCTCGGCGCGTCCCGATGAAGTGGCTGAAGACGTCGGGGCGTTGTTAGGCATTGAGCCAACAGATGTCATTCAGATCTCGGCAAAAGAGGGAATCAATGTGGATCAAATCCTTGAGGCGATTGTCACGCGCGTGCCGCCGCCCAAGGATGCAGATGACGCGCCTCTGCGCGCCCTCATCTTCGATTCGCACTACGACTCATACAAAGGCGTCATCGCGTACGTGCGCGTGATCGAAGGCTCGTTCAAACACAACGATGTCCTGCGAATGTTCGCAACAAAAGTGGACATGAAGCCGGTCGAGATCGGAATCTTCGCGCCCGGCATGAAGCCCGTTCAAAGTTTGGGGTCGGGGGAGGTGGGATACATCGCCACCGGATTCAAGACCGTGCATGAGTGCCGCGTGGGAGATACGATCACACGCGCCTCGGCTCCTGCCGCAGAACCTCTGCCCGGGTACCGTACCCCAAAGCCGATGGTCTTCGCCGGGATCTACCCCGTCGAGGCGGACGATCATTCCGACCTGCGCGAGGGGCTCGACAAACTTCAACTCAACGATGCCTCGCTCACTTTTCAACCTGAAACATCACAGGCGCTTGGGTTTGGCTTCCGTGCAGGATTTCTTGGTCTTTTTCACATGGAGATCATTCAGGAGCGCATCGAACGCGAATACGATCTCGACGTGCTCTTCACCGCGCCGTCCGTTGAATACGAAGTCGTCATGATCGATGGCTCAACGGTGCCTGTCGATTCACCTGCCGAATTGCCCGATGAGTCAAAGATCGTGGAAGTCCGCGAGCCGTGGATGACCATCGAGATCATCACGCCAACGGAATATTACGGTCCCATCATGGACCTGGTTACAAAAAAGCGCGGCATTTTCAAACAGCAGGAATATCCGGCGCCCCATCGTGTGCAATTGGATTTCGAGATTCCGCTCTCAGAGATTATCATCGGTTTCTTCGATGATCTAAAATCGCGCACCAAGGGTTATGCTTCGCTCGACTATCAATTCCTTGAATATCGTCCCGACGAATTGCAGAAACTGGAGATCCTCGTCAATGGCGAGCCGGTGGATGCGCTCGCGGCAATCGTCCATGAAAAAGACGCGTATCACAAAGGCCAACGCCTCATCACCAAGCTCAAGGCGTTGATCCCGCGTCAACTATTCGATGTCGCCATCCAGGCCTCGGCAGGCGGACGCGTCATCTCGCGCGCAAATGTCAAAGCCACGCGTAAGGATGTGCTCGCCAAATGTTACGGCGGCGACATCACCCGCAAAAAGAAATTGCTCGAGAAACAAAAGAAGGGCAAGAAACGTTTGAAGATGGTCGGCAACGTGGAAATTCCGCAGGATGCATTCATGGCTGTGTTGAAACTGGATGAGGAATGATTCGTTTTTTTTATCACAAAGGGCACAACGGTCACAAAGGTTGGACGAGCAATGAGCGAATAGCCTTTCCTCAGATTTTCCTTCGTGTACTTTGTCCCGCTCGCAGCATTCAAATCTCTCAGCATAGCGAGCGGGATTGTGTCCTTCGTGGTTAAAAGGTTTTACATGAAAGATGCAAAACGCTGGCTGCCTGGCGCGGTCATCAGTATATTATTGATCGCCGCGATTCTATATTTCGTTGACCTGCGCGCCATGGTGGACGCCATCCGCCATGCGAACTACGGGCTATTAGCCATCGCTCTTGTGATCGGCTTTATCTGGATGGCTGTGCGGGCTATCGTCTGGCGGACGCTCTTGCGGAATCGCGCATCCTATCAAGATGTATTTTGGACAATGGGCGAAGGTTACCTCTTGAACAACTTTCTGCCGTTCAGGCTGGGTGAGATCGGGCGCGCGTTTTTGCTCAGCCGCAAATCGGACATGCAGTTCATGGAAATTTTGCCCACCATCGTCATTGAACGAACGATGGATTTGGGTTACTCGGCCGTCATTCTGCTTGCCGCGCTGCCTTTCGTTGTCGGAGCGGAAGGTTCGGAGAAGATCGGCATCATCGTTGGCGTCGTCGTATTGATTGGTATTATTTTTCTATACGTGTTGGCGCGCAACAATCAATGGGCCTTGGATCTCTTCCATAAACTCAGCGCGCGCTGGACCCCGATACAACGCTTCGGTGGAAGTTTCCTGGAGTCTTTCTTTGCGGGGTTAGGGGTGTTGACGGATGGCTGGCTCTTCCTGCGTTTCCTTTTTTGGATGACGCTCAACTGGGGCATCGCCATCGTTTCATATTATTTGATCATCCGCGCGTTCTTTCCGCAGGCGCAAGTGGTCTGGGGCATGTTCGGACTCGGCGCGGCGGCTTTCGGCGGCGCGATCCCTTCCCTGCCGGGAGCAGTTGGCACCTTCGAAGGCGCGTTCGGCGGGGCGATCACTTTGCTGACAGGCAATCAATCCACTGCGCTGGCTGTTGCGCTGACAGGTCGCCTGTACAATTACATCAACAGCGGGGTGATCGGCGGCATCGGATTGATGCGCGAAGGGCAAACGCTTTCAGGGATCTATCACCAATTGCGGAATTTCAGGATGAGAGGTGAATAAGATATGTTCCCACTTTACGACACCGTTCGCGTACGCAGCTTCCCTCTCATCAACTGGATGCTTATCCTTGCGAATGTCGCGGTATTTCTGTATGAAATACAGCTCGGAGAATCCGCATTGCAGCGCTTCATCTTTACATGGGGTCTCGTCCCCGCAACGTTAACATCCAATCCGCAGGCGGCTGGGGTGACCATTTTCACCGCCATGTTCTTACACGGAGGCTGGTTCCACCTCCTCAGCAACATGTGGGTGCTGCACATCTTTGGCGATAACATCGAAGACCGTTTGGGCAGTGTCAGATACCTTATCTTTTATTTGTTGAGTGGAACAGCCGCCGCGTTCCTTCAGGTCTTCATCATGCAAGGCAGTTCCGTCCCGATGATCGGGGCCAGCGGCGCAATCGCAGGTATTCTGGGTGCCTACCTGGTATCCTTCCCTCGTTCGCGCATTGCCAGCCTTGTGCCCATCTTATTCATCTTCACCATCGTGGAGGTCCCCGCCGTGATTTTCCTGATCTTCTGGTTTGTAATCCAGTTGTATTCAGGGTTGTTCGCGATGCAGGGAGGGAGTGCAAGCGGAATTGCATGGTGGGCGCACATCGGCGGATTTTTATTCGGCTTAATTATGGTGCCTTTCTTTGGAAGAAGGACGATGTATCGCAGTTACTAAAGTTGTGTCATGGTGAACGGAGCGAAAAGTCTCGCTTCCATCACAGAAATGCTTCGCCGCTTGGTCTCGATACGCTTCGCTACTCGACCATCAGCGGCTCAGCATGACATAATAAAGCAACAGGAGAAAAAATGACTCGTCATTATCTTGTCACAGGGGGCGCGGGTTTTATCGGATCGAACTACGTCCACAGGCTGATCCAGCGCGGCGAACAGGTGACCGTCTTCGACAACTTGTCCCGCGCGGGCGCGAAGCGCAATGTCGCGTGGCTGGAGGAAACGTTCGGGAAAGACGCGTTCAGGCTGATCGTCGGGGATTTGCGAAATGCCGACCTTTTGGCTGATTCCGCAAAAGATGCGGAGGTCATCGTCCATTTGGCGGGACAGGTCGCAGTGACGACATCCGTAATAAACCCGAGGGATGATTTTGAATCCAACGCGTTGGGGACGTTCAACGCGCTCGAAGCCGCGCGTTTATCGCAGCGCGATCCGATCTTTATTTATTCATCCACCAATAAAGTGTATGGCGGCATGGACGATGTGGAGATCGTGGAGGAAGCCACGCGCTGGTTATACAAGGACTTGACCAACGGCTGTGCGGAAACTCAGCCGCTTGATTTCCATTCTCCTTACGGAGTGAGCAAAGGCGCCGGCGATCAATACACGCGCGACTATTCCCGCATTTATGGATTGCGTTCCGTTGTCTTTCGTCAATCCTGTATCTATGGACCGCGCCAGTTTGGCGTTGAGGACCAGGGCTGGCTGGCATGGATGATGATCGCCGCAGTGACGGGACGAAAGATCACAGTTTACGGCGATGGCAAACAAGTGCGCGACGTTCTGCATGTGCACGATCTGTTGAACGCGTATGATGCGGCAATTGAGAAAATTGACGCCGCCAAGGGACAGGTCTACAACGTGGGCGGCGGGACGCGCAACGTGATGGCAATCTGGGCTGAGTTCGGTCCCATTCTTGAGAAATTATTGGGCAGGAAAATCGAAGTCTCGCGCGACGAATGGCGTCCCGGCGACCAGCGCGTCTTTTACGCGGACTTCCGTAAAGCCAAACAGGAATTAGACTGGGAGCCGAAGATTGACCTTGAGGAGGGAATGGAATTGCTGTTCGAATGGGTAAAAGCGAACAAGGATTTGTTTTAGTTTCGTAGATTCAAGTATGAAGTGCAACTTTGCAGGCAGCCAAAAGAGATAAGCTG
>CAZIYY010000037.1:0-32559 GCA_964543585.1 uncultured Anaerolinea sp. | reverse complement strand
ATCGCATGTTGAGGTTGTTATCCTGTGAAACTTGAATTTCAAAACACTCTCTAAGGCGTCGCGCCGACGAACGAAAGCGCATACAACGCGTCTTCATATCCCGGGTGGATGGATAACGCCTTGCGCCAGTTTTCAACTGCCTTGGTGAGATCGCCCTTTCGATAGAGCGCCCATCCGTGCCAGAGCCAGGTCTCTTCTGACATTTCCGTTCGTTGGAGGGCGTAATCTGTCAGAGCCAGTAGATCCTCCGTGCGGTTCGACTGGAAGTTTGCAATGAACGGACCGAATTGATAACGGAACATGCGTTGGGGCAAATGGAGGTCCCTGGCTTTGTCGTATGCCGCGTTGGCTTCATCGTATCGTTCAAAGTAAACGAGGTTGCTTCCCACGTTGAACCACGCGAACGCGTCGGTGGAGTTGTTAGCGGTAGCGGCTTGGGCGAAGGCTAACGCGTTTTGCCGATTCAGGTCCGGGTCCCAGTTTGAAGTGAGCAAGGTCTTAATCTCCTGCTCCTGTTCGGGAAGATAAATCAATATGTATAAATAGTTGAACGGCTCCCATTCCGCTTCGAGTTGCCCGTAGGGAACTTTTTTATCCGGTCCGCGATAGGGATCCTGCGCGGTGAATGTTTGCATTGTGTCGTCGTAGCCCGTGAGCAGAAGATAATGCGCAGCCCACAGGTCGTCATCGGGCCAGCCCGTATCCTCGGGATTAAGCGAAGTGGTGCCTTCGATGATGACGGGATACGACGCGGCGATGAGGCGTTTGAGCGTTTCGACGTCGCCACCCACGCGGTATTCGACGCGCAGCCAGCCTGCGTAATTACGCACCCAATATGCTAGTTCCTCGGGGTTGACGTTGCGGTCGCCGTTCACGGGTTTGATCACATCCGAAATGGTTTTCTGATCCCCGCTCCAGCCAAGCATATGCAGCATCATGGAGAGCGCGGCGGGACCGCAGTTGTTCGGGGTCTGCTTTTCATAGGCTGGCGATGTGAGAAAGGCTTGCGTGGGGAGCGGCTCATGTGTTGCCGTTGGAGGAATGGATGTTGCGATGATTTCGGGGGTTGAAGCGACCGCAACTGTTTCGGTGACGATTTTTGTTGGATTCGGAATCGCCGTCGGCGCATCACCAACGGGATTGATCACGTTTTTTACATAGGTCTTTGCAACTTCATATCGCCATGCAAGGCGGCTGTTGATGGCGGGGATTTGATAAATCAGTATCGCGAGAATGAACGATCCGACAACGAATAACAAGATGTTTCGTTTCGACATGCGGAGAGTGTACCAAAGTTATATGAGTCTAAATTAACTTTATACTTTTGCTCAAAGGCGGTCTGCGGCGGCCATGTCTTCAAGGTAATCGCAGGGTCATAGACCCTCGGGAGCGTAGATATGTATAACCTCGCGTTACCTATGCCCCAATAACTCAAGCGCCGCTGCGATGGAGGGATCGGTCTCAAAGTAGAACGTATCCCACTCCGCGAAGGCTTGCCGATCGGGGACAATGCCGGTCTGTTCCCAATTCTCGTCGGAGTGTTCGGGAAAAAATGTCTCGGATGCGATCCATACCTGCGAGCCGTCATCAAAATCGTAGCCGTTCAAGACCTCCACATTGCCGAGGCTGGTCTCGCCCACGATCTTTGCGCCCCTTGAATCTCTTAGTACACCGGCAAAGATCTCGCCATAACTGACTGTATCCCTGCTGACGACCACCACGATCGGAACAGTCTGCGAGTTCTGGATTGGATTCGCTTCCACATCCATGGACCGTGACGAGTTGCGGCTCACGAACTGCCCAAGCCTGCCCGAAGCAAAACGTTCGAGGATCGGGTCCACAACGCTGCTGCTTCCGCCGCCATTCAAACGCACATCCAGGATCAAGCCATCCAGTTGACCAAAACCATTCAGCGCGTCCTCGATCTGCAGCGGGATGGTCTCATCGAAGAAGGAGGGGATGAAGATATAACCAATCTTCGATCCATCGCTTGTGGAAACGAGCCGCGCATCGATATCCAAGCTGCCTTGAATAGCTTGTCGGATAAGCATCACCTCGCGCGGCGCTTTGCCGGGGGACTGCACCGTGACGATCACTGCGGAACATTCAGGACCCCGCAGGCGATTGCCTAATTCCAATTGAAGGGGAAAGCCGTCTGCCAGCAATATGCTGTCATGCGCTTGTATCCCGCCCAGGTTTGCCGGGGAGCCGGGGAAGGTTGAAATGACGAGGAGGCGCTGGCGCTCCAGATCGGGGATGGAATAAATACCGACGCCCACGAACTCGGCTTCGCCTCTCAATTCTGCCTCCGTTTGCTTCACTTCCAACGGCGAGAGAAAAAACGAATGTTCATCCTTTAGTTCCTCGATCATCGCCTGCATTTCCCTGTAGAACGATTCAGTGTCCAGGCCCGCTTCGATCCTGGCTCTGTATCTGGATTTGATCTCGTTCCAATCCTTCCCGTTATAGTCGGGATACACGTAGACCCTTTCGACAATATTTACAAGTTTTGCCAGGATGCCCTGTTGCTGCTTCTGTGAAATCTCAGGGTTTGCCTCAGACTCCAATGTCGGTTGCGCCAGCCCCGTCTCAGGCAGCACAGTCGCGAGCGGCGAGGACCCACATTCGGGTGGAATGAAGGCAGGCACAAGCGGGACAGGCGTCGGGGTGAGTGAAGCAGTCGCGGTTGGGGTCAGGCTTGGCGTCGGTGTGGCAGTTGGCGGGACGATCATCTGCGTCACGTAGTTGCACGCCAGCAGGGATAGGATCAAAAATCCAAATACGATTCGTTTTGTTTTCATTGTTTACCTTAAGTTGGTTTATGCTCCAGCCGCCGTCCTCGGCGGCGGGGACGCCGCCGAGCGCATATATATATCACGCGTTCCACTCTTTCACGCGCTCGAACAGATCAGAGAGCGGCTTGAGATCGGAAACAGGCACAGCCAGATTCTTGGCGCGCGTTCTGTCGTATTGAAAAACGCGGGCGCCCGCCTGAATAAAACTGGCGCGGCGCTTGAACTCTTCACGCGTCAAATAACCCGCCAGCAAAATATCCATGCCATAGACCCAGATGTTACCCCAATCCATTTCACCGATAATATAAGTTTCCTTGCGAATCGGGCTGTGTATTCCGATGCGCGCGTTCGGCGCGGATTTGATATGGACATACGATAGGGAAAAGAATCCTTCTTCGATCTTGACGCGCGTGCGCGGCGGGATCTCCACCACGCGCGAGCGCGTCTCGCGCCCTTCATCCTGCCCGCCGATTTCGACGATTTGAGTCTCCCCTGAATCGGATTTCAAAGCCAGCGCGCCAAGCGGACTCCACGTGAATGGACGCGTCCACGAATCAGGCATGGCGTGGATCAAATAAAAAGGCTGACCAGCCTCGATGGCTTTTTTCAAATCATCCTGCGATGCGGCCACCAACCCTGAAAGAAACGCAAAGAGATATAGATCATTGTCCGAATGTCCATCCCCCGCGTTCTGATCGGACGGCACCAGCGCGGGCGCTCTCAACACAACTTGTGGATTGCGCCGCATCTCCGATATTTGTTCGCGGTGGGTAATGAGAAATGATTTGATATCGCATCGCCGCCCGCCCAGCGATACGTCATAACGATCAGGGTCGGTGAACGGCGTCGCGCCTTTCACATCGAAGGGAATATTGTGCTCGGAAAGATAACGCCGAAACGCAAGTTCAACCGCCACGCCCGCCACAATCCGCCGAAGACGGTCATATGGTGACCCGCCCATGCGGTTGTATGTGTAAGGCAACGAACGGACCGCGTATGCAATGCCGCCTTCGGTGAGGTCGCGTGTGTAGGGGAGGTGGATGAAATCGGATGAAGTAACCACAGATGAAAGAGATGAAAAGGATTATTCGTTCCTAAACTGCAAACAGTAATGATGGAATGTATTGCTTACCCAGGCGGAGCCCAGCCCAAAGGGCGCGAGGGGCTGGTTATCTTGAAGCCAAATCTTTTCATCCTTCAATGTATACGTCTTTCCAAGTTCACGCGCGATATCCCACGCCAGCGGATAGATCTTCCCGCCCTTCTTCACATTCTTGACAATGATCGTGAGATAGGCTTTCTCGCGTAGTAAGGATTTTAATCCTTTGTATGTGTTTACCAACTTTTCCAAAAACTCTTCATAATCAGAAATATTCCCCATGTCATTTGGGTCATCCGAATAGTGGACATCCATATCCGCAGAGGCGCGGCGTTTTTTTTGAGTCTCTGCGCCTCTTGCTCGCAACATATCCCAGTAAGGGGGGCTTGTAAGAACGTAATTAATAACTGGTAATTGGTAATTGCTTGCAAGCGCGGCATCTCCATTGATGACGTTCGACGTTAGACCTTTGGCATCTTCACCAAGCGACTCGCGCTCCTGTTCAATAATCTGCTTTGCGATCTTCGCGTATTTTGAATTCAACTCGATGCCATAACTGTTGCGTCCCGAGCGTAATGCCGCGACGAGCGTCGAGCCTGTCCCAGCCATGGGGTCGAGGACGGTCTCGCCTTTCTTCGTGAAGAACTCGATGAATCCCTGCGCCATAGTCTCAGGAAATTTTGCGGGATGCGCCAACACGCCCTTCTTGCGCGGCGGCGGGTTATGGATGAACCACGATTTCTGGAATTTCAGCCATTCTTTATTCGGCAGGTTGTTGAGTTTGTTCCGCATGAATTCTCAAATTACCAATTACTGATTACTGCTCACTGATTACTTTACGGACCTGGCGTCCTCGTCGGCGCGACATAATTCACATCATACACCGTTAGATCGGAAAACGTAATTGTCACTGGCGTATCGCCTGTCGAACGCGCGAATACGCCGAACGCGCCACTGGGGAAGGTTTTTTCAGTAACGCTGAATTGAAAACGACCGTTGAGGAAGAGTCTCATCTCGCTTCCCACCGCCCACATCCCAATGCGGACTTCGCCCGGCGCGCCGCGCGGCGCGTCCCCACTCGCGACGGGTTCAAAAATAACCAGCTTTACACTCGAACTGACCCGCTCCACATGGACAAGTCCATTGCACGATAAAACGAAACGATAGAATGAATTGCCTACAGCGCGAATAATGATGCCGTACTGATCGTCCGCGCGGCACAGGCTGGGACGCGCGCTGATCTCGGCATAGAAGTCGCCAAGTGTCATGTCGCGGCGCAGGCTTGCCAGATACACATCTGGTTGAGCGACCAGGGCCAAACGATTGCGGCTGATTGAGGCGCTCGCCTGGTTTGATGTGGCAGTGTCCCACAATGACTCATCGGAGAAATCGTCGTTGATGATCAGCGATCCGATTCCGGGGCTCATTTCAGGGGTGGCGGTATAGGTGGGAAAAGTTAACAGCGTGGGAGTCGCCGATGGAGGGAACCAGACTATGGTCGGGGTCTGAGGTGGAGTGTCCGTTGGGAGAGGCGTCGCAGTTGGCAGAGTCGAGTTAACAGGGAGACAGGCACTCAAGAATAATGTCATTGCGAGGAGGGCATAGCCCGACGAAGCAATCTCCTTATTGACGAGGAGATTGCTTCGTCGCCAAAAAGCGGCTCCTCGCAATGACATTCTGTGTCTGATTTTCATAAAAGAACAATGACAAACTTCGTGAAGGAATTTTTGCAAGGTGTTGTAAAATAATGAAGAACATCATTCTAACATAAGGAGATTATATGACCGAAAAACTCGTGCTGGTGACGGGCGCGTGTGGTGAGATTGGTCAGGCTCTTGTTCAGGGGTTGGCGCGCAGGGGAGGCTATCGAATCATCACGTCGGACCTCACACCGCTGCCCGATAGCATCCAGGCGCTGTCGGCGGAGCACGCGCAGGGCGACCTGGTGTATAAGGTCAAAACTTTTTATGATTATGATTTCGATGTCGTCTTCCACCTCGCGGCTTCGCTTTCATCGAAGGCCGAGGCGGCGAGCGAGGAGGCGCATCGCATCAACGTGGAAGGCACGATGCAGTTGCTCATGCTTGCCGCGTATCGTTCGGAGAAATATCACAAGCCTGTGAAGTTTCTGTTCCCAAGTTCGATTGCCGCCTATGGCATGGGGAGCGTGGACGTCAAAAAATTGGCGGGAAATGTGAAGGAGGACGAATATAACACGCCTCACACAATGTATGGATGCAATAAACTGTATTGCGAAAAACTGGGGATCTATTACAGCAAATTCTTCGGGCAAAAACATTTGGATGAAGACCCGCCTCACATGCTTGACTTTCGCGCGCTCCGATTCCCAGGCCTTGTCTCAGCCCTCACGCTTCCAAGCGGCGGGACAAGCGACTATGGTCCTGAAATGCTTCATGCGGCTGCGCAGGACAAACCCTACGCGTGTTTCGTGCGTGAAGATACGAAGATATCCTTCATGGCGATGCCCGATGCGATCAAATCCCTGTTGATGCTGTTGGATGCGCAGCGCGAGAAATTAAATCATCAAGTCTATAACATCGCCGCGTTCGCGTTGACGGCGGGTGAATTCCGCGAGCGCGCCGTCAACGCATTCCCCAACGCGCGAATTACATTCGAGCCAAACCCGCGCAGGCAAGGCATCGTCGACTCGTGGCCCGAAGATGTGGATGATTCGCTCGCCCGCACGGAATGGGATTGGAAACCCGATTACGATGCCAGCGCGTTCTTCGACAATTACCTTTTGCCCGAGATTCGGAAGAGGTATGGGAAGTAGAGAACAGGGATCAGAAGGACATATTGTTATTCCTGATATAATCCCCGCCGATGAAAATTCGTCCTGCCATCTTTATTAGTTTGTTCATGTTTGCTTTGTTATTGATTGGAATAACCCTCCCAACGCGTGTAGGAAATGCCGCGCCTAACGCGCAGGGATTTGTCACTGCGACGCCGGGACCCGATGGCCGAATCCTTTACATTGTAGTGGAAGGCGACTCGTGTTTGAGTGTCGCCCTCCAGCATGGTATCGGTTTGGGACAATTACGGCAATTCAATACAAGGTTGGATGAAGATTGCACCCTTACAGTGGGACAGCAACTTGTTGTCGGTCTTGCGCCAGGCCCCGCGCCGACTGCGGGACCCGCGCCCACCATCCCTCCCCCCATCGTTACAGCGACGCCAGTCAGCGGCACCACGGAAGTCTGCGTCCTGCTCTTCGACGATGTAAATGGAGATGCGTTGCGCCAGGAGACAGAGTTCGGCATAGACGGCGGCGCGGTCAGCCTCACGAACTTGAACGGATCATATTCCCAAACGCAGAATACAACTTCCGAAATTGACCCTGACCTGGTGGCGCCGATCCGCTCGTGCTTTAGCGATGTTCCACAGGGCGAATATAATGTCAGTATGGCAGTGCCTGATGAGTACAATCCCACCATGCTGCTGAGTTATAAATTGACGGTCAAAGCGGGCGACCGCGCCTCCATTGATTTCGGCGCGCAGTCCAAGACACTCACTGTGAGCGAATCGCCCGATACGCAAGAAGGCGGCAGGTCATCTATTCTGGGTATCTTCGGGCTCCTCTTGTTGCTTGGCGGCGCGGGGCTGGGATATTATGCCTATCGTTCCAGCCAGCCGAAGAGCAAGCTGAAGGGAAGCCCATTAGATAGAAGGTAGAAAAATCAAGACTGCCGTTTGGCGGTCTTTTTCTTTCATCCATTATCCTTCATTCTTTGTCTTATCCCATTGGATGCCGCATCCTCTGTCCCCCGATCAAATGCAAATGCAAGTGGAGCACGGTTTGTCCTCCATCCACGCCCGTATTTGTAATCAGGCGATAGCCGCCTTTATCAATCCCCTCCTCGTTCGCCAACTGACGCGCAACGGTGAAGAGATGTCCCATGAGTTGTTCATCCTTGGGTTCGAGCGCGCCCACCGATTCGATGTGCTCATTCGGCACGATCAAAATATGCGTCGGCGCGACGGGATGGAGATCGCGGAAGGCGGTCACCTGTCCATTGCGGTAAACGATCGTGGCTTTGGCTTCGCCTGAGACAATTTTGCAAAAAACACACGAGTCGGTCATTTTTGATCTGATCCTTGAATAGCGGGCGATGAGATGGATAAGATAGGGCCTAAGCATAATTTAACCACAAAACTTGAATGTCACACCTGCACCCCCTGGCACCGTCTCAAAGAGACCAGGGCAGGTGTACGCCAGGTGCAAGTGTTGCGAGACGGCTTTCTTCCGTTGAAGCAATCTCCCAAAGTACGGTGATTCTCCCTTTGACGCAGGGGATTGCTTCGACCCTTCGTGGTCTAGTAAGAAACAAGGGTTTTCAAACCTATTTTGCCGCGAATTTCGCGAATGAGCGCGAAATTTTAAAACCAATCCGCGAAAATTCGTGTAATTCGTGGCGGAGGTTTTTTGTTTCTTTGTCTCGACAAGCTCGACAACCATCGCTTTCCCCAAAGGGGATGCTATGAACAGAGACGGCTTCCCGCTGTGGACTTACTCGCTTTGATAGGATATATGAGTGATATTAGAAATATCTTACCATCCCATATCGTCCTTTCAAAAAGCGATATAATGCACGCGCGAAAGGAAATATTATGAACGTACCAGGTTTGTCCTTATTGATATTCATCCTTGCCTTTGGCGGCATGGTCATCATCCACGAGTTCGGTCACTTTATCGTTGCGCGGTTGTGCAAGATCGAAGTGGACGAATTCGGCATCGGGTTGCCGACACCCGGCGCGCTGACCCTCTTCACATGGCAGGGCACGCGCTTCACGCTCAACTGGCTTCCGCTGGGCGGATTCGTCCGACCAAAAGGCGAGAACGACCCGAATATAGAAGGCGGGTTGGCCGCCGCCAGTCCATGGAAGCGGCTCGCCGTTTTATTCGCAGGTCCGCTGATGAACCTGCTCACGGCTGTAGTCATCTATAGCGTCATCTTCGCCCGCGTTGGGGTTCCCGATACAAATCGCGTGCTCGTGACTTCCGTGCTTGCCGAGAGTCCCGCCGCGCAAGCAGGGTTTCAGGACGGCGATGTTTTTGTCAGCGGCAATGACCAGCCCATTCAGAGTTATGATGAATTGCGCGTCATTGTGGATGCGAATGCAGATAAGCCCGTGGTTTTTCTTGTAGACCGCAAAGGACAACAAATTGAATTGACTGCCACGCCGCACTTGAATGACGCGGAAGGGCGCATCATGATTGGGGTTGGGCTGGGTGTCCCGTTCAAATCTGCGACCTCATGGGTCGAGACATTGAACCTGGGCGCCAGGTATACTTACATGAATATCCGCGCCATCATCTCCCTGCCTGCCCAAATGATACGCGGATCGCTTGCGCCTGAACAGGGTCGTCTTGTTGGGCTAAAAGGTATCTACGATATTCTTTCGCAAACTGTCAGCCATGATGTGGAAGTGAGCGCCAGCGCGCCTGCATCCACAGCTCCGATTGACCAACCCGTCCGCACGCTTGAGTTGCTCGCGTCGCTTTCCATCAGTCTTGGCATCTTCAATCTCTTTCCATTCCCCGCTCTGGATGGCGGACGCATCATCTTCGTATTACCCGAACTCATCTTCCGCCGCCGCGTTCCCGCGCAATTCGAGAATCTCGTGCACGGCTTGGGCATGACCGTCCTGCTTTTGTTCATGATCTACGTCAACGTCATGGACTTCGTTAACCCTATCGCAGTTACAATTCCATAAATGAACACCGAACTTATCTCCTTCCAAAAAGTATTGGATGCTTTGCTGTCAGACGGCAAAGACTTTCCGCGGGGCTACTTGAATCAATTTTCGGACATCAGGAATCCTGAACTCAAGAGTCTTCTGGATGTATGGCCCCGCATCAACCTCAGCCGAAAGTTGACCCTGCTCGAAGAACTTGACTCTCTGGCTGAGGCGGATACCCTCGTCTCCTTCGATGATCTCGCACGCTCCCTTCTTGACGACCCCGATCCCCACGTTCGGACGCGCGCCATCCGCCTGCTGGATGAGTGCGAAGACCATAAACTCATCCCAATCTTCCTCAACATGCTCAGGAATGATCCCGATATAAACGTTCGCACAGAAGCCGCAACCGCGCTCAACCTGTTTGTGGATTTGGGCGAACTGGAAGAAATCCCTGAGGAAACCTATCACGAGATCGAAGATGCCCTGCTCGCAGCCGCCAACGGCGAAGATGATGTTCACGTGCGGCGCGCCGCATTGGAATCGCTTGGGTACTCCTCGCGTCCAGAAGTCGTGACCCTGATCGAATCCTCATTCCAGCGCGCCGACCCGCACTGGCAGGCTAGCGCGCTGATCGCTATGGGACGTTCCGCCGATAATCACTGGGAGGGTGAAGTCACGAGCTCGCTCCTAAGCGATGATGAGCGTGTGAAACGTGCGGCAGTGCAATCCGCAGGAGAACTGAGTCTCAAGTCCGCGGGACCCGTGTTACTCAAACTGCTCGAAGAAGATGAGGACGACGAGGTATCCAACGCGGCGATCTGGTCGCTTTCACAGATCGGCGGCGAAGACGCGCACACGTATATCGAAACCCTGCTCGATGCTACCGAAGACGACGATCAGATTGAGTTCCTTGAAGAGGCGCTCGAAAAGCTTGCCTTCACTGAAGACCTGGATCGGTTTGAATTAATGTCCCTCGACCTCGATGATGAACTCGAAGAAATCGAAGAGGATGATGATAAATAACCATCGGTATGTCACTCTGAGGGAGCGTTTGTTGCGACCGACACTTGCACCGCACTGCGTTTGGTGCAGTGCAGGTGAGAGTCTCGTTCAACGTGTGGGAGATGCTTCACTGCGTTCAGCATGACATGTCATGAGGCATGAAAAAATAGATGGCATGACGAAAGTCACGGAGAAGTTATAATCTCCGTGACTTTTCCATTAAGGCAAACAGCATGTCCCTCCAAGTCCTTGCGTCCACCTTCGCCAATAACCTGCTTCCCATCCTGCTCCTAAGCGGAGCGGGATTCACATTAGGCAAATTCTTCTCCATCGATTCGCGCACGATTGGGCGCGTTGTCTTTTATATCTTTGCTCCCATGCTGGTGTTTGACCTGCTGTCGCAGAATCACCTCAAGGTCGGTGAGGCGCTGACCCTGATGGCATTTACTGCGGCGGTCATTCTTATCATGGGCGCAATCACGTTGATTTCCGCCCTGGCATTGAAACTGGAACGACGAGTCCTGATGTCGGTATTGATCACAACCATGTTTGGCAATACGGGGAACTATGGGCTTCCGCTCGTGGCATTTGCATTTGGGGAGAATGCCTTGAAATATGCCGGGCTTTATTTTGTGACAACTTCCATCCTCTTCAACACCATTGGCATTCTCATCGCGTCGCTCGGTCATATGAATTTCAAGGATGCGGTGTCCGGATTGCTGAAAGTGCCAACCGTGTATGGGGTCACACTTGCCGCGCTCATTAATACATTCCACATCGAAATACCCACGGCATTGGCGCGCACCATTGACCTTGCCGCTGGGGGAAGCATACCGCTCATGATCGTTTTGCTCGGCATCGAACTCGCGCGCGTGCAGTGGTCGAACAGCCTGCGCGGGGTGGGCTTGAGCGTGTCGCTTCGTTTGCTTGCCGCTCCGATGATTGGATTGTTGCTAAGTATTCCATTTGGTCTTCAAGGCGCAGTGTGGCAGGCAGGCATCCTACAGGCGTCCATGCCTGCGGCGGTGAATACGACCATCCTCGCACAGGAATATCAATTGGATTCGTCGCTGGTTACTGCAATCGTATTCATCGGCACACTGCTTAGCCCATTAACTCTGACTCCACTGATTGTCTTATTAGGGAGGTAATATGAGGACTGTGAAGACTCTTCTCGTTCTCATCGTGATAGCCACGATAAATTTATTTAATGCGCGGCAGGCGCGGGCGCAGTCAGGAATCGTGCTGGAAAACGTGCGGGCTTCGGTTAAGTTCAGGGAGGGGGTCACGTTTGTCGCTACGATCAAGGCTTCGATCCAAATCCAAAATGTGACCATCGTCATTTTCGATGAAGCGCAGGGGATCACGCATACGCAGCCCCTTGCGATCCAGGCGGATGGCACAACGGAATATGTTTTCGACACCAGGCAAAATATTTTGCGCCCTTTCACGATCCTGCGATGGAGTTATCAAGTCACGCTCGCCGATGGAAGCGCCGCGCAAAGCGAAACCTATTTTGTTCGTTACGACGACGCCCGCTTCGCATGGCAAACGCTTGAGGCTGGCGCGCTGCGGGTCCACTGGTATAACGGCGACCAGAATTTCAGCGAAGCTGCGTTGAACGCCGCCCAATCTGGTTTGCAATCCATCAGCAGGCTGATGCCTCCTGATCTCACACAACCGATTGATATTTTTATTTATGCAAATGAAAATGATTTACGCGGCACGTTATATCTCAACAGCGATGAATGGGTGGCGGGTCATGCCAACACCGCGGGCGGGGTCGTGATGGTGATGATCGAGCCTGGCGCCAATCAAAGCAGTTTCATGGAACAGCGCATCCCGCATGAACTCATGCACATCCTGCTTTATCGCCGCGTGGGCGCGGGATATAACAACATCCCCGCCTGGCTGAATGAGGGCATGGCGACTCTTGCGGAGATAAATCCAAATCCCGATTATGACCGCGTGCTCATGGACTCTGCCGCGCACAAGTCCTTGATTCCGATCAAGGACTTGTGCGCCTCTTTCCCGCCCAATGCGGATCAGGCGTTTCTGGCGTATGCCGAATCCCGATCGTTTACCAACTACCTTCACAACACATACGGCTCTGAAAAATTATTGAGTCTTGCAATTGCTTACGCAGACGGCGTGGACTGTGAACTCGGCGTCGAAAGTGTTTACGGACTCTCGCTCGCAAAACTCGAATCGGATTGGCGCGCGTCTGTGTTGGGAGAAAACCCCGTTGGCTCTGCTCTCGCAAACATGTTCCCGTATTTGGTTTTGTTATGTTTGGTATTGTTCATCCCGTTTGTTGGCATACTGGGCGCGATGCGAAGAAAGAAAAATGGCAATGAGCCAGAGACCTATGCCAGATGATGACCGAAGGGTGCGCGCGCACGTCTGGGTGAAGGGACGCGTGCAGGGAGTCGCTTTCCGCGCGCACGCGGAATATTATGCGCGAGAAATCGGAGTCACAGGCTGGGTTCGCAACGTTGGCTGGGATACTGTCGAAGCAGTCGCAGAGGGGGAACGCGAGAAAGTGGAACGATTCATCGAGATGATGAAAGCAGGTCCACGCGCCTCGCGGGTGGATGAGTCAAAAGTTGAATGGGAAAATCCGACGGGGGAGTTTCGAGAGTTTGGGGTGAAGAGGAGTTTGTAACGTTCAGACGTTTAAACGTTAGGCAGGCCCTAATCCGGTTTCTCTCAACGACACCCACCTTCCCTGATTTATGAATATCAGATTATCTTTTTATTCGTAAGCCAGCACTTCACGAACAGTGAGGCGGGAGGCATTGCGGGCTGGGATAAAACTGGCCAAGGCACTCAAAAGGAGGACAACAACCAGCCACAGCCAGAGACCTGGCATCGAGTAGGAATAAGTCAAGGGCACGCCCATCATTCGGACTCCTACAGCCCCATTCAAGCCCTGGCTCATCGGGATGGCAAGCAGAGCCCCCATGAACCAACTCAACAGCCCAATGGTGATCCCTTCCAAAATAAAGACCTGAGCCACGCCGCGATTGGGCGCACCGATAGCACGTAGCACACCGATCTCGCGCGTGCGCTCCAGAACATTGATACTCATCGTGCCCATCAATCCCAGTCCTCCCACCAGCGCCAGCAGGATCGCCATGACAAGTAACAAGGCAACAATTGCATCGAAAGCAACCTCCGCTTCGGCCCGTTCATTTGTGAGCGTGGTAACACTGCTAACTCGCAGTCCAATTCGTTCAAAGTATTGCTCCAACGCGTTGCTTTCGATATCCACCGATGCCGGATCGTGCGTTTGCGTAGTGACCAGCAGTGAATCTGCCTCGCCAACCCGATTGGCAACCTTGGCAATGTAGTCATAATTTGCATAAATAATTGAAGCGAAAGTACTACCTACATAGGTTCCCACAATCTTGAAGGATCGTTCTTTCCCATAGATTTTCAGGACAATTTCCTTGCCAAGCCTGAGATCTGGCTCATTCAGGAAGAGGCCAGAAGGAACCACTACAGCATTGTCATCTTCTGGTGTCAACCAGCGACCTTCAGATATCGCAGGAGAGCGGATCAGGCTGGAGGCATCGACATGAGGCGCAAACATATACATCATCCCGCTTTCACTTCCATCGGGACGCACGCGGCGTGCAGGCAACTGAAGCCATACATCAGTTTGTGTTACACCAGGCAAACTCAGAGCCTCTTGTTGAACCTTTTCTGAACGATAAGACCGGTCGAACGTCAGCCAGATATCGAAATTGTACGACTTCATCATGTCATTCACGGTGCTGGATAAAGAAGCTCGCACATTGAAAACACTGATGAAGGTGGCTGATGCCAAAGTAAGCGTGGTCAAGGTAAGCGCCAGCCTTCCCTTGCTGCGAAAGGTGTTCCGGATCGAGAGCAGAATGGGCCGGATCGAAATTTTCCGTGTGAACCACAAATTCGAACCTGAAAGGAGCTGATCGATCCAGTTCTTGCCGAAGCGACCTTTCCCCATCGTATAGGCGCTCATCGCTTCCGCTGCACTGATACGCAAGTTGGAAAGGAAGGGAAAGAGTGAAGCCAATACCGGGAGTACCAGCCCGATGACCGCCTGGGTCAGGATCGTCTGCGACGGGATCTGCATCGTGGGCAAGTTGAAATTGAACATGGCGGCCAGCATCTGGCTAAGCGCGCGTGCACCCAAGATGCCAAGTGGTACAGCGATCAACAATGCCAGAATTCCATAGGAAATGACCATCACCAAATACATACCCAGAATCTGTATGCTCCCACCACCGATCGCCTTCATCACCGCGATCTGGCGTTTCTGCTGGGCTAGCAGCGCGGAGACCGTGTTGACCACCAAAAAGACGCTTAGGAATAATGAGAGCACGCCGAGAGATCCCATGAGCAGCAGAATCGATTGTAGGACATCGTCCATTGGAAGCTGCCCCGGCTCCGCCGTCATACTCAACGGAATCGTATAGCCCGATTTTTCGGCTTTGTCCTTGACGAGATTCACCACATGCTGTGCCCAGATTTTATCTTCGGGATGAGTAGCAATCACGTATAACTCGTTGTATCCGTAGGGTTCCCCTAGCCACTTCAGCGTATCAAAAGAGATATATCCATACGGGGTCCCATCGAATGGGGCAGGTAACTGAGCGGGATCGTACGCTAAACCAGAAATGCGTATTTCTCGTTGCGTGTCGTTGGGCAGCTTGATGCGCACAATTTCACCGACTTGAGCATCGATGACTGAAAGCGCGGCGCGTTCGATCAGGACTTCATGTTCGGGTGGAGGCCAGGCCCCACTCTGCGAGGCAACTTTATTCACTCGGATATCATCGTAATTCGCGATCACGAAGAGTGAAATGTTTTTCCATTCTCCCGGACTGACTTCCACGCGTGCAGAGATATTTCGACGTGCATCTGCTTCCTGTACTTCCGGCATGGAACGGACAGACTGCAGAAAGTCTTCATCGAAGGGTTCGATGGTTCTTACGGTGCCGCTTGATGGGTGGATGGCAGCAAAACTGCGCGCCAGCCCCTCAGACAAAATGAAGCGGGCACTGAGAATGATCCCGATGGCAAACAACCCAACCGCCATGGACAGCACAATCAATAATGTGCGCGTCTTGTTGCCAAATAGATCATTGATGACTTTATACCAGCGCGGCCTAAGCATTTATCCCTTCCCTTCTCTCAGAGTCGATCAGTTCACCGTCAGACAGGATGATGATCCGCGACCCTCGTTTGGCCACATCCTTATCGTGTGTGACCAGAAGAATCGTCCGACCCTGCCGGACCAGGTCAACGAATAAATCGACAACTGCGGTTGCAGTCGCTGAGTCCAGGCTGCCGGTCGGTTCATCCGCCACCAGGATCGCCGGGTCGTTGGCCATGGCGCGTGCAATTGCCAACCGTTGCTGCTGACCTCCGGATAAGGCTGTCGGCAATTTCCTGGCATGTTCAGAGATGTCCACTTGTTCGAGCAGTTGCATAGCGCGCTGACGTTGTTCTCGCAGGAAATATCGCCGCGCGAAATCCATAGGCAACATCACGTTTTGGAGGACTGTCAGGGTGGGTAGAAGCTCAAAGGATTGGAAAACCACGCCCATGGTTTTGCCGCGTAACCTGGCAGCTTTTTCCACGCTAAGACGATGCAGAGGAGTGCCGTCCACCCAGATCTCTCCGGAGGTAGAGCGATCCAGCCCGGTGACCATGTTCACTAGGGTGGTCTTTCCGCTGCCGGATTTTCCCGTAACGATGAGAAACTCTCCGGAAAAGACTTGCAGGTCAATGCCTTGCAGCGCAGTCACTGGGCCTGCCAGGCTGTTGTAGGTCTTGACCACGTTCCGCAGATTGATCAGTGGTTGCGACTCGCTTGTATTTGAATGAAAGCCTTGTTCAACCATTTCAGACTCCAGAAGCTTCCTAACGATTCGTGAACTCATCAACGATGCGGCCATCGGCCAGATTAATCGTGCGTTGGGCGCGTGCGGCTAGTTCGTTATCATGGGTGACCATGAGGATCGTTTTTCCAGCTTTCGCCAGGTTCTCAAAGAGGCGGAAGACCATTTCCGCGGACTTCGAATCCAGGTTGCCGGTTGGCTCATCCGCAGTAAGAAGGACTGGATCGTTCGCCAGGGCACGGGCGATCGCCACGCATTGTTGCTGTCCGCCTGAGAAAGAATTCGGAAGACGGTGCGCCCAGTCTGCCATGCCCACCAGTTCAAGCAGATATAGGGCGCGCTCGGGCCGCTCGGCTGGGGAGTACTGTCTACCGTAATCCATGGCAAGCAGAATATTCTCAACGGCAGTCAGGGTGGGCAGGAGTTGGAAGAATTGGAAGATCACGCCAATCGAGCGGCCGCGCCAAACAGCGATCTGCTCTTCGTTAAGCATGTGGATGCGAACATCATCGACGATGACTTCGCCTGAAGTGGGACGGTCTATTCCCGTGATCACGTTGATCAGCGTGGATTTACCACTCCCGGACTTGCCGATGATCGAGACAAAGGCGCCCGATTCGACCTGCAGGTCAACGCCTTTGAGCGCGGTGAAAGTGCCGGCTGTACTCTGATAGGTCTTCACCACGGCGCGCAGGTCGACCAAACGGCCGTTCGACGCTTGCTGCCGTCCATTTTCAAGCTTGCGTGTATTTCGAATTGAGTCCAATTTCAACATGTCATCCACCATCTACTTCATTTGCGAAATATTTCGACCTTCCATGAAAGGAACACCTAAAATAAATTTTAGCCTTGCCTAAAACTATTGTACACCTGACTTCTCTTTTGCGTCAAGACAAACAAAAAGATCACCAACAACCAATGTTGCGGTGGTCTCGCTAAAGTCTATGGTAGCTGAGAGCGGCGTTGGGTGCGAAGGCTCTGTCCTGACGACTATCCACTGGCGCGAAGCGCCACAGCTACTCCCCATCGGACAGAAGAGAGTATACAACCTGTATTAAGCCTTGTCCCCGCGCTCTTGCAAAAGATTGACGCCTGTCCAGATGAAACCTACGCCCACGATGGCGAGCAGGACGAGAAAATAGGGATCTCTGGTGTAGAAGTAGAAACCAAGCCAACCGATGCAGAAAAGGAAACGAATCGCCCAGAGTGTGGAATAGAGCTGCTCCTGTCGCAGTCGGATAACCTGAATGACGATCAAGCCCAGCCCCAGGATCATCATCCCAGCGACGCGGGGGAATACGTCATCGTAGTCGCCGTTCGAGAACAGAAGCCGCATCGAAAACTGCGGCGCGACAAGCAACAACACCCCGGCGACGGTTAGATAGGTGGCTGGGTAGTATAGGCTGAGTCGGGTTTTGTTCATGAGTGGTCTCCTTACAATCCAACTATACGACCGTTTTGATTTTCACGCAAAGCCCAACCCTCTTTCCTTCAACGACACCCACTTCCCCGACCGATCACCAAATGATCCAGCACTTCCACATCCAATAATTGGCCTGTCTGCGCGATGGCTAACAAATTGTTTCTTGTTGGGTCATCTCGGTCTATGGATTTTGAATCTGCTGACGTATCAAAGCGCTTAACTTCTGCACGACTTCATTAAATTTATCGGACGGCAATTTGCCAACGAATTCCGCCTGCCTTGCTTTCCAATCGAGGCTTTTCACCTGGTCGGATAATATTGCCCCGCTGATTTTCAGACCATCAGGTATTATGACCTCAAAGGGATACCCTTTAATTTGACTCGTAATAGGGCAAAGAATGGCTAATCCAACTTTGCCGTTATAAGCCGCTGGCGATAAGACCAATGCAGGGCGGCGTCCGGCTTGCTCATGCCCAGCCTGTGGGTTGAAAGTAATCCAAACGATGTCGCCGCTGTTGGGAATATATGCCATCGTTTACCAAACTTCATTTCCTATTGCAATACCAGTATCAGTTTCATGGTGGATATTGTTTTTGTTGATGCCCGCTAATAATTCCTCCAGTGACCAACTCGGCGCAGTGACTGGCTTGACAATAATCTGACCGTCAACAAACGAAATTTCCACAAGCGAATCGTTTTCCAATTGAGCGTCAAGGGCGAACGCCTTTGGTATTCGTAAAGCAAGGCTGTTGCCCCAGCGTTGAACTTTTGTTAGCATACTGTTGATTCCTTTCTGTATCTACAACAAAGATACACCGTTTTGCTCAATTAATCAAGAGTTTTTTGGGTTATACAAATCCCAAGCTTCTCTCCTTCAACGACACCCACTTCCCCTGACCGATCACCAAATGTTCCAGCGCTTCCACATCCAATAATTTGCCTGCCTGCGCGATGGCGCGTGTCACAGCCACATCATCGGGGCTGGGGGTTGGGTCTCCGCTGGGGTGATTGTGAATCACGACCACAGCCGAAGCGTTTTTGCGAATCGCTTCCTTGAAGATTTCGCCAACTCTCACCTGCGAAGAATTGACCGATCCCTTATAAACTTCGATGGTTTCCATCACGCGGTTTCTTCGGTCCAAGAGAATCACGCGCAAATGCTCCTGCTCCAGAGCAGATATTTTATACGAAACCGGCGTGGCGGCATCCGCAAGGACGCTAAAAGTATGATTTGAGCCATCTGAACGTTCGAGAAAATGAAGGGAAAGATTCTTCCCATTCGCGGTTAAACTATAGTCATGCTCAATCCTCAAATATCCCGCCGTGATTTTCTCAAACTTGCCGGCGCGGGCTCGCTTGCTTTCGCATTGTCCGAACTGCGCTTTGACCGCGCGTTTTCCGCGTCACCAATCAAGCAGGGAAGGATCACGTTAAGCAGCATCCCGCTTTATGACGGGCCTGCATTCACCGCCAAAAAAATACGTCACTTCAATCGCGATGAAATTGTGGACATCACATTCGTAGACGAAAATGGCGAGCAGGGGAATCCGTTCAACAGCGCGTGGTACCAAGTCAATGGAGAGGGGTATACGTATTCAGGCTGGGTCCAGCCTGTGGAAACGAATTATCAAAAGCCAAAATTCAACATTCCCAAGTCCGGGCAGGTGGGAGAGATTACCGTCCCATTCAGCGATACGGGGAAAGAGCCTTATGTATACGCCGAACGAGGTTATCGTTTGTTTTATGGCACAACGCATTGGGTGAAGAGATATATCGTCACGCGCGAGGAAAAAAGCATTTGGTACGAGATTTACGATTTCCATCTCAAGAAGTCGTTTTATGTTCCGTCGTATAACATGAGGCTCGTGCCAGACGGCGAACTGTCACTGTTGTCGCCCGACGTGCCTGATGAGGAGAAAAGCATCATCGTGGATTTATCCACTCAAATGGTAACCGCTTTTGAAGGGGAGAAACTGGTCTTCTCACAACGCTGTTCGAGCGGCGCAAAAGGCACCGAGACTCCGAAAGGTGAATTTCGCACGTATCATAAAGGTCCTTCGGTTCACATGACCAATCAGGGCGACGCAATCGAGAACATCTTTAACCTGCCGGGTGTGCCCTGGTGTTCGTTCTTCACCGGCGCGGGCAACGCCTTCCACGGAACATACTGGCATAACGATTATGGTCGTCCGCGCAGTCATGGCTGCATCAACCTGCCGTCAGATGCCGCGAAGTTCATTTATCGCTGGACCAAGCCCAATGTCCCGCCGGATGTGGATTATATCCACAAGCCGGGTGAGGGAACGCGGGTCCAAATTTTTTAATTGAACGGATATCCATATGCCTCGCCAACCTCTCTTCGCTGGACTCGTTGTTGACGAATCAGGCAGGGCCGCTGAGACCGCTTTCGTAGGCGATGAACCCTGCTACGTGGTGGATGATTATGGATTCCGCCGCCACATCCCCTCGGAACAGGTGGACAGGCAGGTATTATCCCAAATGACGGAATTGATGAAAGGCAGTGAGGGATTCATCTCCGAGCAAACCGCCAAGATGCTCGGGCAGGAGGATGTGTTCACCAAAGCCGCCATCGAACAGCAATTGAAAAACATTGACAAGCGATTCGATCAGGTATTGCAGGCAGGAATCCCTGAAGATATGCGCGCATATCTTGGAATGATGGGCTTCAAGATTATCATCAACATGCATGGGGAAGTTCTAAAGGTGGAACAGCCCGGCGCAGCAGGCGATGATGACGGGGAGTGAAGTGAACGTCAATTTTGGGTTGACAGCCAACGACTCGCCGGAGAAGGGGGAGAGATTTGACCGAATAAATCCTCCGTCCCAAAAAATTGCGATGATTGGCGGATCACTAATTTTCCAAAGGTTATAATCCCAAAAATCTTCGCGTTTATCTTTGCAAAGGTTTGATCCTTCGGTTTTCAACCTCAGGACATGCTTTCGCAAAGAGACAGGAGTCATTATGCTCAAAGTCGGATACATCGGACTCGGATTAATGGGCAAGTCCATTGCTCGCAACATCCTCAAGGCGGGATTCTCTCTTGTCGTTCATAATCGTTCGCGCCCAGCGGTGGATGAACTCGTTGCAGAAGGCGCGACAGCCGCGAACTCCCCGAAAGAAGTTGCATCTCAAGTTGACGTTGTGTTCACGAATCTGCCCGATACCCCGGATGTGGAAAAAGTTGTTTTGGGCGAAAACGGAATCATCGAAGGCACGCACGATGGACTCATTTATGTTGACAACTCTACGATCAAGCCCGCCTCCGCGCGCATGATCGCGCAGAAATTATCCGCGAAAAATGTGTTGGCGCTTGATGCTCCCGTTTCAGGCGGCGATATCGGCGCGCGCAACGGGACTCTCACGATCATGGTCGGTGGGGACGCGTCCGCGCTTGAGAAGGTGATGCCGGTTCTAATGGCAATGGGGAAGACAGTCACGCATGTCGGCGACTCAGGCGCGGGACAGGTAGCCAAAGCCGCGAACCAGATCATGGTCGCGGCGCAGATGGTGGCGATGGGCGAACTGCTTGTCTTCTCGAAGAAGGCAGGCGTAGACCCGCGCAAGGTAGTGGAAGCGATCAAAGGCGGCGCAGCTCAATGCTGGACTCTTGACGTCAAGCCGCCAAGATTATTCGACGGGAATCGCAATCCCGGCTTCAAAGCGATGATGCAGTTGAAGGATTTGAAGATCGTTTTGGAAACCGCCAGGGAATACGATGTGCCTGTATCTTCCACCATCGAGAATACACAACTCTTTCAACAAATGATTGACCTGGGCATGGGTGAGTTGGATAACTCTGCAGTCGTCGGTGTGATCGAAAAAATGGCGGGAGTCGAAATTGTTTGAAAGTTGGCAGGTTGGAACGTTTAAACGTTCCAACTTTTTAACTTGCAAACGTTCAGAAGGAAAGCAATGAAAAAATATTTTCCTCTTATCCGTGATTCCTCCCTGATCGTCCTTGCGGCGTTGATACAATCTCTATCGCTGCGGCTGTTCTTCGTGCCTTCAAAACTGGCGTTTGGCGGCGTGAGCGCGATCGCGCAGTTGATCAACCACTTCACGGGCTGGCCCATCGGCTTGATGATCCTGATCGGCAATATCCCGCTGTTTGCTTTGGGCTGGCGTTTTCTCGGCGGACGCAGTTTTGTCCTGCGGACTGCCCTCGCCATCTTTACCTATTCCCTTTTGACCGACCTGTTATTACAAACTCCTTTGTTCGGACCGAACGGCGCGGGCACGGCTCTTATCAACGACCTCAAAGGCGACATCTTCCTGAATGCGCTGTATGGCGCGATTGTCAGCGGCATCGGCTATGGACTCGTCTATCGGGCGCGCGGTTCAAGCGGCGGCTCGGATATCCTTGCGCGCATCCTCAATCACTGGCGCGGCATTCCCATCACGCAAAGTTACTTAATAGTTGATACTGCCGTCATCCTCGGCGCAGGTCTTGTCTTTGGATGGAAGCAAGCCTTATATGCGTTGATCGCCCTCTACGTGAGCGGCCTGGTGGCTGAAACGACACTCGAAGGCGGCGGGACGATCCGCACCGCGATGATCGTCACCAGCGAAGCGGATGCCGTTTCGCAACGAGTGCTGGAGGAACTCGAACGCGGCGTGACCGTCCTTGAAGGGGTCGGCGCATATACAGGAGCGGATCGTCCTGTTTTGTATTGCGTCGTCACGCGCGCGGAGGTGGCAACGCTCAAAGCGATCGTCCATGAAGTTGACCCAAACGCGTTCATGGTCATTGGGGTGGCGCATGAAGCCCTGGGCGCGGGTTTCAGGCCATTGAAGGCGCAGTAGACATGACTCACTCCGAATTTAATCTTTCGAACTTTTAGCCACGGATTTCACAGATTTACACAGAATAAGCCGACCCAGCATTAAGGGTCGGCTTGTCGTTTAGCCCGTTCTCCAACAATTAATTTAAAAATCCGTGCTTATCCGTGTAATCCGTGGCTGATTCCTTAAGTTTGGGATTAAGCATATTTACCCCGTTTTTTCTTTTCGATCCGATACCCCAGCCTCTGCATGGCGTTCTCATCGTTACGCCAATCCTTCAAGACCTTCGCGCGTAACTCCAGGAACACTTTACGTCCGCCCATCTCTTCGATCTCTTTGCGTGCCGCGGAACCGATGGCTTTCATCATACTCCCGCCCTCGCCGATCAAAATTCCTTTTTGCGAATTTCGTTCCACAAAGATTGTCGCGGCGATGTAAAGCATCCCATTAGCGCGCTCGGTGAATTCATCCACGCGCACGCCAACGCCATGCGGCACTTCCTCGCGCAATTTATGCAAACACGCCTCGCGGATCAAGTCCGCAGCGATGTCGCGCTCATACGAGTCCGTGACCTGCTCTTCGTCAAATTCAGGCGCGCGGAATGGACACAACGAAACCAACAACTCAATTAACTCATTCAGATTCTGATTGTGCGCGGCAGAGACGGATATGACCTTCGGGTCGTTTCGACCGGGCTCAACGCGGGCCTTCTTCAACGACTCCTGATACGCTTCGAGACGCGGAGTCAAAGCCTCAGCGGGGACCAGGTCCATTTTGTTTGCGGCAAGCACAAGCGGAGTCCGACGCGGGGTGTGGCTTAACAGGGACGCGATCTGTTTGTCCTCATCCGTTGGTCTAACGGATATATCCACGAGCCAGAGAATCACATCCACACCTTCGAGCGATCCTTCCGCTTCCTGATTCAGAAATTTTCCAAGCTTATGACGCGGGCTGTGCATACCGGGCGTATCCACAAAGACGAGTTGCGCGGAGTCCATTGTAAGAATCCCCAACTGACGCTTGCGCGTGGTCTGCGGCTTCGGCGATACCGCCGCAATCTTTTGACCCAACAGCGCATTGACTAGCGTTGATTTGCCGACATTGGGGCGGCCGATAATGGCGATGAAGCCTGAACGATGATCTGTCATTTGATTCTTTCGTAGATGCGGATTTCGGGGTTTGCAAATAAAACATGGACCTGCGGCAGATAGCGGGGCAGTGAATATTTGAAGTCAGCCATCAGGCGGTAGTGGTTGGAACGGCCCGTTTCCAGTTGCTTGAAGAATTCACACTCCAGCGGGACCTGTTCACAGAAATATGGGTCCTTGAATTTATCTGCTGTGAAACTATCAATGATGAGATAGTCCGTCTGGCGGTCGTCCAATCCTGCTTCGCCCGCGTTGAATTCATAAGACTTGTTTGTGGGGATTTCGTCCGTTGTCCCCATCTTGAAAAACAATGGATAATTATGTTCATGTTTAAAATACCCGTCTGCAAACGCGGGCGGGTAGCTGGTATGTTCCAGGGATGTGCCCATGGGAAGTGTCTTCATGAACTCGCTCGCAGGGAAGCGCGCGTCGTTCATGAAAAGCAGGGTGACGCTGGCAAGGCGCGCAAGGGAATACAGAACGATGATCCCCACACCAACGATCAGCGCGGCTGGAAACACAGGCTTCGCAAACTGTTGCGCGCGCCCGTAAACGTCTTCAACGAAAAATGCCGCCAGGATGCCAAGCATGGGCATGAACGTGAGGAAGTAACGCGGCTGGTAGTTGTACGAGATCATCATGGGGAGATCAATGGAAATAATTGCAAGGAGAAGGATGGCGAATACGCCCGTCTTCGAGGATTGAACGAATGAGCCACTGCGGTACGCCTGTATTACTCGAAAACACGCCCATAGCGCTGCGGCGGCGAAGAAGAGGAAAAGGGCGGCGCCCAGGCTATCTTCCATGACTGCATATTGACCCAGAATCCCTCTCAAACTGTCTTCGCGCCGGCCCCAGGTGACCTGCCATTCAAGCGCGGCGAACACTCGCTTGAAAAAGTAGGACATCCAGAAGAGTGATTTTGGTGTGCCGACCGCGAATCCCAAAAAAGTGAGCGCACCGCTGATGAATAGGGTCTCTCCAATCTGGAACCATTCCTTCCTGAGATTTTTTCTTTGCAGGATCAGGTAAAGCGCAAGGGGGGCTATTACCAGACTGCCTCCGATATATTTGCTCGAAGCCGCCATGCCAACGGTAAAAAAGGAGCCGTACAGCCAGCCTCTTTGCTCCGCCCTGCTGTAATTGAGCAGGAACAGAATCGAAAGTGTGGCGAAGAAGACAGTGTACGTATCGTTATGCGCGAAGCGGCCATTATGAGAGAGGTCGCTGACGCAGAGCAGAAACAACCCGCTTAACCCTGCAACATAAATGCTGCCGCCTGCGCGACGCGTAATGATGTAAGCAAGGATAATTGTCAGGCCTGCCAGCAGCGCCGAAAGGACGCGCGAGGCGACCAGAATCTCCGTATCTGAATATCCGAGCGCAAGGATCGCTTTTCCCAGCCAGAACATTACGTATTGCGGCAGGTCCGGATAGTTAAAATTGATCTCGCTGAACTTCCAATCGCCATACAGGGCTTTGATCGAACGCACAACGATCTCGTCCGGGTGCCAGATGCTTGGCGCGCCCCATGAAATACCTGGCAGGGTAAATGCCAGGAAGAGCGCAAACAACGTAAGCGGAATGATGAATTCATACTTTTCCAAAAACGGAACGTTCGCGCGGGAGGCAGGCTTCATCAACCAAACTTTCTACGCCGCTTTTACGACTGCCCGGGCTGGCTGCCAATTGACAACTGCGAGGCTGGCAACGATCAATATTGTGCCAACGAGTAGCTGCCATGAAAGATGCTCGTTCAAAAAGATCACGCCCAGAATGACTCCGCCGACAGGAAAGAGATAGGTCACCAGAGACGCGCGCGTGGGACCCACCTCATGGATCAGATACCAGAGCATGATCACTGCCAGACCTGAGCCCAGGATGCCCAACCATAGAATTGCGATCCAGGTAAGAGGCAGAGCAGGGAATTCAAAAGGCTTTTCCGTGAGCGGACCGACGATCCACATAAAAATCGTGGATGTGATGAGCAGCATCGCGCCGCGTACCGAGCCTTGAACGTGCTGTGTAAGTTTTCGCCCATAGACTGCGCTCCCTGCGTAAAAGAGGGAGGCGAGAATCACCGCCGCCTGTCCGATTACCGAATTTTGTGCGCCTGCCGTAAGGTCTTTGCTAAGAAGGACAACTACTCCTGCAAAGCCTATCAGCAAACCCAGGACTTTTTGGATGGTCATCTTGTCATCCTGCAAGAGGAAGTGAGCGATGAGGATGGTGAATAACGGAGTGGTGGCATTGAGGATGGAAGCGACAGCCGAGTCAATCGTCTGCTCGCCCCAGGAAATGAAGAAGATGGGAATGGCAAGGCTGGTCGGACCGAGGATGGCAAAGATGCCCCAGGTTTTCCAGTCACGCGGCCATTCCACTTTTTGAAAGACGGTGATCGCAGCGGCGGTCAGCGCGCCGAACAACATGCGGAAGGCGACCAGCGCCATGGGACCAATTTCCTGCACGCCGATCTTGATCCATAGGAAGGATGAACTCCAGATTGCGCCGAGAGCGATGAAGACGATCCAGTGTTTGGGTTTCAAAGATGACTCCTTATCCCTGCCTGCCCACAGAGTGGACAAGGTTTAGTGAGTGTATCACAAAGCATTCTTTTTACTTTGAACTTGACGTATAATCCATTTATTCTCTTACATCTTGCGGGTCAGTGAACGAAGACACATTATCGCTCCTTGAACTTCATCCCTTCGACGAAGCTCAGGACAAGCCTTCCGCCTTGATCCTTTTCCACACATGCTTCCCGACCTGCGCCTCAACGACCACCTCCGCCTCCGCAAACAGCATCCATGCGGCTCCTACGAATGGACGGTCACGCGTCTCGGCGCGGATATCGGGCTCGAATGTAAAGGCTGCGGCCGGCGCGTCATGCTCACGCGGCGCGAACTGGCGAAGAGACTCAAAACCAATTTGACGAAACACGAAAATGAACACCACGATTCCTAAGACGAAAAATTGGAGGAACCAATGAGTAAAATATCGATTGTAATTCCCACGCTTAATGAAGAACATTTCCTTCCACACCTCTTAACCTCCCTTGCGAAGCAGACAAAAAAGGATTTTGAAGTTGTTGTAGTTGACGGATCTTCGAGCGATAAGACTGTTGAAGTAGCCCGGTCTTTTGGCTCAAAACTCCCAAAACTTGAAGTAATTGTAAGTAAAGAGGCAAGCCTGCCTCTCCAGCGGAATATAGGGGCAAGGGCTTCGAGTGCGGAATGGTTGATATTTATCGATGCCGACAGCATAGCCCTCCCTTATTTTATTGAACGGATCGAGTGTTTCATTGAAGAAAAGAGCCCCATACTTTTTACCACATGGTTTCGACCAGATAGCGAGGTATCGGGAGACGCGCTCTTTACCTTGGTCGCAAATTTATTCGTGGAGGGCAGTATCGTTTTTCATCGTCCTATTGCGCCCGGGCCGCTCGCCATCATTAGGCGTGAGGCATTCGACCTTGTGGGTGGTTACAATGAAATGCTCACCTTTGGCGAAGACTACGACCTTACCCAAAGAATCGCGGCTCGAGGAGTTGCGCTAAATATTCTCCGTGAGACGCTCTACGTGCTTTCCCTTCGACGCGTACGAAAGGATGGAAAACTGCGTTTTATCCGTCTCTACGCAAGGGGATCGCTGCGGGCTCTTCTCACAAAAAGAAATTTGAATAATGTAAAATCCTATGTAATGGGCGGGCATATTTACGACGTTGGAAAAGAATATGCCAGGCAGCCAACCATTCACGAATAAACCGGGATATTGAGTCGTGATCAAAAATTTTCAGGAGAAGGCAATGAGAGCTTGGTTTTCCAATAAATACCTGGATGCGTTTGCAAAAAGCATCTTTGTATTTGGAGTGTTTCACATAATTATCCTTATTATTCTTGCATTCCGCGATGGTCAGCGCGTCCTAAATATATTTAGCATATTAGGGCTTCATTCGTTCGCGCCCGGCCTGGGGGACGGTCTCGCGAGCTTTATCCTGTCGTATTGCTTTGCATCGGCAGTTTATTGTTTCGTGTTTTTATGTTGGACGAAAGAAACGAAAAGAAACAACCCCGAATAAAAACGTGTGTGATCGCGGATCTGCAACTTAACTCAAGGTTTTCTTGCAGTGTATTCAAAGCCATGCTCTTGCCGCTAGTTCGGCTGTGGTTCGCCTGTGGCAACTGACAATTGAGATTTCCCTATGAATACTACAAACTGTTGCTTGTGCCGCGCGAACTCGCGAAACTGCTAAAAATCAACCTCACCAAATACAAAGATGAAGAACAAAACTCTTAGAAAACCCCATATTGTTTTTTACTTCTCCGATACAGGCGGCGGGCATCGCTCGGCCGCCGAAGCCATCATCGAAGCCATTCATCTTGAATATAAGAAAACAGTCACAACGGAGATGGTGGATTTCTTCAAGGATTTCGCGCCGCCTCCGTTCAACCACGCCGCGGACATGTATCCATATATGGTCAAAGCGCCGCAACTCTGGAGCGCCAGTTTCCATGCCTCCGATGGACGCGCCCAGGCGCGCATTATCACCACAACGATGTGGCCCATTGCACGCCAGGCGGCGCGCGCCCTCATTCGCAGTTATCCCGCCGATCTTATCGTCACCGTCCATCCTTTTGCGAATACGTTCGCTTTGCGCGCGCTTGGCAGCAACCGTCCGCCCTTTATCAATGTTGTTACCGATATGGTGACTACACATGCGCTCTGGTACGATAAACGCGCCGACATCATTTTTGTCCCCACGGAAATTGCGCGTCAGCGCGCCCTCAAATACAACATGCCTCCCGAAAAAGTCCGCGTGGTTGGGCTTCCTGTCGCGGATAAATATTGCAAACCAAAGGGCAGAAAAAACACCCTGAGAAAAAAACTCGGATGGACGATGGATAAGCCCATTGTCCTGATGGTGGGAGGCGGGGAAGGGATGGGCCCGCTCGCGAAGACGGCGCGTGAAATAGACGCTTCAGGCTTGGACTTGGGCCTGGTCATCGTTTGCGGGCGGAATCAGCGCCTGAAAGCGAATCTCGAATCACAGAAATGGGAGAATCCTACATTCATCTACGGCTTCACACACGACATGCCGGACTTTATGCGCGCATCCGATTTCATTGTGACAAAAGCGGGTCCGGGCACAATTGCTGAAGCGCTCAATGCTCACCTGCCCATCATTTTATATTCCAAAGTGGCAGGGCAGGAGGATGGCAATGTGACATTTGTCGAGGAGGAAGGCGCTGGAGTGTGGGCGCCAAAACCGCAGGATGTAGTGCGAACACTTACGCGTTGGATCTCACGCCCTGCAGAAAGACAACAAGTAATCGAAAACTGCCGCCGCGCGGCCCGGCCCGCCGCCGCGCGTACCATCGCTCATACGATTGGGGAGATACTGGGCTTATGACCCTTCCCACTTCAAGGGAAAATAGAGAGGGGTTGTGGGGCTAATTTTGTCCGACCACTCTTTGCGTAGGAAACGGAATCTCAATACCCTGTTTTCCGAAAGAAGACATGACATTCAATAAAGCAGAATCTTTCGCATTGACAGACTTGTTCTTTGTCGCGTCAACCCAAAAATTTACCGTCATCTCCATTGCAGAACTCGTCAGGTTGTTGAATACAATAACGGGCGCAGGCTCACTGACGAATCCCACAACGCCTTGTATTGCATCTAGGATCAGTTGTCGGGTTGTGTTTGGCTCGATGGTGTGAGGCAGGCTGAGGCTGAGATCAATGCGCAGCCTGCGGGCGCGCGTGTAGTTGATGATGGGATTCGACAAAATGCTGGCGTTCGGAAGAGTCACGATGCGTCCATCTGTTGTTTCCATTTGCGTGGTACGCAGGTCGATCTCCTGCACCGTTCCATCGAAGCCCGCCGCGCCGATCACTTCCCCGATGTGGAACGGCTGCTGCACGAGCAGGATAATGCCTGAGGCAAAGTTCTTCATCACGTCCTGCAAGGCGAAGCCAATTGTAAAACCAAGAATACCAAGACCCGCGAGAAAAGCGGTTACGTCGAAGAAGCGCTGCATGGCGGTGATGCCGCCCATGACGACAATAGCCCAGAGGATCAATTGGGAAAGAAGATGCGTAACGCCCTCGGGCGCCTTCCGTTTACTGAGCACGCGCCTAAGGATTTTGCTCATCATGCGGGCGAGGTAAAGGCTGACTACAAATATCGCCAACGCTGTCAGCAGGTTGGGAATGCCTGCGATAAAGTTTTCAATAAACCGACTCAGATAATCCTGCATCGTTCATCTCCTGATCAAACGTCCCGCAGGTTGATTTGCAGTGGTCAACCGATTCACCAAACCTGCGGGACGGTATTCACCATCTTAACTCAAAGCCAACGGAGAGTCCACTGCGGTGTGGAGTAGAATCCGCTCGCCTGATATAATCCCCTCAATGCCCATCCTCGATTCACACACAATGGATTTTTTCAGCCGCAGTCCCGAGCAAACGCGCCGCATCGGCAAACGTTTGGGCGGGGCGCTGCAAACGGGCGACGTGATCTGTTTGCAGGGCAACCTCGGCGCGGGCAAGACCACCTTCGCACAAGGCGTTGCTCAAGGCTGGGGTTCATTAGATTCTGTTTCCAGCCCGACGTTTATTCTTGTCAATGTATATCGACGCGCGGATCAAAACCAACTCTTTCACATGGATGCCTATCGCCTCGACTCCACGCCCGAGGCTGAAGAGCTGGACCTCGACTCGATGCTCGCCCAGGGCGCGTTGCTCATCGAATGGCCCGAGCGCATGGATGGACTTGTTCCCGATGAACGCTTGTGGATAAATCTTGAACATATTGATGAAGAAGAACGCGAGATGAAATTCAAAGCCAGCGGCAAACGCTATGATGAACTGCTTGAAGTGATTCGTCACGCCGCGTTCGGAGGCAACTGATGTTGCTGGCAGTGGATACCTCCACCGCGCAGGTGGGGCTTGCGCTTTATGATGGCGCGCTGGTCATTGGAGAATACGCGTGGCGAAGCAGTCAGAGGCATACAGTTGAACTTGCGCCGGCTATCTCTGAACTTTTGACTCGCTGCGGCTTGACGATGGATGATATTCGCGCGTTGGGAGTGGCATTGGGACCCGGCTCATTCACGAGTCTGCGTGTTGGTTTGGCTTTGGTCAAAGGTCTCGCGTTAGCGCGGCATATTCCATTGATTGGCATCCCAACATTGGATATTGTCGCGAACGCTCAGCCATCCTCCAAGTTTCCGCTGGCGGTTGCGCTTCAAGCAGGACGCGGCAGATTCGCTTTGGGCTGGTATAAAAGTTCGAGAAACGGATGGCAGGCTAAAGGCGAGGCGCGAGTCGTGACTATCGAAGCGTTGATGGATGAAGTGAAGAGTCCATCTATTGTGTGCGGTGAGTTGACATCCGAAGATCGTCAAAGATTAATTGAAATGAATGACAATGCGCGTCTTGTGTCTCCCGCGCAATCGGTGCGGCGTCCTGCCATATTGGCTGAGTTGGCGTGGACGCGCTGGCAGAAGGGCGAAGTGGATGATGAGGCTTCGCTGGCGCCGATCTATTTGCATACAGCCGAGCCGATACCCTCATGAACGCTGCCATTCGCAAGATGAAAACGGATGATGTTGATCAGGTGGTTGCCATTGACAAGGCATCATTCAGCCTGCCGTGGCCCGAACGTTCATTTCGTTATGAGTTGAACGATAACCCCGCCTCGCGCTGCTGGGTTGCTGAAGTGGATGGACGCATTGCTGGCATGATCGTCGTATGGCTGTTGGTGGATGAAGCGCATATTGCCACGCTTGCGACTCATCCAGATTTTCGCAGGCAGGGCATTGCGAAGAAATTACTAACACAAACCCTGAAATATCTAATCGATGAAGGCGCAGGAAGGTCTTTTTTGGAAGTGCGTGAGAGCAACGCCGCTGCGCAGGAAATGTATCGTAAATTTGGATTTGAAGAATCGGGACGCAGGCCGCGTTATTACAAGGACAATAGCGAAGATGCGATTTTGATGACGTTGGATTCGCTGAATGTGGAAAAGTTGGAAAGTCTAAATGTTTGAAGGTTGTACGGTTTGAAATTTGTGAGCCGGACAACTTGTAAACGGAGGATGGATGACCGCTGAAGAATCTCTGTCACAAATTGCGAAGGAAGTTTCGGTTTGCACGAACTGCGCGCTGCATCATTCGCGCAAGAAGGCAGTGCCAGGCGAGGGTCCAGCCAACGCCGAGATCATGTTCATCGGCGAAGGACCAGGTTTCCATGAGAACGAGCAAGGCCGTCCGTTTGTGGGCGCGGCCGGACAATTCCTCGATCAATTGCTAGCGCAGGCCGCCGTGACGCGTTCAGATGTGTGGATTGGCAATGTGGTCAAGTGCCGCCCGCCCGGCAACCGTGACCCACTGCCGGAGGAGCTGGCTTCATGCGATTTGTATCTTGAGCGGCAGATACAAGCGATCAATCCGAGTATCATTGTGACGCTTGGGCGTTATTCGATGAACAAGTTTTTCCCCGGCGCAAAGATCAGCGCGGTGCACGGGCAGATGCGAAAGGTCGGTGAGCGCTTCGTGATCGCGATGTTCCATCCCGCCGCGGCGTTGCATCAGGCTTCGCTCAAGCCTGCCATCCTGGCGGATTTCGCCAAATTGCCTGAACTGCTCAAGCAGGCTCGTGTCGCGTTGGGAAAGTCCGCGCCTGAGGCGAAGA
>CAZIYY010000036.1:0-34145 GCA_964543585.1 uncultured Anaerolinea sp. | reverse complement strand
TTTATGTACAGCATTATATACCCAACAGGGTCAATGGCAACATATTCAAGCAAAATATTTCAATTATGACACAGTCGGCACTTTGAAGATCAACCCCACCACATAGCCTGCCAGCGCGCTGATCTGTCGATCAATGCCGAAGTCTGATCAGAACGAGGACTCTCCTGTTCGGGCAAGGGACTCCATCTTAGCGCAATCCACCACCTTGCCCCCACTAATAACAAATCGCGGCGCGCTGTGCTCGCGCAAGGCTTCCAACACATTCGGCGCGTCCAACACAACCAGATTCGCGTTCGCTCCAACTTTTAGTTGATGATTGCCTACATTCATTGCCCGCGCCGCATTGAGAGTAACCATGTCATACAGCGTTTCCATTTCGCGGCTTGTCGTCATCCAAAGCAAGTGCGCGGCGAGGAATGCCACTTCGAGCATATTATTGCGCCCAAACGGATAGTAGGCATCAGAGATGTCATCCTGACCGAGACACACGGTCACGCCTTCTGCCAAGAGTTCCTTCACGCGCGCATGAAGCGGACCCGTGTGCGGATTGCTCACTACTGCCATCTTCGCCTGCCTGAGCAATGCCGCAACTTTTTGAAAATATGGCTGCGGATACAAAGCCATGGCGCGGGCGTGATGCGCGAGGGCGCGTCCCTGCCAGCCTCGCCGAATGGCTTCCACTGCCATCACCTCCAATGAACGCAAACCAGGATCGCCCGCATCGTCCACGAGCATGGAGACATCTTTGTTGAATTCCTGCGCGAGATCAAATATTTCTCGGACGTGCTGTTGTACGTCTGCCTCCGTGTATTCGATCCACGGAATGCCGCCGACGACATCCGCGCCTAATTCCATAGCCTGCCGCATTAATTTGTCGGCACCAGGCTCGCGCACCCATCCATCCTGCGCGAAGGCGCAGACTTGAATCTCGACAATCCCTTTGAACTCCCCACGCGCGCGGATCAACGCTTTGACTCCTTCGAGGCGCGCTTTGCTGTCCACATCCGCAAACGCGCGGATATGTGTATTCCCATAAATCGCGGCTTGCGCTACCGCCTTGCGGACATTCTTGATGATCCACGCTTCGTCATATTTCTCTTTGACGCGCGCCGCCAGTTCGATGGCGTTCATGGCTTTACCCATGCCCTCCGCGCTGTAACTGGCGAGCGCTTCTTCATCCATCATTTGCAGTGTGTGGACTTTGCACAGATGCAGATGCGGATTGACGAAGGACTCGGTCACTAAATTTCCCTGAGCGTCGATCACTGACTTTGCTTCGCCAGCCAGGTTTTCTTCGAGCGATACGACGCGTCCGTTGGCAATGCCAATATCAACCAGCGACTCTGGTTTGCCGCGCAATCTGGCGCGTTTGATCAGAATGTCAAAATGATCCGTCATCGCATACGAGTCTTTATGCTCGCTACTTCCATCCTACGGCGGCGCAATACATAATGGCGAAGAAAGCGTCGGGGCGTTCCCCCCATCTTTCAATTTCACCGTACATCTCCTGCAATTCTTCCTGCGTGATCCAATTCTCGGCGATGACAAGTTTGACAAAATCTGGACTGCGAATGACACCATTTACAATGCCTGCCCAACGGCGCGTCTCATCCAATGTGCCATAATGTTCGACCGCCAGCGCATGCCCCTCGGTTTTTATAAACCCGGCTTCCAACATCAAACTGCGCAGGTGGCGTGAGTAAACAGGGTTGCCACCGTTGCGGAAAACGACCTTTTTCCAAAGAGCGATCAATTCATGCCAGGATGTGTTTTCGGGTGAATAAGTTACGGTGTTGAATTCGTCGTCAGAGACCGCTGCCACTCCGCCCGGCTTCAAGACGCGGCGCATCTCGCGCAAGGCGCGTACCTGATCCGATAAATGATAAAGAAGAGTGTGAGCTAGCGCCGCATCGAATGTATTGTCGTCGAAGCGCAACTGATAAATACTACCCTGCTCAAACGTGATATTGGTCAGCCCGCGTTGTTTGGCGTGAGCGAGGGCTACCTCCAACTGGCTTTCATCCATATCAATGCCGATCACCTGACCCGGCGCGACGAGTTCGGCGATATCCATAGTAATGGAACCGACCCCGCAGCCGCAATCCAAGACAGAGAAACCCGGCTTGAGGTGCGGGAGAAAGAAAGGCACCCACTCTGCCGCCCGGCGCACGCTGACATAAGTACGTTGGGCTTCTGAATCGCTAAGACTGTAGAATTCATCCTGAGATTGAGTGGTCATGAACAGCGCCTCCCGATGGACTGTTGGATAAACTTGAAGGAATGCCGCGCGTCAAAGTATAGCATTATTGTTCCCTATCCAAAAATATATCTTCCATCGAGAGTTCATCTTCCACGGGTTCAAGGTGTGTAAAGACCGTAATCACGCCTCCCAACGCGGCGCGGATATCGGACTCGAAATCCTCCGCCAGGTGATGCGCGTCGTGGACCGTCCAATCGCCAGGCACAAGAATATGCACGGAAACGAATCGCCGCGCCGCGGCTTGACGCGTCCGCAACGCGTGGAAGTTCACTCCTCTTTCACGAAAATTTGCCATCACGGATTGGATCGCATCCTGTTCATTGGCAGGCAGGGCCGCGTCCATGAGTCCGGAGGTCGAACGGGCGATGAGATGCCCGCCCGTAAAAATAATATTAATCGCGACAACGATGGCCACAATCGGGTCGAGAGTTGTCCAGCCTGTGAACGCGACGATCCCGATACCGCCAATCACTCCCAACGAAGTCCACACGTCCGTCATCAGGTGCTGCCCATCTGCTTCGAGCGTAATCGAGTTGCGCTTCTTCCCCTGCGCGATCAAAACCCGCGCCACAATGAAGTTGATGATGGAAGCCGCAATCGAAACCGCCAGCCCCAGCCCCAATTGTTCAAGCGGATGCGGGTTGAGCAGTCTTTGAATTGCCGCGCTGGCGATCCCCGTCGCCGCGCCGAGAATGAGCAAGCCTTCGATAAAACTCGCAAAATATTCCGCCTTGCTGTGGCCGTAGACGTGGCTTTCATCAGCTGGCCGCGCCGCAATGGTCAGCATGACCAATGCCGTCACCGCGCCAGCCAGGTTCACAAGCGATTCGATTGCATCTGATAACAGACCAACTGAATCTGTTAGAAGATATGCTCCCGTTTTGAGCGCGATGGTCGCGAATGCCGCGCCAATGGATAACCATGCAAAGCGCGTCAACGAAGCGCGGTTTTGCATCAAGTCGCTATGTTCCGCTTTTTTATGTGGCATGAGGGGAATGGCAGTCCAATTTACGGATCCTGGATTTCAGCCGCCCGTGCAGTATTCCGCATCAATATTGCAATCGTCATGGGACCTACCCCTCCAGGAACTGGCGTGATGAATCCCGCGACTTCCTTCGCCTCCTCGAAATTGACATCTCCCACCAGGCGATAGCCACTCTTCTTCGTCGCATCGGGCTTGGAGTTGATGCCCACGTCAATTACCGCCGCGCCGGGTTTGATCCAGTCGCCGCGTACGAATTCGGTCTTGCCAATCGCCGCGATCAAAATATCGGCGCCGCGAACGACAGAGGCTAGGTCTTTCGTGCGCGAGTGACAAACTGTCACAGTCGCGTTCTTTCCGATCAGCAGCAATGCCGCCGGCATCCCGACGATGTTCGAGCGCCCCAGCACAACTGCGTTTGCGCCTTCAATTTTGACACCTGCCTTTTCGAGCAAATAAATGGATCCATACGGGGTGCAGGGGACGAACAACGGTTCGCGTCCCTTTTGCGCCAGGCGGCCAATGTTGATCGGCGAGAATCCATCCACATCCTTCTCGATGCTGACCAGTTGCAGGACGCGCTCTTCATCCAAATGCGAAGGCAATGGCAATTGCACGAGAATCCCGTTGACGGACTTATCGTCGTTCAAGCTCGTGACGAGTTTTTCAAGTTCCTCCTGTGAAATATCGCCGGGCAAATTGTGACTCACTGATCCCATGCCCAGTTCCGCGCAAGCCTTCTGCTTGGCTGAAACATAAGTCGCCGAATCCACCCTGTCGCCGACCAGCACAGTCGCCAGAGTCGGTTTGGGCTTGCCAGCCACGACGCGTTTCGCCACGTTGGCGGCGACCTCACCACGCACCTGCTGCGCGATCAATTTTCCATCAATCAATTGAGCGGTCATAAGTATTCTCCTTGGTCAAGGCGATTCAATTTTACAACCCCATGCGCTTTTGACATAGTGACATTTATCCCTGCCTGCGGCAACTCCAAAACCAATGATTAAACGTCAACCAAATATTATTTCTTCTTTTTGGCGGGTTTGGTTTTTTGTTTGGCTTTGGATGAAATATTTTTAACCGCGGAACTGTTTGCAACCGATTTGTACGTATCCGACGTTACTTTGGAGGCTACCGCAACAAAATCCTTCACCCCGTTTGCGAATTTGGATAAATAAAACGAAGCTTTTTCTGCGGCCTGGTCCACCCTTTTTTGCCGCGCCTGTTGCGTAAGCCTGACTGAATCCACCTTCCGGCTTGCTTTCTTATTTCTTGGCGTTACTTTGGCAAGTTGTCTGTAGAAATTTTCCGAGGGCAGTTTGCCCCCGCGCACATCCTCACATTGGATGGTCTGGATCGCCAGGAATAATTCCGTATCGTCCAGCAGAAGCGGGAAGATCGGCCTGTTTTTACTTTTTGCGGTAACCAATTCATCCGGCACCCATCTCGAATTTCTGGCATTATGGGACATGATCAAAATATAAGCGTCGCAGGTTTTGACCTGCTTCTCCAGCCGGGTTTGCCAATGCGTGCCTGCGCCCAATTCATCCATATCCACCCAGGGGTTGAACCCTTCGCGTCGGAGCGCGTTGACAAGTTTTTCTGCGTATACAACATCTTTCTTGCTGTAGGAAATAAAAATATATCCCATGCGACACTTTCTTTCACACGTATCTGGAGATGAACAGTGAAGTCATTATAACTGATAGGCGTATTACCGCAATATAATTTCGCCCATCAAACTATTATCAACCAGCCCGTTCACCCGAACGTCGTCCACCTGATTCCAGCGCGGCGATGGGGCAAAGGCTCTCGCCCGCAGATAATTCTCGGTGTGCCCTTCCATTTGCCAGCCGCGCGCCTCCATCTCCGAAGTAGATTCCCACAGCACGGACAAATTCCGCCCGACGAATCTTTCACGATAGGATTTCGCGGACTCTTCCAGCGCATCATGCAGGATGTGATTCCGCCTCTTCCGGACCTCAGGCTTGATCTGCCCCTTCATCCTTGCCGCCCCCGTGCCTGGACGTGGCGAATACGTAAAGACATGTCCGCCCGCGAAATTCATCTCATTCACAAAATCAAGAGTCTCTGCAAATTCAGCCTCAGTTTCAGCGGGGAAACCCGCGATAATATCGGTTGTGATGGCGACATCGGGAATCGCGTCACGCGCCGCGCATACCAGTTCGCGGAACGAATCGGGCGTGGTCTTGCGCGCCATCCGTCTCAACGTGGATTCGCATCCGGATTGCAGGGGCAGGTGTAAGTGAGGCATGAGGCGGGAGGAATTCCACAACGAGAAGAAATCCTCATCCAAATCCCAGGGCTCGAGAGAAGAGAGGCGCAGACGCGGCACAGCCGTTTCACGCAGAATTGCTTTGATGAGGTCGCGTAAATGTTTACCGAAACCCTGTCCCCAGGAGCCGAGATGCACGCCGGTTAAGACAATCTCTTTCGCGCCGCCATCCAATGCAGATTGAATATCGCGAATAACATCCGCAATCGCGCGGCTTCGCCCTTCGCCGCGCGCAACGGTTGTAATACAGAACGTGCAATGATTGTCGCAACCGTCCTGCACTTTGATGAAAGCGCGCGTGCGACGATGCAAACCGGGCAGAGGTTGGCGTGAAATGGGTTCGGCGTCGAAAGGCTTGTCCTGAGCAACGTCGAAGGAATGAAGGATGAACGCTTCGCGTGAAGGATGAATATTGAGAGTCTGCGCGACAAGATTATCTTTGTGAGAATTCGGCACTACATGAAGAACATTTGGGAGAGCCAGCGCTTCTTTGGGTTGCAAAGTTGCCCAACAGCCCGTCGCGACGATCTTATCCACACCCGCGCGCGCGATATGGCGGATCTTTCCGCGCGATTCAGCCGCGGCTTCATTCGTCACCGCGCACGTGTTGACAACAGCCATATCCGCCATCTCGGCAGACGCGACGATCTCATGCCCCGCCGCGCGGAATTGAAGAGCCATGCTTTCAATTTCAGATTGGTTGAGTCTGCATCCGATGGTATCTAAATAAATCTTCATAGAGAGTAGAGGATTAGAGGCTGGACGCTTCGCGTGGAGATTATTTTAGAGATCGGAGAAACCAATCTCTAATCTCCGATTCTCTGATTGTTACGGTTGTATCACCACAAAATGATCGAACGAGACATCCACACCCGATTGCAAAAATGAGCCTGCCAGCACACCGACATCCCCGGAAGGAAAATCCGTATCCTGCGCGACGGCAACCTGGTTAAAATTCACGTAGAAGGTCAACGTGTTTCCAACGCAATCCGCGCGCAAGTGATTCATCGCATCCAATTGAATGAACTCGGAGGCTTGCATTTCACTTTGCCCGAGTAATATTGTTCTTCCTCCAATGAATTTGCCGATGGCATAAAACCCGTCACTGCTGATAATGAAGAAATAGTAATTCCCGCTTTGATAACGGCAGATGAGACCCGTGCGATTTTCCGCGGGGCCGTTCAATTTGATCACATCCGCTTCGATGCGCACATCGCGGAAATTCTTTTCAGGCGTAGACCAAAAATTCATTGTCGGCTGTTGCACCAAAATTCGATAGCCGCCCCTGTCGTAGTCCATGATGCCGTTATCGTTCAGGACTCGATCCCAGCCCGTGGTGTTATTTTCAAATTCATCCTGGAAGAGGACCGCGCCGGATGCCGGGGGAGGAGTGGCAGGAGTTGCCGCGGGGGCGCAAGAGGATAGAAAAACGAGGAAGGAGGAAAGAACAAGGAGAGAAGTTAAAGGTAAAGGGGGAGCAACAAATAGGCAGGAAGATTTCATGCAAGGATTTTATCAGAGTTAGGGAAAATATTGGTTCAACAAAGATTCGGCTTCTTTACTCCCCAAATCGCGCGCCTGGATCAAGTGATCGTAGGCGGAGGCGCGGTCATCTTTTTGCAAATAAACCAATGCAAGATGAAAATGCGCGGAGGCGTTTTGTGAATCCAATTCGATGGCGCGGGTGAGGTGTCTTTCGGCGTCGTCGTAACGGGAACCCAACAGGAGGGACCAACCGAGCAAATCCTGCGAATTTGAGTCGTCCTTTGCGAGGATCACCGCGTGTTGAGCTGCGGGAATACCGACGTCATTCAAGTTCACCACATTCTGCGCGCAAAACATTGCGAGCAAACGCCAGTAATTTGCGTCATCGGGCGCGAGCGTTGTTGCATATTGGTATGCCTCGAGCGCGCGGATCAAATCTCCTAGCTTTGAATAGGACTCGCCGATTGAAACGTACCACGCCGGGTTATTCGGTTCAATCGTCGCGGCGGACTGGAACTCCGCCAGCGCCTCGCGAAAATTTCCCGAACGCTGGAAGTATAGCCCGCGCAAGCCGCGCACCGTGGATAAATTTGGATTCAAGCGCAATGCCTGATCAAGTTGTTCGCTGCTATTCTGATCTGTGTGCTGATTCGCCTCTCCAAGCCAAGCCCACGCCTCGGCGTTTTTCTCGTCCGCTTGGATGGCTGATTCGAAAGCCGCGCGCGCAAATTGCCATTCGTTGACCAGTCCAAGTCCGCGCCCGATAATGACTAGCCGCTCAGAGGGCGCGTCGTTTAACGAGGCCAGATTCAAAGCGGCGCGCAGAGTCTGAATAGCAGGAGCAAGTTGAGGGTCCAGTTGTGAGGCGGCGATCAATTCCGATAATGCTTCGTTTGGATCTGAAAGGGTCAAGAGGAGTCCCAATCGATAATGCGCGGAGGCATCCTCCAAATGATCGGATACATATCGTTGAAGATATTGCGCGGCTTTGGGATAATCTCCGCTTTCCTGATGAATTTGCGCGAGACGCGAATAAAGATTCTCAGATGGGTCTTGCTGTTTGAGCCCCCGTTCCCAAATTTCAGCCGCGCGCTGTGATTCATGGTTCAGATAATTGACGTCGCCCCACGCTACCCAGCCCTCCGCTGAAAGGGCATTACGCTGCAGAGCCTTTTGATACGCGGCATCTGCCAGCGCATATTCTTTTGCATGATAGTAGGCATGAGCGGAAAGTTCGTAAAGATCGGCGCGCCAGGGAATCCGCCGCGCCGCAGATTGATAATGCTGGGCGACTTCGATATATGAATTTGAAGTCGTTGCCTTTTTTAATTCGGAGTAACCGGAAAAGATCACAGGCGTAAAGATGGCAGACAAGAGAAGTACAAGAACAAACCCAGCATGGGGAGCATTGCGACGCATGCATACATTATAAAGGTTGTCGGAGCGTAACTTCGCGAATAATTCATGCTCCTGTAATTTATTCCAACTGAAATTTCAAGACAGATTTCGACAAGTGGAATATAATCACAAGCATCATGGGCGCATCTCTTAACCAGTTTTTTTCCGTTCTCACAGAACCTGCAGGAAGCCTGGTCTATCACCTAATCCTTGTGTTTTCCATCGCTGGCGCGTTGCAAGCCGCATTCGTGCATTGGCGCTCGAGCGAGTTCCCACAGGCACGCAGGACGATGTCGGGGCTTGGGGCGCTCCTTATTGCGCAGATTGGGCTATTCATCATCAGCGGAATAGGAATACAAGGGATTATCAACCTGCCCCTCTTTCTGCCTCCTCTAGATCGCGCGGTGACGCTCTTTTCGCTGGTGTGGATGATCTGGCTCTGGGCGTTTCCTGAACCCAGCCCGGCAGACGCCGCCACTTGGTTATTGAGTCTGCTTGTCGGCGCGGCGTTTGTGCTTAACGTTGCCTACTCAGCCCAACCTCCCCTGCCGCCGTATAACCAAACGACATACGATGTCATCTGGCAACTGGCGAGTATTGGCTTCTCGGTTTTGGGCTTGTTCATTCTGGTGGTGCGCCGCCCAAATGGATGGGGGTACGGCATGGCTGTCTTCCTGCTCAATTTCGCGGGACATCTTCTGTACATGATGGTCGGTCGGGTTGACGGCGATTTCCCCGGCGCGGTACGGCTGGCGCACATGGCGGCGTATCCTTTATTGATGACCCTGCCCCAACGCTTCCCTGCGCCTTCAAACGAAATAACAACCATAAAACAGCAGGATGCTCCCTCCGGGGAACGCCGCCGCTACAGCACAGATCCCAAGACCTTCCACGCGCTTCTGGCCCTGGCAGGTGAATCCGCCGCGGATAAAGTGAGCGAGGCGATCACGCGCGCCATCGCGCAGACCATGCTTGCCGACCTGTGCTTCCTCATCTATCTCACTGATAACAAAAACCAGATGCAGATCGCCAGCGGGTATGATTTGATCCGCGAAGAGAATCTCGATGGCGGGAGCATGAACAAGAACGTCATCCCCATGCTCACCAACGCCCTCCAGCGCGGACGTCCGCTTCGATTGCCGTCCAGCAGTACATCCGCCGACATCAAGGGATTAAGCGATCTGTTGGGTCTCACCAACCCTGGTCACTTGATGAGTGTGCCGATTGTGACTCCCGAAAAAGACCCTATTGGCGGCGTGTTGTTGCTATCTCCATATTCCAACCGCCTGTGGAGCGCGGAAGACCAGGCATTCCTGGCGAACATTGCCATCTCACTCGTGCCGATCATTCAACGTGGGCAAAGAATGACTTCGCTCGAGCAAAAAGGCGAGCAGACCAAACAAGCTTTGGATGTGGCGCAGTCGCGCATCACAGACTTGGAGAAACGCAACAGCGACCTGCTCAAACAGATGGAAGCGGTGAAGGCAGATTCCCAGGAAGGACTCTCGCAAGCCGAAAACCTCGCGGCTCTTACAAAAATGCAGGAAGAAGCGCAAAATGCCATAGAGCGACTCAAAAACGAGAACGAAGAACTGCGTCTTTCAAGGGGAATTAAGAGAGGAGCATCTGCCGCAGTTTCGACTCAAGTTGAAAGCGAGTTGCGCATCACGCTGGAGGAAGTGGCTCGCTTGCAAAATCAAATCGCTGAAGCAAATATGCGCGTCATCGAAGCCGAGAAAGGGACGACCAGCGCGCGCTCAACTGAGCAGGCGGAAGTGGTCGCATCCATTTCTCAGGAGTTGCGCCAGCCGATGACCTCCATTGTAGGATATACCGAACAACTGTTGGGCGAAACCGTTGGCATTCTCGGCGCGTTACAGCGCAAGTTCGTGGAGCGCATCAAGGCATCCACGGAACGCATCGGCGCGTTGATTGACGACTTGATCCAGGTGACGACTCTTGAAACAGGACTCAATGATCTCAAGCCCGAGCCGGTGGATTTGAACGTCATCATTGACAATGCCATGTCCTACACGAGCAGTCAGGTGCGCGAGAAGAACATCTCGATGCATCTCGACCTGCCGAAGAACGTGGCGCCCATTTATGCCGACCGCGAAGCCCTGCAACAGATTTTGATCCACCTCCTTCAAAACGCGGGAGCCGCCTCCCCCTTGGAAGGAACTGTGCATCTGCGAGTCCAGACAAAAGCCGAGGATGGCAAGGAATACGTCCTCATTCAGGTAGCTGATTCAGGCGGCGGCATCTCCGCGGAAGACCTGCCGCGCGTGTTCACTCGTTTGTATCGCGCGGATAATGTCCTCATCCAGGGCGTGGGCGATACAGGCGTGGGGCTTTCCATCGCCAAGACTCTCACCGAAGCACAAAAGGGACGCATTTGGGTCGAGAGTGAAACGAGCGTTGGTTCCACATTCAGCGTGTTATTGCCAATTGCCAAGAACGCGGCTGTAAAGCCAGCGGAGAAGTAATCATGCAATCCCTGCGGCAGTTGGGCGGCGGAATTTTCATTGCACTGGTTTCTGTGATTTTAGTCATCGGAGGAATTTTTCTGTCGCTGGCTGAAACGCGCCCTTCACCTCCAACTCCAACGCAACTTCCTGCAACGCTGCAGTTGAATTTTCCAACATCCATAGCCTCACTTACGCCCGCGCAAAGCGAAACACCGACTGCCGCGCAAACGCAAACCCCAACTCCTCTGGCAAGCAATACGCCATTACCTCCTGCTGTCTGCACGCCTCCGAGCGGATGGATTCAAATCACGCTTTCATCAGGCGATACGATCTATTCCATTGCTCAACGGTATCAAACCACCGCGGAGAGTCTGAGCGCGGCGAACTGTCTCTCCAATCTTGATTTACCGCCTGGTTATGTCCTGTTTGTGCCCCCCGTTCCCGCAACTGTCACGGTGATTCCATGCGGTCCGCCTGCAGGTTGGGTGAGAACGTATATCGTACAACCCGGCGATAATTTATTCCGCATCTCGCTTTCTTATGGAACCACAGTTCCCCAATTACAGCGCGCCAATTGCATGGGATCAGCGACAAAGATTTTTTCAGGGCAAAGGCTCTGGGTGCCGAATGTGCCAACCATCACTCCGGGAATTACGCTCGTTCCAACTTTTCCAACATCCACCAATACCTTGCAGGCAACCGATACATCACCGGCGCCGACTTCTACAGAATTGCCAACCGCAACTGCATCTCTAATAGCAACGACTGCAATTCCACCAACGTTTACAGCTACCGCTCCAACGCCTATCACTTCGATTCCGGCAACTCCATAGCCCATGAAGAATATTTTGTATGCAAGCCTCCTCGCGAGCCTGATACTTGCTGGATGCGGAACAGCCGCGTCTGCCAACACCCAACCGACTCTTCCATTTGCCTTCGTCACCATCGCGCCGAACGCTTCGCCGACCCCGACTCCCTTTCAACCGATTCCCTGGACGCCGACCGGTACGCTTCTTTCTGACCCCGTAATTGACTCCGCTACCCAAACAGCGACTCTCCCCGCGCCGACTCAAACCGAACTCCCGACAATTGACCCGAACATCCTCATCAACACCGTCGCGCCCTTGCCAACGATTGACGCTTCCGGGAGTCAGGTATTGAACAACGGACAGGAGACCGTCAACTTCCTTCTTATCGGTTCGGACGTTCGGTCAGGCACATCCTTCCGCACGGATACAATGGTCATTGCCGTCCTGCGTCCCAACGATGGGCAGGTCTCGCTGATTTCGATCCCGCGTGATTTGTGGGTGTCCATCCCCGGTTGGGAAAATCAGCGCATCAATACCGCCTATCAACATGGAATTCTAAGCGGCTACCCCGGCGGCGGACCGGGCCTGCTCAAAGACACGATCCTCTACAACCTCGGCATCCGCATTGACCACACTGCCATGGTGGACTTCAGCGGCTTCAGTCAAATCGTGGATACGCTCGGCGGCGTGGATGTCCCCGTTTCATGCGCTTATACGGACTGGCGTTTGATTGATCCCAGTTACAATCCGTACATTGAAGCCAATTGGTATCTGTACACCACAGGACCAGGACTCGTTCACATGGATGGGGACCTGGCATTGTGGTACGCGCGCTCGCGCCAAAAATCCAGTGACTTCGATAGAGGCAGGCGCCAGCAGGAAGTTCTGCGCGCATTGTTCACTCAAGCCCTACAGGCAGGGACGCTCACTCGCATCCCTGAGTTATATAACAATTTCAAAGACAGCGTGGAAACGGACTTGGGACTTGGCGATCTCTTACAACTTGCAGTCTACGCGCCCAAAATGACGAATGCCGACATCCGTAGTTATTACATCAGGCCCCCGCTGGTCAGTTCGTGGATCACGGATCAAGGCGCGTACGTTTTGCTCCCGAACGAGACGGCGCTTCAGCAGATGTTGACCGAAGCGTTATCCGCCTCAACCACGACAGTTCAAAAGCAGGCAGTCGTCATTGACGTCATGAATGGCACGTCCATCACGGGATACGAAGCCCTGGTAACATCCCGTCTTAACTACGCGGGCTACGAGACGCGCATCATCCCCTCCGATCGGCAGGATTACGCCTATTCCGTCCTGATTGACAAGACCGCTCTGCAAGACCGCGCCCAAAGCAACCCCATCCTGGATGTGATCGGCATCTTGCCCGGAAGCCTGATCCCTGCGCCGGACCCGAACAGTACAGCGCATTATCTTTTGATTTTGGGATACGACTACCAGCCATGCTTTAGCCCCGAGAAGTTGACGCAGTGAGTAGAGTATACTAAGTCATGCAACGAACACTTAAAATCAAAAAGGTCGTTACCAAAGTAAAACTAAGCGACAAGAAAACAGACGCAGTCTACTGGCGAAAGCAATCCCATGCGGCGCGTCTCACCGCGCTGGAGGAAATCAGGCAGGAATATCATCGCTGGAGGTATGGTGCTGAACCGGGATTTCAAAGAGTTTATACAATCGTTAAACGATAACGGTGTCCGCTATCTTGTTGTCGGGGGATATGCTGTCGCATTGCATGGTTATCCGCAGTACACTAAAGATATGGACGTTTGGGTGGAAATGACCGCTGAAAACGCGTCTAGAATTGTAAAAGCGCTTGATCAATTTGGGTTTGGTTCATTGGACTTGCAGGAATCAGATTTTACTGTGCCTGACCAAATCCTCCAGTTGGGTTATCCGCCAGGGCGAATTGACATCCTGACGACCCTGCCTGGCGTGGAATTTTCAGAGTGCTATCCTTCACGTACTACAGTGGACGTGGAAGGTGTTTCAGTCAACTTCATTGATCTTGAGAATCTCAAGAAAAACAAGAAGGCAACAGGCCGTCATCAGGACTTGGCTGATTTGGAAAACTTAGAATAACATGACGTATCCCCACTCCACCCGCGTTGAGCAGAGCACCACAGACACTTGCGCCTGCATTCAAGGCAGGTGAGTCAAAGCGGGAAAAAGGGAAAACAGCGGCGCACAGGATACGATTACCAGTCGTGCTTTAGCGCGGAGAAGTTGACGCAGTAACTCGCCTCACCTAAAACGTCCCGAAGGTTTCTTCAATGCAGACGCGTTCCCATGGGCAACCTTCGGGACGATGCGTAACACCTCTGTTTATGGCACAAGCGTGGTTGCAGGCAAATTGCTTAGATCTCCCCGCCAGGGCAGGAGCAGGGCAAATGCTTCCAGATTTTGATCCCCGTTCACTGCCATTCGGTAAAGATAAAATAAATTCTTATTCCCTTGAAGCGACTCATTGCCCAAACCCATTGCGGCGATGTAACCGGCATAATGGACGTAATAAAGAGAATCCTTATCGTACGCGCCGAAGGGATATGCAAAGGTCGAAATAGGCAGATCGAGAAGGACGCGCAGTTTTCTGCGCGATTCGACGATTTCATCCCTCTGCCGGTCTGTGCGAACTGTCAAATCTGCGTGGCTGATACTGTGACTGCCGATCTCCCAGCCTGCCGCGTACAACCCGCGAATTTGGTCCACATTCATATAATTGCTGATGCCCACGTAATTGAAGACGATGTATGTTGTCCCTGTGAAGCCGTATTTTTGCATGATCGGGAGAGCGTGGGTAAATACCGTTTCGCCGCCATCATCAAAGGTAAGGATGATCGGCTTGGGCGGAAGTTCTGCACCTTGTTTGATTGAGGTGACCAGCAGTTCAACTGATATGGTCTGGTAACCCCATTCATGTAGGAGGTACATTTGTCGTTCAAACTCAATTGGTGAAGTGTAATAAGGACTCGCGCTTTGAGGGACGCCAACGTGATGATAAAGAAGAATGGGAACAATAACTTCATTCGGTCCTTGCATCGCCCATTGCGGTATGGGAGTGAGGGTGGATGTGAATGTCGATGTAGGGAAAAGAGTCGGGGATGGCGGAGCAGTAGCTGTGTCAGTGGGGAGAAATGTTGAGGTAGCGGAGGCGGGCTGAAATGGAGAAGGAAGCGGACTCGTCGTCCACGTTGGTTCCATCACAATGGTCGAGGAAGGTTGTACGATAAATGTTAATCCCCCGCATCCGATTAATAACAGAGCCGCCCACGATATTGGAATAAAAAACTTTCTCAAATGCCTATAACGGATGATTGAGATCCCAGAGAATTCGCAAGCCGTCGAGCGTGAGCCAGGGCGCAATGATCTGAATGACATCCGTCTCCTGCGCGATGATTGCGGCAAGTCCGCCCGTTGCAATAACTTTCATTGAAGGACCCAGTTCCTTGCGGAAACGTTCCACCATGCCTTCCACCATGCTGACATACCCGAACAAAAGACCCGCCTGCATTGCATGGACTGTGTTCCTTCCGATGACTGACGGGGGTCTTTGCAAATCAATGCGCGGAAGTTTCGCGGCATGGGTGAAGAGCGCTTCGGTGGCAAGGTTGATGCCCGCCGTAATCGCGCCGCCTAGATATTCACCGTCTTTCGTAACTGCGTTGAATGTCGTCGCTGTTCCAAAATCGATCACGCAGGCCGGAGCGCCATACAGATACATCACCGCTACTGCGTCGGCGATACGATCCGCGCCAACCGCTTTTGGATCTTCATATCGCACCTTTACGCCGGTCTTTATCCCTACATCCACAATAAAGGGGTCCTGGTCAAGATATTCGCGGCACGCCTGTATGACCCTACTGGTAAGTTGAGGCACGACCGACGCAAGACAAATGCCCGTTAACTCTTTAGTGGTTTGCCCGGCATTCTGCAAAAGTCCCTGGAACTGCAAACCGTATTCATCCGGCATGCGGTTATGGTCGGTGGCAAGCCGCCAATGTGAGCCCAGGATATTGCCGTTATATAGACCCAGTGTAATGTTTGTGTTGCCAACGTCAATTGTAAGAAGCATGGGAAGTCCTTAAACAACAAGGATGGGCGATTTGGGGATTTTACCACTCGTTCATCTTTTACCGATATAGGACTTTCGTTGCTGGATCGCTTCGATGATTTCTGCAACCATATCATACTTGTGGAATTGCGGCATGATATAAACGCCTCCCGCCCAGGCTTTGAGTTGGTCGATCAACTCGACCGCGATCTCCACCCCGGCTTTGACTCCGCGCTCCGCGTCGCCCGCGGCTTCGATCCGTTTCCGAGTCTCGTCAGGGATAAAAATGCCAGGCACCTCATTATGCAGGAAGTTTGCGTGTCTCACGTTGACAAGCGGGAGGATGCCCGCCAGGATAGGCGCGTTGAGTTTCCCGTGTTTCGCTTCATAGGCTTCAATCAGTTTTGGTCCGTCATACGGGCTATAGACGGGCTGTGTGATGAAAAAGTCCGCGCCTGCTTTCACTTTGCGATGCAAGTTCTTGATCTCATTATCCATATCTGGCGGGCAGAGATTCAACGCCGCGCCCACGAAGAAGTTTGTAGGTTGACCAATGCTCGTCCCTGAATGGTCAATGCCTTCATTAAAGCCCTGTTTGATAAGTTTGATCAAGCCCGATGGGACCAAATCATAATTGTCCATCGCTTCGGGGTAATCGCCAATGGAGGTCGGGTCGCCCATCACAACAAATACATTGCGGATACCCAGAGCGTGCGCAGCAAGCAGGTCGCCTTGCACGCGCAGGAGGTTGCGTCCGCGTGTGGGGAAGTGGAGCGTCGTTTCGACTCCGATTTTGCGTTGAACCACATCGCACACTGCCCACGCGGACATCCTCATGCGCGCCATCGGGGAGTCAGCAACGTTGATCACATCCGCGCCAGCGTCAGCCAGAAGGGAAGCGCCTGCGAGGAGTTTGTGAGTCGAGAGTCCGCGCGGCGGATCCATTTCAACGGAGATTGCAAATCCACCCGCTGTGAGTTTTTGCGCGAATTGAGTCGGCGGTTCAATGTCTGAGATCTCCGAGGTCTCCAGGACCTCGGAGGTCTGGATAAATACAGAAGAATGTAATGAAGAGTCCAATGCTTTTCGCATTGCGGCGATATGTTGAGGCGTCGTGCCACAACAGCCGCCGACAACGCGCGCGCCGGCTTCACGAAAAGACAGCGCGTATTCGCCAAAGTAATCCTCATCTGCGGGATACATGATGCGCCCGCCAACCTGTTCAGGCCAGCCCGCATTCGGTTTCACCCAGAACCTGCCATCAGGCACGGCTTGATGCATTTGTTTTAGGATGCGGAGCAGTTGAGCGGGTCCGCCTGAGCAATTCACCCCAATGACATCCACATCTGCATCCCGAAGCGCGCGCGCCACTTTCATCGGGTCATCGCCTAATAATGTGCGGTCATCGCGCGTGAAGGTGACGGAGGCAACAATGGGAAGGTGGCAGATCTCTTTTGCGGCTTTGATGGCTTCGCGGATCTCATACAAATCGCTGAATGTCTCAATGACGATAATATCCGCGCCTGCTTCGGCGAGCGCGCCAATCTGATCAGCGAACGCAGCACGCGCCTGCTCGGGTTGCACTCGTCCAAATGGCGCGATGCGGACGCCGAGAGGCCCGACATCGCCTGCGATGAGCACATCCTTGAACGATGCGGAGACGATCCGTTTTGCCAACTCCACGCCCTTTTGATTGATTTCGATGACATCATCCTGCAAGCCATGTTTGCCCAGCTTGAATCTGTTTGCGCCAAATGTATTCGTGATAATCAACTGCGCGCCCGCTTCGATATATTCGCGATGGATTTCAGCCACTGCCGCCGGGTTGGTGAGATTGAGTTCATCGAAGCATTTGTCGAAGCCAATCCCGCGCGCATGGAGCATGGTCCCCATCGCGCCGTCGATGAGCAGGGTGGATGTTTCGAGAAGTTCCAAAAATTTTTGTTTCATATCTACCTTGTTTATGGTTTCTTGATTACCGCCAGCGCCGCGCCGTCGCGAGTCACTGAGAAGATGACCGTTGCGTCTGGATATACCAGCAAGTCATCCTGATGACGGGAGAGCGTGACCACATAATCGTAATGATCTGCACGCTCCACTTCATAAGTGGAATAAAGCTGCAGATCGGGGCGGGCATATGTTTCCAGAATGTGCGTGGGGCCCTCCACCCAAATGGCGCTTTTCGGCGGCGCGATACGATTGAGCTCCAGCGCAATCTCGCGATACGATGTCCCCCAGTAGTCCAGTTCAAATTTTCGAAACGCGCCGTGCATCCCACCCGCAAATGAGTTGTAGTAAGTATATTCATACGGATGTAAACGAACGATGCTTATCACACCTGGCAATGCCAATACCACGATGAGGACGCTTTGCAAAAGAGGCTGCCGTACTTGATCAAGAGCGATACCGCCAAGAACGAAGACCATTGGCAGAATGAAGAACGAATGACGGAAATTATCGAACATCGTGGGGCGGAATACGATAAAGGTGGCTAGGGGGATGATGAGCCACAAGATGGTCAATACAATCAAATCAAGACCCCCAGGCCGCTTCTTTACAAGGCCATAAATTGTTGCGGCCAAACCGAGCACACACAGCACCCAGACCGGTTCCGTTAATTGAATCGCCAGCAGGCCCGGCATATAGGATGATGGCAAATCTGTCGCCGCATACTCAACCCCGTTGAAAAGCACAGACCCATTCCAAAAATGATGTGACATGATATTTACAGTCTCGGCAAGGTGACCAATCGGGTCTGGCCATAAATAGGGCCAGGTGACGTACATAACAAGAATTGCCAGAGTCGCATATATCAAAAGGCTCAACAGGGATTTTTTGCCGGCATTACGCATTGCATGTTGCGCCACCAGAATGCCTGCAAGTGGACCGAAGATGCGAATGGAACTGGTGAGGCCGAGAGCGATGGATGCAGGCAGGATGAATCCGAGAACGCGAAAGGTGGATGGCAGTCGCTGCCAAAATAGCCAGAGTAATACAAGAGTTAACGCCCAGAAAATAATCGCTCGCATTTGCAGGAACGCCCCGAAGAATTTTTGGGTGTACACCTCAGGAGTGACTGTTTGCAACTTCGATGCAACACTCAGGATAAGCGGACCAAGCAGGGTCGCGTCCCCGTTTGCGGTTGCGCGCACGGACGAATCCAGCCACGAACGCCAGAGAGGAGTCCCGCCGAAGAGGATGAGGATTGTTGTCAGCCAGAGAAGGGTCGCAGTTATGATGAGTCGCCGCGTGGGTTTGGGAGAGTCCGCCCAGGCAGAGGTCAACGCGTCCAACGCGGAATCAGGCTGAGGTCCAAAGAGCGAGGCGTGCATTTTCAATCCGAGATGGACACTGAACAGCATCATCGCCAGCAGGGTCGTGTCCTTCGGATTAATGAAAGCATGTCCCCACATTAGCGGCTGTGTGGCAAAGAGCAGAGTCGCGCCGAGCGCGGCGGTTGCGCTCATCCAACGCCTGCAAATTTCATGAAGCGACCAGACGCCGAGGATGAAGGTCAGGAAATAGAGCAGGTGTCGAATGTCCACGATGGGCAGGGGGAAGCCGAGGTGGGCAAGGGCTTGTGAGGTGAGAGTCGAGAACATCATGAATGCAGGCCCATAGTTTTCGAACCAATCGCCTGTGAAAGGAATATCACCTGTTCTCAGCCAAGTGGAGTAAGCCGCGAGGGAGTTGCCCGCATATTTATAGAGCTTCAACTCGTCCCACGATTCGCCGTAGTTGCGAACTGTAATCATCCCGATGAGCAAGGCAATCGTCATTAGGATGATTACGGGAAAGCGTTCAGAGCGAATCAGTTTTTGCATTTATCTCATCAACTGCTCTACGCGACTTTCGCCGACGCTGTAGTATCTGGCATCCTTGTGATGGATAATGATGGCGGCTGTGGATTGTTCGGGGATCAACTGGTAGGCAGGCGAGAGGTTTATACCGAGTTCAGTGGTAACAGCGGGTAGTAACTCAAAGACCTTTAGATGATCTTCCAATTCTGGGATAGCGGGATAACCCCACGAATAGCGTTTTCCCTGATTTTCAGGAATGCCCATTTCACGTTTGATGTGTTCGTGCAAATAATCGGCAGTCGCTTCAGCGGCTTGGACAGCGAGTCCGTGTGTGAAGTAACCTTCCGTGTAATCGTGCGCGGATTGAAGTTTATCGAAGCGCTGAGTGGCTTCCTGTCCGACCGTGACAACTTGGAAAGCGACAACATCCATTTGACCTGACTCGACGGAAGCATAGTAATCCGACAACGCGAGATGCTGATCGTAAGGCTGGCGCGGGAACGAGAAGCGCGTGAGGGATTCGTCGAGGTTATCAGGGTTATAGATGATGAGTTCATCGCCTTCAGCCTGGCAGGGGAAGAGTCCATATACACCTTGTGGATTCAACCATTTTTCGCGCATGGCTTCTTTCTTCATCTTTAGTAATCGCTCATCAAATTCTGCTTTCAACTTATCCCATTCTGCGCCGTGGGTGTTCTTCGCGCCCCAGGAGAGGCGATAGAGTTCGTTGATATTGAGATGCGTCAGGACGATTTCGAGGGGCATGTTCTTTACAACACGCATACCAAACTTGGAGGGAGGTAAGATGAGAGGTGCGGGGATGATGTTTGAACGTTGGAAAGTTGGAACGTTAGCAGGTTTGGCGCTGGCACGTCCTAATTCCATGTCCGCTTCCTTACGGACTTGTTCAAGCAGGGCAGGCTTGCGCTCAGAGTCAATGAGTCTGTCCATTGTTTCGAGACCTTCGAACGCGTCTTTGCAGTAGAAGACACCTGGGTCGTAGAAGTCTCCGCTTTCGGTTTGGAGGATGCGGCGTCCGAAGCGACGATTGATTGCCGCGCCGCCGATCAGCACAGGGATTTTATGTCCGCGACGATGGAGTTCGTTGATGATGAGCGGCATTTGCTTGGAAGTTGACACGAGCAATGCAGAGAGTCCAATCGCAGTCGCGTTGACCTCGACGGCTTTGGTGATAATCGTCTCAGCAGGGACTTGCTTCCCGAGGTCGATCACAGTGTAGCCGTTGTTGGCGAGAATCGTTTTGACGAGGTTCTTGCCAATGTCGTGTACGTCACCATAAACTGTGGCGATGACGACCGTGCCTTTGGTGACACCTTCCATCTTTTCAAGATAATTTTCGAGATGAGCAACGGTCTTCTTCATAGCTTCAGCAGATTGGAGCACGAAGGGCAGGATCAATTCACCCGCGCCGAATTTGTCGCCGACTTCCTTCATGGCGGGTAGCAGGACGTTGTTGAGGGTGTGGACGGCTACTTCGTGTTGCGCCGAGCGTGGAGCGTTAGGCGTTCGATTGATAATCTCATCAATATCCGCTTCGACGCCTTCCTTGTGGCGGTGGACAATTTTCCAGTGCAGGCGTTGTTCAGGGGTCATGCCTTCGGTGGGATCAACAAGAGTTGATTCGGTGGTGGGTGTGACATTTTCAAAGTGTTCGATAAAACGCTGTAATGCATCTGCCCGACGGTTGAAGATCAAGTCTTCGCAGAGTTCTTTTTCTTCAGCGGGGATGTCTGCATACGCGGTGACATGCGCTGGATTTACAATCGCCATATCCAAACCGGCTTGCACACAGTGGTACAACATGATCGAGTTCAAAGCGGGGCGGGCTTGTGGAGCAAATCCAAATGAAAGATTGCTCACGCCGAGCGATGCCATTACGCCGGGTAAATTTTGTTTGATGAGGCGGATGCCTTCAATGGTTTCAATGGCTGAGTCAATAAATTCCTCATCGCCTGTTGCGAGCGTGAACGTCAGCGCGTCGTAGACCAGATCTTCGGGCTTTAGTCCGTGGTCGTTGACAGCGATATCGTAAATGCGTTTAGCAACTTCGAGTTTTTTCTCGCGGGTCTTTGCCATGCCGTTCTCGTCAATCGTCAATACGATGACAGCGGCGTTGTGGTCTTTGGCAAGTTTGAAAATCTTATCGGCTTTGTCACGACCTGATTCAAGATGCGTTGAGTTAATCAAACAACGTCCAGGTGCGGTCTTCAATGCGACTTCGAGAACATCGAGTTCTGTTGTGTCGATGACCAACGGAACATCCACGCCCATCTCGAGTTTCTTGACAACCTTGCGCATGAGTTCCACTTCGTCGGGGCGTTCGGTGACGGCGCAGGAGATGTCGAGGGCGTGCGCGCCGAATTCCACCTGTTCACGGGCAATCTCCAGAATCGAGTCGTAATCTTCCTCGAGCAGAAGTCGTTTGAATTTGCGCGAACCTTGCGCGTTGAGGCGTTCGCCGAGCAGGGTGGGAGGCGGGTCTTGTCGCATGTCCAAGGCTGACATGGCGGAAGCAAGCTGAGGCGTGGAATGAAGCGGGCGTTTTGTCGCAGGACGTGAATCCAGTTTTTGAATCAAGAGTCGCAAGTGTTCGGGAGTCGTCCCACAACATCCGCCCACCACAGAAATATTATGCTTGGTCACAAATTCATAAAGGTCGTTCGCAAACGGTTTGGGCTCGAGCGGATACACAGCTTGACCATCGACGTTGAGCGGCAGTCCCGCGTTGGGGATGCACGAAACAGGGAGCGTGGAATTTTCGCCGAGGATGCGGATGGGCTCGCGCATGTGTTCGGGTCCGGTGGAACAGTTGAGACCGATGACGTCGATGCCCATGCCTTCGAGAATGGCGAGCGAGGCGTTGATGTCGGTGCCGAGCAACATGCGACCGGTCGTATCGAGCGTGACCTGAGCCTGGATCGGCAAATAGACTTGAGTCTCGTCGAAAGCTTTGTGGATGCCTGTGATGGCGGCTTTGACTTCGAGGATATCCTGTGAGGTTTCGATGAGCAGCACATCCACGCCGCCGCGGATCAGACCGACAGCCTGTTCGCGGAACGTATCGGAGAGTTCATCGAAGCTGACGTTGGAGAGTTCGGGGTCATTGGCGGAGGGAAGCTTGCCCGAGGGTCCGATGGAGCCAGCGACGAATCTTGGTTGAACGTCAAAGGTCGAAGGTCGAAGGTCGGAATTTTCTGAACCGCTAAGACCGCCAAGGTCGCTAAGATTTTTATTTTGGTTTTCCTTCGCGCTCTTTGCGTGCTTCGCGGTTGAATATTCATCGGCTAAACGACGCGCAAGGCGCGCGGCGGTTTCGTTGATCTCGATCACGCGGTCACCCAGTTTATATTCTGCCATCGTGATGCGGTTGGAACGGAAGGTATCCGTTTCGAGCACATCCACACCGACTTCGAGGAACGAGCGATGGACTTTTTCCACGGCTTGCGGATACGAGATGACGAGGTAGTCGTTGCATCCGTTATATTGTTCGCCGCCGAAATGTTCGGCAGTCAGGTTCTGGACTTGCAGGCTGGTGCCCATCGCGCCGTCGAAGACAAGGACTTTCTTTTCGAGGGCGTCGAGGTATTTTCTGTTTGTATACTTTCGGTTGGTCATATTTTTTCCTTTGTAAAGTTAATTCACTGCGGATAAACACAGATGAATTGATTATTGAAGACTTATGGATCTCTCTCCGAGCCAAACAATTTTCCAAATATTGTCTACTCTTACAAAATCAAAACGTCGTTCGTTAGCGCCAGATTGAGAAGTTACTATTATCGTCACAATTGCAATATCTGCATTATGAAAATAGATGTTTACCTTATCAGGTACAAAGCCTTCAACCTCAGGTGGTGGGTAAAAAACTCTCAATGCAATTTGTTCTGGATAGTTAACCCAAGGTGCTCCTTGTTCAATATATCCTTGATAAATTTGCAATGGAGCATCAATATTATCCCATTGAGTGAATACGTCTCTTCTTGGAATTAGCGAATCGTTTGATGTAAACCAATGGTTTGCTTCTTGTTCAATATCAGTAAATACCTTTGTTGGCACATCACCATTTGTGTTTTGTGAGGTAGTAGTTAATTTGGATGTAATGAAGAAAGTAGACATAATAGCAATTAAGATTGCGAGAATCCAAACCATTCTTTCTTTTTTAGTTAACATATTTATGCCTTCTTTCATCAGAGTTTAGACTTCCAATCCTTGCGCATCTTCCAGCGCGGGGTGGTTGCACGGCGGGGTTCGGCGGGCTAAAGCCCTGCCTCATGGTGTGGAAGTCCGCTGAAGCGGACTCGCGCGATTAGCCCGATGAGCTTCCATGAATTGAGCAGGCGGCTTCAGCTCCGCTCAATCCAATTCGCGCAAAACCGTGTCTTTCATTCTTCTTCATCAATTCTCTCATAGACCGCAATCAATTTATTCTCGCGATGATGTTCCTTCTGCTTTGCGGCATATTCCATCACTGTTTCCAACGAACGCTCGCCAACCGTCAATGCACCGTATCCGCCTTGCCATTTGAATTTGCCGTCGCTTCCGTCCATATGATTGATGGTGTACGCGCTTGCGCCTTTGAGATGACGGACGCAATCGGCTACTGCGAGCTTTGGCGGAATAGATATAACAACGTGAACATGGTCTTCAATATTACCAGCCGCGTGAATTATTAATCCGAGTTCATTGCCTTTATTGTATAACACGCCGTAAAACATTTTCTCGCGTTCTGGTGTGAGGCTGGGTTCACGGTCATGTGTTGCCCAGATGAGATGGTAGTGGAGTCGCCAGTAAGTCATGGCGTTTTCCTTTCTTATGTCCGTCGGGATAAATCCCTGCCTCAGTTCATGAAAGTCGGTTGAAACCGACTCGTTGCGTTAGCCCGAAGGGCTTCCACGTTCTGAGCAGGTGGCTTTAGCCCCTCGTTCTGTTCATTTCCTGCTCCACAACCACATAATGAAATCCTGGTCAAAGGTAGGCGCGCCGAATTCGTGGAGTCTTTGCAGCACCGTTGAGCGATGGTCCGTGCCGTGGTTGATGATGTGTAGGATAACCACCCAGCGCGGATTGGGAAGGTCATTGGGATTCTGGTCGAGTTTTTCTGCGGTCAATGAATCCGCGTATTCGCTCAAATCCCTGGCAACTTGGTCAAATACTTGACACGCATCCGCGCGAGTCGAATAATCTTCAAATTTCAAGTGACCGACATCCTCTAAGTTTTTCAGCCCTGCCAGCCAGCGGCGGTCCGTGCTGGCGAGGTGAACCATCAAATTGCGAATGGAGCCGCGCGAGTAGGCGTCGTCCGCAAGGAATTGTTGGTCGGTGATTTCGTTAATCGAGTCCCAGACGCGGCGGGTCATGTCAATATGATATTCGATGAATGTGCGTATCATTTCTACAGACATGCTTTCTCCTTTATCGAGACTGAACATCAGGCGGCAATGCTGCGCGTCCTGCGGGCGTCATCCTGCCTTCGGCAATCATTTTCCTCGCGCGCTCCTTGTTCGTGTTCGTCCAATTGGATTTGGGTCGGCGCGGCGAGAAGCGCGTAGTGTAACGTTCCGCGTCCATGCCTTTTTCAAATCCATCAATCCAGCCGAAGCAAATGGCTTCCTCGACTGCCTCCACATAATTGATGGACGGTTTCTTTGTGGCTTTCTTGTACTTAATCAACCAGATCTCTTTTTTGGTTTTGTGATTCTTGATCAGCCACTTGCGAAATTCATCGCCGGTTGTCACGTAAATTGTTTCGCCGATTTGCATATAACCTCTTGTCATTGCGAGGCGGCGCTCTTCCGCCGAAGCAATCTCCCAGTTCACGAGGGATTGCTTCGGGCTTCGCCCTCGCAATGACATCTGCAACAAAATCGCCTCTCAAAACGAGAGGCGACATTCGAACATGAAGTCATCTCTCATCTCTCAGACATAACATGTCTGCCGAAATTGGCACCGCTTGAACGGTTGCCGAGGCGTCAAAGGGTCGGTCCCTCAGCCTCTCTGGATGAGCACAGCACACTAAATTGTTTGTGTTTATATCACGATGGGGAAGGGATGTCAAATAAAAAATCCGCTTGACATTCGCCCGATTCGCATTTAGACTCACGGATAAGGAAAAACTTAATCGAAATGAAAAAAGTCGAGTCGATTTCTTCTTTTGATAAGATCAAACTCCTGGCGGATTCCCGCCGCATGGACATTCTGCGAGTCCTCATGGCTTCCCCCGCCACGCTCACGCATCTCGCGCGGATGATGAAGCAATCTCCGGCCTGGATTCGTCACCACATCCTCGCACTCGAATCTGCCGACCTTGTTGAAGTGAGTGAAGTCCGTAAGACGGGCAAGGTGACCGAGAAATTCTATCGCGCCAAAGCGGACGCGTTGTTATTGCAGGAAGTTATTCTCCCCAAAACAAAAAAGCCTGCCGTGATTTTTTCTGGAAGTCACGACTTGGCGCTGGAAGGGATTGCTGAAACTTTGTCGAAGCATGTTGTATTGCACAGTTTGCCCGTCGGCTCATTGGATGGACTCGTCAATTTGCGGCAAGGCTTGTGTCAACTCTCAGGATCACATCTATTGGATGAAAGCGGTGAATACAACATACCGTTTGTCCGTCATTTATTCCCAGACCGTGACGTGGAAATTGTCACGCTTGCATATCGCACACAGGGACTCATGCTTGCGAGTGGCAATCCTAACGCTATAAGGAAAATTTCAGATATTGCCAAGCCAAATGTTCGTTTCGTGAATCGCAATGCAGGTTCAGGGACGCGTTTGTGGTTCGATTCAGAGATACGCAGACTCAAAATCCCAACTGAAAAAATCAGTGGTTATGACAAGGTTGTGAAAACGCACAGCGAAGCCGCAATACTTATAGCAAATAATAAAGCGGACGCGGCTCTCGGTCTGCAAGCCGCTGCGCATCAGCATGGACTCGATTTCATTCCGCTCTTTGAAGAACGGTATGACCTTGTCTTGCCGCGTGAGAATGAAAAGATCCTCACCCCTGTGCTGGATTATTTACAAACAGCGACTTTCCGCAATGAACTCAACGCGCTGACAGGATACAACTCATCCCACAGCGGCGAGCAAATCCCACTTTAGAGAAAATGACAAAATGAAGAAAATATTATTCTCCTCGCTTATTGTTTTAAGCCTTTTAATCTCCGCGTGTGCGTCCACTTCGGCGCCTGATATGAACGAATCAGAGTCTGCTACTGATTCCTCCGCTTTGTTTCAAGTCATAAAACCTGACGGCTCAACAGTTGGCGTGACGATTGATGATTTAAAGTCCCTTCCGCTCAAGCAAGTGACAGTCGCAGGTATGGTTGAGGAGGGACCGGGTTTACTCGATGTGCTTTCCTTTGCTGGTGTGACTGAGTTTACAGAAGTTAGCCTCTCAGGCAGTTCCAGTCCTGCCACGTTGACTCGCGAACAGGTGGACGATAATACCATTCTTGACTTTACCAATCATGGTACAGTCAAACTCACTACGATTTATATTCCCAGGGCAAACTGGACGAAAGATATAGCGAAGATAATGGTGAAATGATGCGTTATCTCATCGGGATTGACGACACCGATAATTTGGAATCGCGCGGGACGGGTCACCGCGTTCGTCAACTTGCGGATTGGCTGGCTGAAACCGATCTGGCGATTCCGCAAGGGATTACACGTCATCAACTGCTGGTTGACCCGCAAATTCCATACACGTCGCATAACAGTTCGGCTTGTCTATTAGTTGAAACTGAAAATGTTGAGGACGTGTGGAATGAGTCATGCGAATTTCTTTTGCTTAACAGCGCCCCTGGCTCTGATGTGGGTTTGTGCGTTGCGGAATGGGAATCGGTCAACGAACATGTTTTATCCTTTGCTCGGCGTGCCAAGCTCGAAGTGCTGACCATGCTTGAGGCTCAGCAAACAGCGTTGAGGTCCAAAATAAGATGCGAAGGGCTTACAGGCACAGGTGGAGGAATCATCGGCGCGTTATCAGCGGTCGGCCTTCATCGCGCAGGAAATGACGGTCGCTTTTTGTGGTTGCCCGGTCTGCGCGAACTAAGCGGAAAATTATCCGCTGCTGAAGTTTGCATGAGCGGTCATATAGATCGTATTTGCACGTTGGAAGATCAAGTCATCTCCACACAAACTTATATAAATGTTGGAGAATGGATTCGTCCCATCCTGCGCGATGGAAAAGCCACACTTTATGTTGAGGAGAAAAATCATGAATGGTATATCATCTCTAAAGACCACACCAAAAGCCTTTCCAACTGATTGGACATTGAAGTGGTGGGAGGCCCTGCTCCTGATTGGCAGTGGCATCATGGCAGTCGTTCTGCATCGCGCCTATGACCTGTCTCTTGGTTTGCCTGGTCATCACGGCATTGAATGGATGGCGTTGATGATCCTTGGACGCGCTTCATCGCGCTTTCGCGGTGCTGGCACACTGACCGGCATCGGCGCATCGTTTGCGTCCACGACCCCGCTCTTGCATGGTGAGAATCCTTTCACATGGCTCTTTTATCTATTGCCTGGCCCCGTGATGGATTTTGCATTTCACTATCTTCCACGTTTTGCAAATAAGTTTTGGTTCCTGGTTTTGCTGGGCGGCCTCGCGCACGCAACAAAACCAATTGGACAACTCACCATAAATTTGATCACAGGCTGGCCCTTTGGCTCGTTCCGTTTTGGAGTTCTTTATCCATTTGCCAGCCATCTCCTCTTTGGAATGATCGGCGGGTTGCTTGGTGCGCTCATCGTGCTTGGCGTCCAACGTTCATCAAAATCAACAAAATAAGGGAGGCTGTGTAAACGATCCATTCCTGTTCGTGGGGAAATGAAATAATTGCTTGAAGTTCATCTTGTCAGAATGCCAAAAGGCATATATACTCACTCAGTGAGTATATATGCCTCAAAAAGACAGTCACATTGGCAACTTATCGCCTGAGTTTGCCTTGCTTGGCTTTCTAATTGCGAGTCCAAACCATGGCTATGATCTGCATCAGCGTTTCATTGTTGAGCTAGGTCATGTTTGGCATATGAGTCAAAGCCAGGCATATGCCATACTAAAACGGCTTGAACAACGCGGCGATGTCAACGCGCAAATCGTCGAGCAGGAAAAACTTCCCGCGCGCCAGATGTTGCGCATCACGGCGCAAGGACGGCGACGCTTTAACGAGTGGATGGAGGATATCAGCGTTAACTCACGTTCCATTCGGCTCGAATTCCTTACCCGTTTATATTTTGCGCGAATTTACAAACCCGAAAAAGTTTCGCAGATCTATGAAGCGCAATGCGATGAAATCGAATTAACCACCGAGCGGCTTGAGTCTTTGCTTGCAAATCTTCCCCCCAAACAACAATTCAACCATCTCAGCCTTGATCTCCGTTTACGTCAGATGAAACTCATTCGGGAATGGATGAGCGATATCAAATCCAAAATCTTTGATGCGAAGGAGTAAAACAATGAAACGCTTTTTATCTTTGACCTTGCTTCTCACCTTGTTTTTGGCCGCCTGTGGAACAGCGATCACACCCGCGCCGACAACTGTTCCTGCTACCCAGGCGCCAGCCACTGAAGCGCCAGCTACCAAGGCCCCGACAGCTGCGCCTGAAGCACGCACGTTGACTGTCTTTGCAGCAGCATCCCTTACTGATGCTTTTACAGAAGTAGGTAAGTATTTTGAAGCTGCGAACCCCGGCGTGACAGCTACATTCAATTTTGCAGGGTCACAAGCCTTGCGCACTCAGATAGAGGAAGGCGCGCCGGTCGATGTGTTTGCTTCTGCAAGCGGCAAGGAAATGGACACGCTCGTCACTGGCAAGTTTGTTGCTGAAGGAACGTCGCAAGTTTTTCTCAATAATAAACTCGTTGTCATCCTGCCAGCGGATAACCCGGCTGGTTTGGAAAAACTTGAAGACCTTGCCAACCCTGGAACTAAACTGGTGCTGGCTGCAGAGGAAGTTCCTGTTGGCAACTACGCGCGTCAGGCGTTAGACTTGATGAACGGCTCATTCGGAACTGATTTCAAAGACAAGGTTTTGGCGAATATTGTCTCAAACGAAGATAATGTAAAACAGGTCGTTGCCAAAGTCCAGTTGGGCGAAGCGGATGCGGGTATCGTGTATACTTCAGACGCCGTCGCCGCGCCGGACTTGAAGACTGTCGAAATCCCTATAGAGCTGAATGTGATCGCCAAATATCCCATTGCAGCGTTGGACAACACTACCAATGCCGATCTGGCACAAGCATTTGTACATTACGTACTTTCGTCTGAAGGCCAGGCCACCCTACAAAAATGGGGTTTCGCGCCAGCCAAATAAGTTTTCACCAATGCAAGTCGCGGAAGAAGACCTTCTTCCGCGACTTTTCGACTCTCATGAGCAAACTCAAAAGTTTTATTAACCTACTTCTGGATCAAGTACGTTCAAAGTGGATATTCATTATTCCGGGTTCATTCCTGCTGGCATTATTTTTGCTCCCTCTGCTTGCCTTGCTTGTGCGTTCCATTAACAAGGACTTCTTCAATTATGCACTTTCCGAGCAGGCCCTCAAAGCGCTACGCCTGAGTTTGATCACAAGCACAATTACAACAGGAGGGGCGGTCATTTTCGGCACACCGCTGGCTTACATGCTGGCACGTTGGAAATTCAGATTCAAATCATGGATTGAACTACTCATTGATCTACCTATCGTTCTCCCACCCTCCGTTGCGGGTCTGGCATTATTGATTGCGTTTGGGCGTAGGGGGGTGTTTGGTTCAGCGCTGAATACTTTCGGCATCAGCCTTCCATTTACTACTGTGGCGGTTGTCCTTGCGCAGGCCTTTGTCGCCGCGCCGTTGTATGTAAGGTCAGCGCGCATTGGCTTCACAGAAATCGACAAGCAAGTCGAAGAGGCCGCGCATGTGGAAGGTGCAAACCAATGGCAATTGTTTTACGAAGTCATGTTTCCGCTTGCAGGACGCGCGTTGCTCAGCGGCGCGATCCTTACATGGACACGCGCTTTGGGCGAATTCGGCGCAACGATATTATTTGCTGGAAATTTGGAAGGGGTCACACAGACTATGCCCATGGCGATCTATCTTGGCTTCGAGCGCGACCTTGGGACCGCGCTGACTCTGTCTGTTGTTTTGATCATTGTTTCAGTTTTCCTGCTTATGCTCACAAGGAAATTGGAAAAGCAAGAAGAGGACTGATCTTCTGAGAATTGGTGCCTTGAAGTTTTTCAATGGACCTGACCGTTGAGCAAAACGTCGCCAGGCTTGAAGTTTCGCGGCACCCCAAAGGAAGAGGCTCGGGAGCGTGTGGGGAGCTGGATCAAACAATTGAGGATTCAGTCGCCGGCGAAACGCCAGGCCAATTGTCGGGAGGAGAGGCGCAGAGGGTCAGCCTTGCGCGCGCATTTGTGCTGGAGCCAAATTGTCTCAATGATATAATCTCTCCAAAATTGCGGAGCGACGATGTTGAAAATTGAAATCGTTTATTGCGCGGTCTGACACTACACAGGTCGGGCCGTGAGCCTGGCAGAGGAACTGCTCAAGAATTACGAGCATATGATTGAAGGATTGACGCTCGTTCCATCCGATGACGGTCGCTTTGAAGTGACCGTCAATGGGCAGTTGTTATATTCGAAGTTGCAAACGCATCGGCATGCCGAGCCAGGGGAAGTGTTGGGGCTGGTGAGGAAAGTGGTTGGTGAGTAAAGAGTGATCCGCTGGTTGAGTAGCCCCGTGTTCGTCGGGGCGTATCGAAACCAGCGAGTAACATACAAGCATAATATTGTTTGAAAACAGATGGTCTCGATATGTTCCTCGCTGGCGCTCAGAACTACTCGACCACCGACATATGAGGTTATGAATGGCTAAAAAGGGACGCGTGTTTTCGGGGGCCAGACCAACGGGCCGACAACATTTGGGGAACTATCTCGGCGCGATCCAAAACTACGTCGCGTTGCAGGATGACTACGATTGCATCTATTGCATTGTGGATGTCCACGCGCTGACGACCTTGGACACGACTCAGGATTTAAAGCAGAACACGATGGAGATGACGCTCGATTGGCTTGCGGCAGGTATCCGCCCGGAAGAGTCGATTCTGTTCGTGCAGTCGAATGTCCCGCAGGTAATGGAATTGCATACATACCTTTCGATGGTCACGCAATTTGGCAAGTTGACCGACCTGCCGACCTTCAAGGAAAAAATTGCGCAACAGCCTGAGAATGTCAATTACGGTTTGTTGGGTTATCCCGTATTGATGACGGCAGACATTGTTCTTTATAAATCCGACGTGGTGCCCGTGGGCGTTGACCAGGCTCCGCATCTTGAGTTTGCGCGCGAGATCGTACGCTCGTTCAATTATCGTTATGACACGAAGGTGTTGATCGAGCCGCAGGTGAAACATACCGAAGTGCTTAAAGTGCTGGGTATTGACGGTAAAGCCAAGATGAGCAAGAGTTTGAATAATCACATCGAACTCGCCTCCACGCCTGAAGAGACGACTGCCCGCGTTAAAGAGATGGTCACTGACCCTGCACGTATCAAACGTACTGACCCGGGCAACCCCGATATATGTAATGTTTTTTCGATGCACAAGATATTTTCTTCCAAAGAAGAAGTTGACATGGTCAACGTGGAGTGCCGCCGCGCGGGCATTGGATGTGTTGATTGCAAAAAACTCTTCGCCGCGAATTTGAACAAACATCTCGAACCCTTCCGTGCCAGACGCGCTGAGCTCGGGTCGAAACCAGACTATGTGTCTGATGTGCTTAACGATGGCGCGCAGCGCGCGCGCATCATTGCCGAAAAAACGATGGTTGAGGTGCGCGAGGCGATGCAATTGCCATAACGACGCGTAGGGGCGACCCGCCTAGATCAATCGGGTACTTTGGTTAACCTCGACGGGTCGCCCCTACATACACATATCATGCGCGCATTAATCCAACGAGTCTCCAAAGCCAGCGTCACCGTAGAGGAACAGACCATTTCCAGCATCGGAAAAGGTCTGTTGATTTTATTGGGAGTCGGTCATGGGGATGGGGAAGAGCAGGTAACGTTTCTCGCGGAGAAAACAGCCAACTTGCGTATCTTTGAAGATGAACAGGGCAAGACGAATTTATCGATCCTGGATGTGAAAGGTGAAGCGATTGTCGTTTCGCAATTTACGTTGTATGCCGATACGCGCAAGGGACGTCGTCCATCTTTTGTTGATGCGGCATTGCCCGAAGTCGCGGAACCGCTGGTGAATCGATTTGTTGAATTGTTGCGCGGGCAGGGCATCCCAACCCAAACCGGGAAGTTTGGCGCGCATATGGAAGTCGAAATCCATAATGATGGGCCCGTCACGATCTGGCTGGAGAGATGAATATTAAACCGAACGCTTTTCAAAAACTTATTCATCGTTTCTTGATGCTAAGACTTGTGTCTGCGTTTCTGGCTGTCGTTTTGCATCATGCTGATACATTCCTGCTTCATCTCACACGCGGACGGCATACAGTCGCCAGGATTGTTGGCTTACCGATCATTCAATTGACAACAACGGGCGCAAAGACTAATCAACTGCGGACAATGCCGCTCGTGAGTCTGACCGATGGCGAGAAGATCGCCCTGATTGCATCGAATTTTGGTCAGAAGCATAGCCCCGGCTGGTATTACAACCTGAAAGCAAACCCGCAATGCGAGGTGCGGTTCAGTGGCAGGTCATTGCGATATATCGCGCGTGAATCAATAGGTGATGAGCGCGAGAAATATTTTCAAATGGGAATTTCATGTTATGCCGGGTATGAGAAATATGCAGAGCGCGCTGCGCCGCGCAGAATCCCCGTCATGGTGTTGGAGCCGCAAAAGTAAAGTTTGGATTCCACAACGCCGCGTCCACTTGCACAGCCAGCGCGCCGACCGAGAGCATCGCGTCGGCGTTTTCTTTTGACCAGACTCCGCCTGAGCCGATGATGGGAAGTCCAAGTTTTACAGCGGAATAAACAGTTTCAAGGGTTCTTGGAAAAAGAGAGGGACCATATAGTCTTCCAGTAATCATCTCTCGCGCGCCGTCTTCTCCTGCGAGTAGCGTGAAAACCGCTCCACGCGGCGCGGCAATGCTGATGGCTTGCGCGCCATCCTGCACCAAACGCGGACCAAGTGACAATACCTGTTCAACCGGCAATGAAAAAATCAAAGGTAATTCGCCCGCACACATTTCAAGCGTGAGCTTAATAATGTCGTCTGCAAGAAGAGGTGCAAAGCCGAGTTCTACAGCCATCACGTTCTCCTGTGATTCCAAGGTTCGCACCATGCGCTGGGTCTCTTCGGGGCGATCCGCCATCAGGTGGACGATGATGGGCAAATCCGCGCGTGACCATTTGGCTGAATATTTTTTCAGCCCCGCGTTCAATCCAGGATTCGGCAGGCCGGTGTGCAGCAGGAATCCGCCTGGATATTCGATCACAGTTGGATGAGTAGTAGGCCGGCGCGGGCGAAGGGAGATCGGATTGGTCACGAATGCGCCGAATCCATTTAGACTTCCGAAGTCTTCGAGACTTCGGAAGTCTGGCGCGAATCCCAACGATCCCGCC
>CAZIYY010000035.1:21176-34168 GCA_964543585.1 uncultured Anaerolinea sp. | reverse complement strand
GCCTTTTGAAGTATTCTTCAATCAGTCGGTTGCACTTCATACTTGAATCCAGGCAGAAATAAAGATGAGGATTGTTGAGGAACGCGATCCGCAGACATATGCCATCATTGGCGCGGCCATGGAAATTCATCGACAGTTGGGTCATGGGTTTCTCGAGGCCGTGTATCAAGAGGCGACAGTAATTGAATTTCCTCTGAAACAAATCCCATTTGAAAGAGAAGTTGCTTTACCTGTAAAATACAGGAACATTCTGCTTCCAACACATTATCGCGCCGACTTCGTTTGTTTTTCCGAGATCGTCGTGGAGTTTAAGACTGTATCCGACTATCAACTGTTGAAGAAGCACAACTACTAAATTACCTCAAAGCAACTGGACTGAAACGCTGCCTGGTGATCAACTTTGGTACGTCAAGCCTGCAATATAAGCGTCTCGTCTGGGGCTATGAAGAACCAATAAAAAAATCTGCCCAATCTGCGTCATCTGCGGATAAATTCAGGTAATCATATGATCCGTCTTTATAACACCCTCACCCGCAAAAAAGAAGAATTCGAGACCCTCGAACCGAACGTCGTCAAGATGTACGTCTGCGGCGTGACGGTCTATAACGACGCGCACGTCGGTCACGCCATGTCCGCGCTGGTGTTCGATGTGATCCGCCGCTATCTCGAATATCGCGGCTACAGCGTCAGGCATGTGATGAACTACACCGACGTGGACGATAAGATCATCAACCGCGCCAACCAGCTCGGCGAGGACCCGCTCAAACTTTCACAGCGATACATCGAAGATTACGCAAACGATCTCAATAACCTCAACGTCCTGCCCGCCACTTCGAATCCGCAGGTCAGCAAGACCATGCCGCTCATCATTCAATTCATCGAGGGTCTTGTCAAAAAAGGATATGCTTATGCCGCGTCGAACGGCGACGTATATTTCCGCGTCACGAAAGACGACGATTACGGCAAACTCTCCGCGCGCAAACTCGACGACATGCAGGCGGGCGCGCGCGTCGAAGTGGAAGAGGCAAAAGAACATCCAATGGACTTCGCGCTATGGAAAGCCGCGAAGCCAGACGAAATTTTCTGGAAGAGCCCGTGGGGTATGGGCCGCCCCGGCTGGCACATCGAATGTTCGGCGATGAACCTCGCTGAACTCGGCGAACAGATTGACATCCACGGTGGCGGCAACGATCTGATCTTCCCGCATCATGAAAACGAAATTGCGCAGACCGAATCCTACACAGGCAAGCCTTTTGCGCGCTACTGGATCCACAACGGCATGTTGCAACTCGGCGGCGAGAAAATGTCCAAGTCGCTCGGCAACATGGTCAGCATCAAGGACTTTTTATCCAGGCGCGATGCCGATGTGATGCGGATGCTCGTATTGACCGGATCGTATCGCGCGCCATTGATCTTCAACGATGAGACTCAGGACGCCGCGGAAAAATCCCTCGAGCGCCTCAAATCCGCCTTTCGACCTGCCTCTCCTTCCTCAAAAGGACTCCCCGTTGGGAGCGCCGCAGAACTCACCACGCAAGCCGAATCCACCCAACAATCCTTCACCGACGCCATGGACGACGACTTCAACACACCGCTCGCCATAGCCGCGCTACATGAGCTCGTCAAAGCCATCAACACCGCCCGCGACAACTCCGCAACGGACGATCAACTAAAACCTGCGCAAGCGACCCTGCGCGAACTGACCGGCGTGCTTGGCTTGCAACTAAAAGAGAAGCAAGGCTCTGGCGATGCGGATAAATTTATTGACCTGCTCGTGGAAGTACGAAGCGAAGTGCGAAAGCAAAAACTCTGGGCACTCTCTGATCAAATCCGAGACAAGTTGAAAGAACTCGGCGTGACGATTGAAGACAGCAAAGATGGCACAACGTGGAGATGGTTGTAGTCGGCTGGTCTCATAGCCAAAATGAAACTTCCGAATGCTTCGCAAAATTTCGGAAGTTTTTGTTCACAACGTCTTCAAATATTCCTTGATCAACGCATGAGCAATCGCGCCTTCGCCAACAGCGGAGGCGACGCGATGATTCGTCCCGTAACGCACATCGCCTGCCGCGAAAATGCCGGGGACGCTGGTCTCCAATAAATACGGATCCCGTTCGAGGCTCCAGCCTTGAGGCGGTTTTTTATCCACCATTAGATCGGGGCCCGTAAAAATATATCCCTTGCCGCTGCATAAGACCAAATCAGAAACAATCTGGCTTTGTGGACGAACCCCGATAAACACGAACAACGCGGAAGCGTCGAACGTTTGCGATTCGCCGCTCCTCGTATTCTTGATAACAAGTTGCTCCAACGCGGTCCCGCCCCTCACTTCAATCAAATCCGTGTTCAAAAGAATTTCAAGCTTTTTGTTTTCATTCATCGCGTCCACAAGATACTTCGAGGCGGTCGGTTCGGGTCCACGGATCAAGATAGTCACCTTGCGCGCGAAGCGGCTCAAATAGATCGCGCCCTGCGCGGCGGAATTAGCGCCGCCTGCAACGAAAACATTCTTGTCTTTGTAATTCATCGCTTCGGTGTATGCCGCGCCGTAATAAATCCCGGCGCCCGTTAGCGCGTCCGCGCCTGGCATCTTCAACGTGTGAAACGACGCGCCCGTTGCGACCAGTGCCGCGTGGCAGGATAATTCCGACCCATCGGACAACTCGACGATTCGATACGCGTCTTTGACAACGACCCGGCTTGCCTCCTGCGCCGAAAGAATTTCCACCCCGAATCTTTTTGCCTGCGAAACCGCGCGGCGGGTGAGGTCGTCGCCTGAGATACCCGTTGGAAAGCCGAGATAATTTTCGATCTTCGGACTGCTACCCGCCTGCCCGCCCGGCGCGGCTTTCTCGATAACGAGCGTCTTCAATCCTTCTGAACCCGCATATACCGCTGCCGCGAGTCCCGCGGGCCCGCTCCCGATAATAACTACATCATAAAATGGCAGATCGGCGCGCGTTTGCAAACCGACTTTTTCCGCCAACACTTTCAGATCAGGTTCGATGAGTACGTTTCCGTCGGGGAAGAATATTACAGGCAGTTTTGTCGAAGGTTCAGAAGAGACTCGCTCGACCAACTTGCGCGCGCTTGAATCTTTTTCAATATCCAGCCATTGATACGGGATTTGATGCCGCGTGAGAAAATCCTTCACTTCATGGCTGGTGAGCGACCATAAAGTTCCTGCAACACGGATGCCCTCATAAGGCAAACGAACGTGAACTTTCCAATCTTCGAGCAGTTCATCCAATATCGGATAGAGTCTTTCCTCCGGGGGATGCCAGGGTTTCATCAGGTAATAATCCAGCCCCACCTCATTGATCGAATCAATCGCGGCTTGCGTATCGGCATAAGCCGTGAGTAAAACGCGCTTGGCTTGCGGATATGTCTTCATGGCTTCTTCAAGGAATTCCACGCCGCTCATTTCAGGCATGCGCTGGTCAACCAGAAACAGAGCGACAGTTTCGTTGCGCTGTTCCATCTTATCCAAATATTCCAAGGCCGCCCTGCCCTGATTGATCGGGAGGATGCGGTAATGCTGTCCGTAGTGAACGCGCAGGTCGCGCTCGACGGAGTTCAATACAGATGGATCATCGTCAATGGTGAAGATGACTGGTTTTGCCATTTTATGTTGACGCCTCTTCTTGATAGCAATTTGTTCGATAAAGAAAGATTAATGTCTCTTCTTCGATTGTATTCGATTTCATGCTCCCGTTAAGGGCATTGCCGCTCACCCTCCTGCGGCACATAGAGCGCGATCTCGTGCAGTGGATAAACAACCTCTGCGCGGTAATTGCAAAGGATGGGTCTCACAACCCGCCGTACCCAGGCGTTATTTTCCTCTGAAAAACTTCGGTTGCTCCTCAGGATAATGTCGTTCAACGGGTCTACGACGATCAAGGCGAATCGTTGATTCCCAATATCATCTCTGAACCTGGCAAGGTAGGACTGGTTATCCGCCATCGCCATTTCCATCAGGTCTTCGCGTTCATATTCAGGGACAAGCGTCACGTTGTCCAGCATGTTCATGGCGATGAGTTGTCTTTGCGTGATGAAAAGCACCTCGCCGCCCTGCGAGGTGGCCTCATCCACATGTTCCTGCAAACTTGCCATGATCTTTTGAGTCCTGATCTCGTCATAGGATTTAAAGTCAATGCCGAACCGCAAATACGACCAGGCGGGCATGACGATCAACGCCGCCGCCAGAAGCCAATGCAGGGGGACAGGCTGCGCCGCTTCCCCATTTTCAGGACGATAACGCGCAAAGACCAGATAGGAGAATACAATCAACAACATGACGAAGTAAGCGTCCATATTATGCAGGTTTGCCCCGCCGCCGATCTTGACACTGACCACCAAGCCGCCCACGAATAGAACCAGCAGCGCGGCAAGTATGAAAGACAGCCGCATGGGATGCCAGTCCGTTTTGCGGGAACGAAGCGCGCTGTACATCGCCAGCCATATCGGCAGGGAAGCCAGCCCTGCCGCAGGCAGGATCCCGAGAAAATAGGACGGGTTGGGCAAAAGCCGATACCACAACAAATTTGAGGTGAGGCTTGTATAAAAGAGTCCGCTATCGGGTACGCCTGAGAGGGCGATGTACACGCGTTGCGAAAGGAATGCGATCAACGCGCCTGCGACAAACCACAGGGCGGGCTTGAGCATATAGCGCCATAAGTTTTTGCCCCGCAGCGGGACTTCCATTAAATATAAAACAGCCGCGATCATGCCCGGCATGGGATACCAGTTCACACGGCTCCATCCGCACCAGATGGAAGCAAGGATTACAACGATCCAGGTTCGCCGGTCGTCCTGATGCGAAAATCCCCATAAGAGCAGTATAACGGGAATCGTGAGATGAAAATAAATAGGTCCCATGAACAGGAGGAGGAACATCCATAATCCAGCCAGCCAGCGAACTGCCACGCTCGCTGCACTGTGATCTTCGATGGAAACGAGCAGGGTTGGTGCATCTTTAGTGGAGAGCCGCTTCATCAACGCAGGGACGACCGCCCCGACTAAAATATATCTGATCGCCACCTGCCAGAATCGGTGGACCCAGAGCGGCGCACGAAAGAGGTATGGAAGCGCGAGAAGCAAATGTAAGGTAGGATGCAGGATGGGCCATGGATATTGCTGGCCATAAACATTTTCAGACAGGAAGAGGGAGGGATAATAGAAGCGGCTGGTTTCCGACCACCCCATTGCGAAGGGATAGTCGGTGACGCCCGGCCAATAAACAAACAGCAAGTGAAAGACAGCCTGGCAAATTGCAACGGAAAGCGACGCCGTCAGCCAGGGAATATCGCGGCGAATTGATTTCAGCGCAAACAAGCCAAGCATATTGAAGTACCAGAAGACCAGGACGCGCGCCCAGCCGATCCATGCCAAAAAACCGATGAACGCCAGCTTCAAGAAAAAAGTAAAACCGATGACTGAAATAACCAGGAACAGCCCGCCGATCCAGCGCGTTTGATCAGGAAGGCGTTCGGGGGATTCCATCAAAGCGAGGATTCTCTCTCCATAACGGGACCAGGCTTGCCCTGCCGAAGGGGATCGAAGGATCGAGGTCAATAAAAGAAGCGGCAGCGCGCTCATCAAGCCGAACGCCAGGATCGATCCCATCCATGATCTGCTGGCAAAGATCTCAATATTGAAGCCGCGCGCCATCCCAAGCAATTGCCAGATGCAGAGAATGGGCAGCAATGTGGTGACTGCAAAGATGAATCGCCAGAATGTGAGACGTGAGGGCTGGGTGATGATCATGGGAGTATTTGGGCGCAGCCCGACTCGTCTTGACGCGGCGCCAGCAGTTCTACGTCTATTTTTTTCAGCGTATCAATAGACTGGTAGTGGCACAACAAGGGCCTGGCGACCCACTTTACCCAGGCGTTGTTCTCTTCGCTAAAGTGACCTTCGGTTTGATCAAGCCGCCTGTTCACAGGCTGGGTAATAATCAGGGAAAAGCGATGCGACGCCAGGTCCCGATAAAAGTCTTCAAAATATACAGCATTGCCTGCCAAGGCTCGATCGATGAGAACCTTTTTATCGTACTCAGGGACAAGCGCGATCCCTTTGATAAATCCAAATGTGAGTAATTGACGTTGATCCATAAAGAGGATCTCTCCACGCGGCGCGGCGCGCTTTACCGCCTGTCGAATATCATCCAATGCTTTCATGGAGTCGCTCTCGGACGGCAGTGTATCAGGCAGGGGATCAGGCAAAGGCTGCGCGGGAGCTGTATCGGCGAGGGTCGCCACCATCCGTACGTCTGCGGTGATCGAAGTTGGCGTCATGAACATCAACGGCTTATAGCCGGGAATAACGATCAGCCCAACAACCATGAAGCGTATCCAAACAGGCATGGCACTTATAGTTTCGATCCATACATCGCCGTCATTGCGCCATGCAAGCGCTCCTGCAAACATCAAGCCAATAATGAACATATCCAAATTGTGCAGGTCCCCGCCTCCGCCGATTTTCACACTCACGATCAAGCCAACGACCAGAAAAGCAAGCAGAGGTACGATAATGGCAAGTCTCTGCCATCCATTGAGCATCCAGCGCTGGGTTCTCAGAAGATGGATCAAAATGACGATCAGGGGTGCAACCGCCAGGATCAACCCGATCAGGATACCATATCCGTATGTTGCATTGGGAAACAACCGGTTCCAAAGCAGGGGCTGGGAAGAGACGCTCGCTCCAACGGAAGCAAGCGTGACGCCACCGCTGACCATGCTGCCTCCCGCTTGCACAGTTTGTCCCGCGATTGTCCTAATCCATTGGATCACCGAGGAAACATAGAACGGAGCCGCATAACCGCCAAATATGCCCGCAAAGCCAACAGAGATCGCCCGCAACCAGGCCGCTTTATCAAGCCGATTGTTTTGCATGGCGGCGCCGCCAAGTTCCAACATGCCACCCCACAGACCGGGCGCAAACAACCAGGTAAAACGACTGACCTCAGCAAATAAACTAATCGCAGCGATCAACGGAACCGCCAGCCATAACGGACGTTCCCACGCCAGCGCCACAACGATCGCGCATATCAGTAGCGGCGGATGTATGGGACCCTGGCTTACGAAGGTAAACGCCCAAATCCCAGCCAACGTCCATCGTAAAATGTTATTCCCGGTCAAGCGGTAGGCGGCCCATCCCAGAACTAAATATGGGACCACATCCATCAGCGCGACCCATAAGCGCGCCTGCTGTATGGTTATCCCCGGAATAAGAAATGGGATACCGCCCAGGAATTGCCTGCCAATATCCAAAAAGACAGGGATGGGTTTACCTGCCGGGTAATCATAAAGATGACTGCCGAACAATATCGAATAATCCCAAAGCCGATTGCCTTCGGACCATCCTAATGAAAATGGATAACCTGTCACCCGAGCCAGCGGCACAAAAAAAGCGCAGACGCCGGATATCAATACCAGGGCAGTCAATGCAGCGGGCCAACTTAAGAGTCCATCGCCCTCTTTAGTCAGAAGCCAGCCAAGCAAAATTGCCGAAAACACTGCTAATAAAATTCGCAGATAGGGTTCATGTAAAACGATCCCCCAAAATGTATATTGCAAAATATAGGTGGGAATGATCGCGGGAATGATCGCAAAAGTCCGGTGAATACGCCCAAGTCCCGCGCGCAGCGATGAGAGGCGGTTAAAAGTTCGTTCCAGATTTTGAGGCTTCCAAAGGACAGACCAGATACCAATCAGGCATAGAATACAAAATAACCCAAAAAGAAAAAAAGCCAGCGCCCACTTGAGAGAAAATTGTCCAAGCCAGATACCAGTGCCCCAGCCGATATTATAAAATTCCGCGCACGCGCCGAAGAGTATCCACGCGCCTGCAAGGAATAACAAAATATTTTCCGATCTTTTGATTATCAATTGATTCATCGAAACGATTTACCCATTCAGTGCGAGATCACTTGCTTTCCAGAAGACTCAGCATGAGATCGTAATATTTTTGGCACATGCCGTCTGTCGAATGGACGCTTAAAACATGTTCCTGCCCTGCCAAGCCTATTTTCTTCCTCATCTGCGGATTGCCAAGTAATTGTAATATGGAATTCTCCAATCCCTCAGAATCTTCGGCAGGCGCCAACAAACCGTGCGCGCCGTCCGTCACCAAATCCCTGATCCCATCCACACGGGTGGCAATGATGGGAATGCCCGCCGCCATTGCCTCCATCAGCGCCCTTGATAATCCCTCCCAGCGCGAAGGCAGGATAAAGATATCTGCAGATGCCAGAAGGGGGGAAACATCAGCCCGCGCGCCCAGAAGTCTCACATGATTCCCCAAGCCTAGTCTCAAGATTTGGGACTCTAACTGCGAGCGCAACGGACCATCGCCGCAAATGCCAGCCTTCACATTTGGAAAACGGCTGACCACTTTGGGCATGGCTTGAACAAGAAACTCATGGCCCTTTTGATACGTAAGACGTCCCACGGAAAGCAGGAAAATATCGCTTTCGCCAAGTCCCAGGTCTTTTCGCGCCTCAATCCTGTTTACCGACAAAGTATCGAGGGGCGTAACCCCATTCGGAATCACGGTAATTCTATTTTCCCACACGCCTTCGTCCATGGCTTGCTGCCGGGTTTGCTCGGAGACTGCAATCAGGGTATGCGCCATGCCAATATTAATCAGCAAACTATGCAGCCATTGCCGCCGTCGCGGAAATGCCTCGATTTTTCCGCGATGCGTTGCGATTCGAACAGGAATCCGCGCTAGCCATGCGAAAGGCAACCCTAGAAGATTGCTGTCATGAGTGAAGGTCTCGACAACATCGAATCGCTCGCGCGCAAGCAGCATCCATAAGCGCCGAAGACCCCCCGTCAATTTCACAGCTTGATAAAGAAAACCGGCGCCAGGCTCATAGGCTCGAAGGTTGTGAATCGGAAAATCAGCTGCCTGCCTCCATTTTTCATGGAGACGCTCTTTGTCATAAAAAAAGGCGACCGTCACTTTGCAGCCCTGTGACTTGAACCAGCGCGCTTGATCGAGCAGACCTCTTTGCGCGCCGCCGATTGCCATTTGTGTGCCGATGAGAAGAATCGAGAATTGTTCTTTTTCGGGATCGGGAAAGCGTCTTATCATTATGTTCAAAAGCAACTGAGGCGCGGGACGACGCGTCGGGTCAAATTCCAAGGACGGCTTTATATTGCGGGATGACCGAACCGGTTGTGAATTGCTCGAGCCAGTCTTTGGGCGGCTTGCGGATATTGCCTTGCAGAACGGCCTCAATCGCATCGGCAATCGCCTGTGCGTTTCCGACAGGGACGAGATACCCGTATTCTCCTCCCTTTAGGATTTCGGCAGGACCGCTCAGGCAATCCGTGCTTACCGCCGGGCAATCGCAAGCTAGGGCTTGAATCAGCGCGCCCGGCAAGCCCTCCCATTTTGAAGATAGGACAAAAACCGACGCCTTTCTCATGAATGCGAAAGGATTGAGTTCGAACCCGGCGAGATCGACCAAGCCCTGTAGACCTGCTGAGCGAATCAAATTTTCCAGAGCCGGTCTTTCCTCTCCGTCGCCAAGGATGATCAACCGCGATGGGATTTTCCTACGAAGGATGTCGAATGCCTTGATCAGCGTGAAAAAATCCTTCTCTTCTGATAATCGCCCTACGCCCAAGACGACGGGGCAGTGACCTTTGGCAAAAAAGGGATGATTAATCGGCTGCTCCGCTGCGCGCAGGATTTGATCCGTGACAGCAGGGCTGTAGATCACCTTTATGCGCTCCAACGGTATTCGCGCATAGAAGGCAAGGTCTTCTGCAACGCCTCGCGATACGGCTATGATTCCATCCGCAAAGGGATAAACCATTGAGACCGCCAGTCTTTCAACGATCTTCTTCCACCTGGCGCGCTTGTTCTTCGACAGGTGGGTTGATATCCGCACAATGACTTTCGTTGATGCCGCGCACATTTTTTTCGCCACAACCGCGATCACACTGGTCACTTCAAAAGGGGACAGCAGGGCTTTCGGTCTTTCGGCGCGCAGGTAGCGGAAAAGTTTTACGAACATGGTCAGCGGACTGGTTGTGTCGAAATCAATGACGCGCGCTTTCGACGGCGCTTCGGCAAGAAGCGGACCTTCGGCGCGCGCCAAAACCAAATCCACGGGATGCCCCGCTTCGAGGAGTCCATGGGCCAGTTGAATCATGACGCGTTCCGCTCCGCCAATCCCAAAGTCGTGAAAAAAGATGGCGATCCGATCAGGGCTGGATTCCTTTTCCGGTTCAGTGTGTGCCGTTCTTTGCACTCTGGCTCAACCAGTCCTGGAACATCAACACATACCACAACGGGTAGTGCCAGTCTTTCTGCTTTTGCAGGTGCTCAGTCCATCTTTTTCGAATCGGTTCCGGGTTCAGATAACCCTCACTGCGAAGACGATTCTCATCCAAAAGATTTTCAGCCCAATCGCGCAGCGGTCCGCGCAGCCACGAATCAATTGGCACGCCAAAACCCATCTTCGGACGCTCGACCATCCTTTGCGGCACGTATTGATATAAGACTTGTCGCAGAATCCATTTGCCCCTCCCTGATCGAATCTTCATATCAAGGGGGAGCCGCCAGGCAAACTCAACCACACGATGGTCATCCAAAAACGGAACCCTCCCCTCCAGGCTTGTCGCCATGCTGGCTCGATCCAGTTTGACCAGAATATCATCTGGCAGGTAGGTGTTGAAATCCAGGTACATCATGCGCTGGGCAAATTCGGGCAGTAGTTGGGAATTCCCGGGCGCCATGTGGAAGGCGGACGGCTCACGCCCATCGATCACCACCTGACCCGGCTGGTCCCAGTTTGAACTGAATCGCCAATATAGTTCATCGGGACTTCTGGTCTTGGAAACTTCAGCCAAATGGTAAAACCTTGTAGCAAGCCGTCCATCGGACGTGATCTTATTCCATTCCAGCCTGGATGCCTGGTCAAAGATGACGCCGGCGGCTTTACGCACAGGCAGGGGGATGCGCCCCACCAGCCCCCAAACGTTTAATGAATTCAGATAACGGGAATATCCGCCGAATAATTCGTCGCCTCCATCGCCTGAAAGTGAAACTGTCACATACTGGCGCGCAAGTTTTGAAACCAGGTACGTGGGGATTTGGGACGAATCGCCGAGCGGCTCATCGAACATAAAAGAGAGTTGGGGGATGACATCCATTGCGTCACGCGGCGAGACGTACAATTCGGTGTGATCGGTCTTCAGATGTGAAGCCACTTCCTTTGCATATTCCGCTTCGTTGTACCCCGCCTCTTGAAACCCGATGGTGAATGTCCTGACGGGCCGCGTGCTTTGAGCCTGCATCAGCGCGACGATTGTTGAGGAATCGATCCCGCCTGAGAGGAACGCCCCCAGCGGCACATCCGCGATCATACGATCTCGAACGGATGCCCTCAACAACGCATCCAGTTCGGAGACTGCCTCCCGATCGTCCCCTCGAAATGGATTTCGCAGCCCCCGTTCAACCGCTTCACGCGCGGACCAATACCTGATCCTGTTTCCTTCGGGTTGACTCTCGCCCTCGTCAAACGTCAGGATGGTCCCAGGCTCCAACTTCTTCACGCCCTGATAAATGGAGTATGGCGCGGGGACGTAGCCATAGCGAAGATAAAGGGTCAGGGACTGGCGATCAATCTCCGGCTTAAAGTGCGGATGCGCTGTCAATGATTTCAATTCGGAGCCGAACAACAAAGTCCTGCCGCACCAGCCATAATAGAGCGGCTTGACTCCGATACGGTCGCGAATGAGATGGAGCCTCTTCTCGCGTCGATCCCACAGGGCAATCGTGAACATCCCGTTGAAGCGAGCCACCGCGTTCTCCACGCCCCATTCGAGGACGCCAGCCAGCATCACTTCCGTGTCTGATGTGCCGCGAAACTCATACCCTGCGGCATCCAATTGGGATCTTAACTCCGCGTAGTTGTAGACCTCGCCGTTGAAGATCATCACATAGCGCTCGTCTGCGGAGAGCATGGGTTGGTGGCCCGTGGGGGATAAATCCAGAATCGCCAGGCGCCGAAAACCGAGGGCAATTCCAGATTCCTGATCCGCCCATTCGCCGCTATCGTCGGGACCGCGATGGCGCATAATGTCCCTCATTTCCGTGACGACGGACGTTAACTCATCATTCGTTTGAGATTTTGTCAAATTCCAAAAACCGGTGATACCACACATGATTGATCATCCTTTCTGAAAGACCGAGCAGCACAAATTAACTTAAGTAGTAACGATCTCAGTCGTTTTTTCCGGCAGATTAATCGCTCTGGCATATACTTCGGACGTTTGAACAGCCATTTGCAGAACGTCAAACGTAGCCCCAGCGTACGTTTCCGCGCGTTCCACCATGTCTGAGACAAGTTGAGGGTTGTCCAAAACAAGCCTGAGCTGAAACACAAGATCATTCAAGTCTTCGCTCTCAAAAAGGAAACCATATTTGCCGTAACCAAGGATCTCCGGAATCGCCCCTGCGCGGCTGGCAAGTATTGGTGTCCCTTGTTGCATTGCCTCAACAAGGACCAGTCCCAATCCCTCGAACCTTGAGGGCAAACAAAATAAATCAAAACAGAAAATCAATTCCCTGCCGTTCGGTTGATAACCCAAAAATTGCACGTTCGGCAGGTCTTTTGCCATCCGATGAAGTTTGTCATGAAGCGGACCCTCTCCAACGATCACAAAATGTTCTTCGGGGAAAAAGCCAGCCGCCTCTACGAGCAGTTCGATATTTTTCTGGAAAACAAGACGTCCCACAAAACCAATCACATAACGATCGGCCGGGATATCGTATTTGATGCGGACCGCCTTTTTAGCTGTTCGCACTCCATCCATTTTGAGGCCATAATAAACACGATCAATTTTTTGCGGATCGATACCCACCACATTTAGATAGTAATTTTTTACCCGCTCTGATATGGCAATATATTGAACTATCCCGCCATCCAGCCACCGCAACCATTGACGAGCGAGAAAACCGGCGAACCATCT
>CAZIYY010000035.1:12551-21166 GCA_964543585.1 uncultured Anaerolinea sp. | reverse complement strand
TCTCATCGTTATGAATTGTCATTACAACTTTGGGGCATCCTGTCAGGCGCGCCGCCAATGGAAAGCTCCAGAAATCAAGATGAAGATGGATAATTCTATGATTTCTGGTTTTCAGCGCATGGACCAGCGGAATGAATCGCTGCAATGTATTTAAGCCCAACGAGAACCGGGCCCGTTTTGCAATCCCTATAATCGAAAGACGAACACCGGCTCCTCTCAACCTGGCAAACGCTTCCTCGATTATTGGACCCGGACGCCGCAAAAGCACAAGCAACTCCACATCCACCCCCACACTCACAAGGGCAGGCAAAAGGGCAAGCAAATGGTTTTCTGCGCCGCCGAAAGGTGGATTGTCGGGCCCCTCTTCGAGAAAGATGACATGAGTAACTGATATTTTTTCCATGTTCAGTCACCCAAAATACACTGGATTGTTTGTTCGACAGTGTTATTAAAATCAAAACGTGATATCGCTTGTTTGGCATTACAAGCCAAGCTATATCTGAGTTTCTCATCATCACGCAGAGCAATCAGAGCATCGCACAGCGCCTGAACATCGCCGTATGGATAAAGCAAGCCCGTCTCTTGGTGGGTGATGACTTCTGGATTTCCGCCCCGGTTGGAAGAAATACAGGCTAATCCCATTGCGCCGGCCTCAAGCAATGTATGGGATAGACCCTCGTAAGACGAACCAAGAACCAGGACGTCCATTTTCGACAGCCCTTCTTTAAGCCCAGCCTGATCCAGGCTGCCGGTAAAAACGACCCTGCCAGTTAGACCCAATTGGTTCGCGACCGCAGCAAGGAGAGGATATTCTGGGCCCTCACCCATAACATGCACCTCAATGCCGGTTAAGCGACTCGCAGCCAGCAAAAGAGTTTCCACACCTTTCCAGTTAGTCAAACGGCCCACAAATGCAACTTTCATATTTCCGAGGGTACGATTTCGCGGTTGATATGCTCTATAATCATCGGGAAGAATCCCGTTATAAATCACGTGTATTTTTTCCACTGGCACCCCCCACCCTTCGACAATCCTTTGCAGGAAAACGCTTGGGGTAATTACTGACCGAGCCTCACTTAGATAATATTGCCTCCACCGGTTAATTCTTTGGGTGTGGGGGCTGTCCGTCGCAACGCGATGTTGAAACTCCTCAATGTCCAGGGCGGTGACACCGTTATTGCGCGCTGTTTCCCACACTGTATCTCCGACAATCTTGAGAACATATTTACGGCTCGTGAGGCGGGCCGCCAGCCAGGCTGCCAACTCGTTTCCATTCACCAAAATCTTAGCGTGCCGAAGCATCTCCCAAATCATGATCGGCAATGCTTTGGCCATCAGCTCAACTTGTGCCCGACTGACAATCCGCCGGACTCGAAACGGGCGCGCGGAATCTGATTCATACCAACCTGCCGCCGATGAACAAATAACTGTTACATGATAGCCTCGGCGTACCAGGGCATGCCCAAGACGATCTATAAAAGTGGCAGGACCGCCGATAACTGGTGGGAAAATATTGGTAATGAGCAGGATCTTCTTATTCATTATCGAGCAGCCATCTAAACGCGGCAGGATTAACGCCCTGATGAGCGATGACGAAATTACGAGTCCGAAACCATTTAGCCATAGTGTCGTCATAGCGGATCGGCATATTGTTTAAATACAACTCAAAATCAAGCCAGCGTTTCATGTACTCTTCAACTTTATGCGCGGGAACAAGCTTATATATGTTCTTAAGGTCAGTGTTGAAATGCCTGCCTTCCAATGCCATTAATCCAGTCTCCTCGAGCAATGACCGAAACTCTGCCTCTCGCACAAATGCCTGAAAGTATTGTTCCCTGCCCAAGCGAGCCATCAAACGCCCAAAACGGTTCTTCCAACGATCCGAACCTATGGAGAAAATCGATGCCGGGGCTGGGTCAACAAAATGGCCCGCATCGTAATTGATCAAGAATAAACCCGCTGCTTTCATATTTCTCTTTGCAGTTTGCAGATAATCCATTCGACGATAAACATGCTCGAGTACGCTAAAGGAGATAACGACATCTGCGGCTTCCAATTCCAATCCGTAAGCAGGCGCATTCATGATCGTTGCATTGAAAGATGAGAGGTTTTTTTGGGCAATTTTGCATTCTGAGGACGAAGGTTCAACCCCGACATAACGCAAACCTGGATATTTTTCCATCAATTTTGGAAAATTTGCGGCCGCGCCGCAGCCAAGATCAAGAAGGGTCAACGACCCGCCCTGGCGAATGACAATTTTTTCGATCAAATTCAAACAATAAAGTTTTGCGCTATTGCCAGCAGTAAAGAGCGAGGTCATCGAAGAATCTCCTCGAGTTGCTTAAGTACTTTATCCGCATAAGAACCAAGATCATGGCAACCCATAACGAGATTCCGCAAGGAGATAGGGTTAATTGACTTTTGGTTCTCATACAAATTCAGCGCACGCTGGGCAATATCTTGCGGCCGATCAGATTGCAGCAGAAAATCCGGATGATCCTTGAACATCTCAATGAATGCCTCGTTACCGGTTAATACAGGGCAGCCACACGCAAGGGCTTCGAGCACGGTCTTATCCATACTGCCAGTCATGCTCACATTTAGGTGAAGAAAGGCCGTCTGATAATAAGCGGCAATGTCATGTTGAGGGACAAATCCAATCAGTTCAATCGCTCCATTGAGTCCGTTGGATTCGATCAGCGCCTGAATATGGCGACGATATTTTTGATCTTCCTGAGTTAACACCGGTCCAATGACTCGCAAACGCAGCGGCAGATCAGGCCGCAGTCTTTTTATTTCGGACACGACATTGACGAGAAGATCAATTCGCTTCCGTGGCGAGACCCGACCCACATATAATATATCGTTTCGACATTCGGCAAATTGAGGTATCTGGAAAAGGTCTATATCCACACCCTGCCCAATAACATGCGCCTTCTTCGATGGAAGGCGAAACCCTTCCGGGGTCGAAGTAACAATACGGTCGGCAAAGGCATGCGCCAGTCGCAGGCGGTTGCTGACCGTGCCGTGCGCGTACCAGACCAATACAGGTATTCGATAAAGTTTCAAGGCCGGGGCAAGCACGTATGCCCATTCCATCGCCATGTGAATAAAACAGGCGTCAATTTTGTACTGACGGATCAGATTGATAACGTCAAAGTTTACCAGCCAGCGGCCCCCGAAACGGCGGGGCATCCCCCTCACCCATTTAGGCACAACATGGATGTGAGCGTTATTCGGACAGGTAAATTGACCCAACCGGCTGGTCACCACAACGACAAATTCGCAGCGAGCCGCCAATTGCTGCGCCACTGAGGCTTGCCAGGCTAATACCCCGGAACGCTCGTCCAATTCGAAATTAATGATAAGAATACGCATCCTATTCGACCAATCTCGCGGCGTGTTTTAGAAATTTCTCCGACTGGCTGGCAACCAACAATGGCTTACGCAGGAGCCTTCCCGTTATTTCATAGACGTATGGAAACATTTTATGAAGAAGTTCCCGTATCTTTTTTTCATTGCAGCGGTGGGGATGGATTTCCAGGATCAGGGTGTTAATGGCGGATAATACGTCGGGACAATCGAAGAGAACAACTTCCTCGGCTCCCTCAATATCCATTTTGATCAAGTCAATAGGAGCGCGGACATGCTTTTCGACAAGAGTCTTCAGGCGAATCGCCGGAACCCGTATTGAATTCTCAGATTGGCTGATATGGCTGCTCGTGCTTGCCTGGGAATTTTCCTCAAAACCGATCATTGCATCCCGATCCCAGAGCGCATTTCGATACGCAAACCAATTTAGAGTTGAATTTGCAAGTCGGTTTTTTTCAAGGATATGATATGTTGCCAGGCTTGGTTCCACTGAATGAACAATTGCGCCGGGATTAAACACAAAAGTCTGTATTGAAAAAGCGCCGATATTGGCTCCCAGGTCAATAACCACAGGCTGTTTCAATTCTTTCAGGAAAGACAACCCTTCGTTATACTCGCCGCGTAAAATTACCTCGTCAACGGCATGCCAGTCCAACGAACGCGAATAGAAAGGCAATCCATGCGATTGAAACTTGCATAGATGGTCCGGTTTCGAAGACGATACGGTAAAATATCGTATGGTGTTGATCGGATCAATTAATATTCTTCGCGCATACCACGCCTTTTTTACCGCCCGGAGAACAGAGAATAGCGGGTTTGACAATTTTCTGAACATAACCTTATTACTTTCTGCCGTAAATATAATAACCAAGGGCATACTCAGCATAATGTTCAGCCATTCGGCCCGATGGAAGCCGCCATTGCTTGGACCAGCGCATGTGCCGTAACACAGCAGGGAACATGGCGATTTTCTTGCGCAAGCCTCGGAAGGGACCCTTATACTCGGCGATCGCGAACCCGGAAGAAATCGGATCCCACACCAACGGTTCGATTGAAAACTTTCCGATCTCGAGACCCAGCGTTTGCAGGAAGCCAGCCCACCAATAGGCTGTATGCCGATGATAATCACTGGGTGAGCCGTGTACCCGATAGAGAAAGGGAACAATTATATGAAATGTTCCCTCCGGTCTTAAGATGCGGAATGCTTCACGAACGGCAATCTCGTCTTTTTCAATATGCTCAAAAGTGTTCAGGCTTATAAAATTATCATACACATCGTCCCGGATGGGAAGCGGCTGGTTCAGATCACAGATAATGGCTGGCTGAATATCGCGGCTGATGTTGACGCTCTCAATTTGCCCGTGAATATCCAACAAATTGTAGTAACTGTTCGATTGACCACCCCCTACGTCCAGAGTGCGCCCGCTTAAATGCAGACCCAAGATACGTTCATATTCTAACCCGCGCAAGACGGAATACTTCGTTGACGATTGCTTCAGCCAGCGTTTCCAGGTAGCGCGCAACGGCGGAATGGTTACTCCTGACGGCGCAACAGAAATCAGGCAGCTTACCCAGTCCTCAGCCAGTTTGCGAGGATTGAAATGGTGTATCACCCTGTTTCGACCATCCCGTCCCATTTGTCGGCGAAGATCATTCTGCTCCATGAGATGCAGAGCCTTTTCCGCCATCTCATGCGCATTGCCGGGTTCGCATAAAATGCCAGTTTTTCCATCCTCAATAATATCCTCAACTCCTGTAATGCGAGGGGCAACGGCAGGGACACCATACGCGTATGCTTCCACCAGGACTCTCCCAAAACCCTCATAATGTGAGGTGAGCATGAATAGGCTGGCTTCGTTATAAACATCGGGCAAATCTTCATAAGGAAGATCGCCGCGAAAACGAACGCGTGCAGTTAACCCCAACCGGTCTGATTTCGCTTTCAACTTCTGCGCGAGAGGACCATCCCCAACGATCTCGAATTCAATATGAGGGTTTTTATCGCTGATTATTCTGGCGACACCCAGCCAAAACGACAGGTTTTTTGGATAATACAGCCTGCCAACGAAAATAATCCTGGGCGTCTTGGGTGGTTTGGCATCATGGGAATACGACGCCGTCTCGATCATCGTTACCGGCACCGGGATGACGCAAACATTGCCGTTTAAACCTTTCGAGATCAATTGTTTTCTAACGCCTCGGCCGACCACGCGTATCGCAAAGAATTTAGGCAATAACAAAAAGGTCAGGCGTTTCCTAAGCCAGCCCATGATTCCCCGCCCCATCACATCCTTTTGAGCGTAGGGAGAGAATATATCGTAATGGATTTGCCCAACGACGGGAATATTATTGATCCTGCCAAATATCAAGGTGAGCCAGCCCATTTCATTGACATCCTGCGGCGACAGAACATCGATCGGCTTTTCCATGTGAAGTCCCGATAGGGTTTTCCATAGACTTTCCCAGCGCCGCCATCTTGTCGTATGCGCAGGCACGAACGTGACATTCTCACTTTGAAACCGCCGCAACCTCTGCGCCTTGGTCAAGACAACGTAAGTTATTGAACTCCCCGGCCGTTTCTGATCCAGAATCCTGCCATACCATTGCTGGCGGTTCAATGTATCAGATGGCGCGTTGTCTCCGAACACGCTGTCGTCATATCCAATTTGAACAATATGCAGGGAATCTTTGGTCGTCATCGAATTCCATTACGTGAAAGAAATCCAAATCCAAGCGAAGAAAGGGACGCGATCTGGGGGCTGATGCGATGCGCCAGAAACATAGCAAGCGGCGTAATGAATAAGTAATAGCATAAATAACCGGCGGCGGCCCAAATGGGATCTGCGCCAAAAAAGTGAAAAGCCAGGATTGTCGCGAGATATTGTATTCCAGAAGCCATGACACTGAAGAGCGTAAACATCTGTAATTTTCCGGCATGCACAAAGATCGGCCAATACCAGAGATGAAAACCCAGCACAAAAAAAACCGGGATGGTCAGGAGCAGAATTGCGCCTTCCGTCCCCGCAAACCTGGTTGAAAGGACCAGTCTGATCGCCGCCGAAAGCCCGAGGGCTTCCAATCCCAACAAGCCCAAAACCAGGAGACCGCTATTTGCGATCAAGCTGCGGACTTTGCCGCGATAAGCCGAAAAATCCCCAGCCGACAGTATCTGCATGAAGCGTGGGAAATAGACCTGATTAAGCGCGTCAAAGAGGACATAGATGGTATCTGTGAATGAACGGGCGACCTTGTACAATCCGGTGATGCGATCATCAGTGAAGTATCCTACGAGCAAAATATCCGAGCCGCGGTGCAGCATTTTGGAATAGCCAAACAGGTTGCCCCACAGGATTAAGCGCGCTTGATTGCGGTAATCCTTCAACGCCATGAAAATCCGCCTTGTGAATAAAACGAAGCCTTGATATCGTTTCCAGATGAACAACGACAAGCCAATGGTCATTAACCCATTGAAGGTGACGCTGATAAACACGCCCGCGAAATAACCATCGAGGGTCGGGCGCGAGAGCAGGATGAGCAGAAAAAATGCCTGGGCTGCCGCATACGTTGCAACCCGCCAGGCGCCCATAAGATAAAAACGCTCGCTGAATCGCTGCTGGTAACTAAACGATCCGATCCAATAATTCATTGCAAAGGTATACGCGCTTACCAATAGCCAGGAAATTTTCACCGGCGTTTGGGTAAAATATCCGATCGTCAATATTCCCGTCAATAGGCTGATTCCCCAGATCAGTAGGCCCAGCAAGCCCGTCCCCAATATGTAAATCGCCAGGACGCTGAACCGATAGTGATTCTCTTCATTGCCTGCCGGCAAATTTGGAGTGTAGTAAAGTTTGCCTGCCACATCTGTCAGACGAACGTCAACAAAATTAGCAACAGTGGCGTTAATACCCGACATGATGCCGATCAGCCCCAGAGTTTCCGGTCCCAGCAGTCGGGCATTGACGATGCTGACTATGGCTCCCAACCCGGCGTTAATAACGCTTGTCAACGACAAGAACTTTGCGGGAGATAACGACGTTTTTACAAATTGTTCCAGTTTATTCATAGAGAGACTGTATTTGGAAAGTTCGATTGCAAGGATTATTTTATATTTCCATGCGCGGCATGACCAATCCAGGTAAAATCATTCTGCTGGAGGGGCGGAATGATAATTTTGACCGTTTGTCGTTATGACCAGGGCATCGGGCTTATCCGTTAAATGGATACCGTTCTCGATGCACGTCAATCGCAGGATGTCCATCACTTCGTCATTGCCGTTCAGATAAACCTCATTGATTCCGCTTTGCTTCAATTCGTTCATGAGCGCTTTAGCCTTGCTGCGAAGCTCGCTATACGTTCTAAGCGAGTCTTTCGCATACAGCATTGCGCGTTGCGTGAACACTCCCATACCTTCGGGCGTCAAGTCATATTGCAGACGCGTGCGATCAAGGCGAGAAACCTTGACCCAGCCGCGATGGATGAGGCGCTTGATATACCAGTTCACACTGCCAACAGCAATCCCAAGACGCCGGGACAAGTTCGCCTGAGTCACCTTGGAATCCTGTGCGATTTCATTCAACAGGGCGTATTCGTGTTGTTTAATGTCGGGCATAATTGAGAATTCAGTTTCTGAATTCTCACATGGAAACGCGCCTTTGTCAAGGACAATATGTAGGCGTAATTCATGTCACGTTATGGGGCTAAACCAAGCACGTATTCCCCATACGAATTCCCCGCCAGCGACTTTCCCAATTCGCGCAATTGCTCTTTGGAAATATAGCCCATGCGATAAGCAATCTCTTCCGGGCATGAGATCATCAATCCCTGCCTCTGCTGGATTGCCTCGATGAACGTCGCCGCCTGGAGTAATGATTCATGTGTGCCTGCATCCAGCCAGGCGACGCCGCGCCCGAAAACCTTCGCCTTCAATTTTCCCCGCTTCAGGTAAATTCCATTCAAGTCAGTGATTTCCAACTCACCGCGTGCAGAAGGCTTGACAGATTCAGCGACCCGCACGACCTGATTATCATAAAAATATATCCCCGGCACAGCATAACTCGATCGGGGTTTGGCAGGCTTCTCTTCAAGACTAAGAACGTCATACTGGTCATCAAACTCGACAATGCCATAACGATGAGGGTCATTCACTTTATAACCGAAAATGATAGCGCCCTCTTTCAGCGAAGCGCACTCCTGCAACAACGAAGCCATGCCCTGACCGTAAAAAATATTATCGCCCAGGA
>CAZIYY010000035.1:0-12541 GCA_964543585.1 uncultured Anaerolinea sp. | reverse complement strand
CCCTTTAAGTTCTGCGACACCAAAGCGGTGAGCATCAGGTACCTGTTTCAGGAAAATACGCGCGCCCTTCTGTCCGTCAAAAGCTTTTGCCGTCGTCGCAAAATTATCTTCAAAAATATTATCGCCCAGGATTAAGCAGACGGGGCTGTCTCCGATGAATTCGCGTCCCACCAAAAACGCATCCGCCAAACCGCGAGGCTCGGCTTGCTCGGCGTATTCAAACTTCAAGCCCCATTGAGAACCGTCTTTCAAGAGCTCTTTGAAGGCAGGCAAAGCATCCGGCGTGCTGATGATTAATATCTCGCGGATGCCCGCCAACATCAACATCGAAAGCGGATAATAGATCATCGGCTTGTCATAGACAGGCAGCATCTGTTTGCTGATGGCAATCGTCAGCGGGAAAAGACGCGTTCCCTTCCCGCCCGCCAGAATGATTCCCTTCATTTAGACTCCCGCTGCGCGGCCGCCCGCCAGGCGTAATTCTTCTCGATCCATTCGCCGTACGAACCGCCGCTCGCCTGATCCACCCATTTGGGATTCGACAAATACCATTCAATCGTCTGACGCAGACCCGCTTCAAACCCCATCTCAGCCTGCCAGCCCAACTCGCGAGTCATCTTCGCTGAATCGATCGCGTAACGACGGTCATGACCCGGACGATCCGTCACAAAATGGATCAGTTCCGTGTAACTCTTCAAGCCGCGCTCGCACAACTGAGGGACCTCCACGAGCGGCGCGATATCATCGAGAATACTGCAAATTTGATTCACAAGATTGATATTCTTCTGTTCATTGTTCGCGCCGATGGCATATTCCTCGCCCAGCCTTCCTTTTTCAAATGCCAGTTTCACGGCTTTACAATGATCCTCCACATAAATCCAATCGCGCACATTCGAGCCGTCTCCATACACGGGCAGGAGCCTGCCGGACAGCGCGTTGAGAATCATCAACGGGATCATCTTCTCAGGGAATTGATACGGTCCATAATTGTTGGAACAATTGGTGATGATCGTCGGCAACCCATACGTATGATGATAGGCGCGCACGAAATGATCGCTGGATGCTTTCGACGCGGCGTAAGGCGAATTTGGCGCGTAAGGAGTCTCTTCGGTGAAAAACCCCTCCGCTCCAAGCGAACCAAAGACCTCATCCGTTGAAACGTGCAAGAATCGAAACTCGCGTTTCTTATCGTCCGGTAGAGTTGCATAATATGCGCGCGCGGCTTCAAGCAGGCGATATGTGCCGACCACATTGGTTTGAACAAAATCCTCGGGGCTGACAATCGAACGATCCACGTGCGATTCAGCCGCGAGATGAAAAACACCCATTGGCTGATATTTTTCAAACAAGGATGAAACCAGTTCACTATCTGTGATATTCCCCTTTGCAAACACATAATCATGATTTCCATCCAAATCCGCCAGCGAGCGCGCATTCGCGGCATAAGTGAGCGCGTCCAGATTCACCACCCGATATCCCCCGCTATCCACCAACAGCCTCACCATATTGGTTCCAATAAAGCCATTCCCGCCTGTTACGATCACTGTCTTTTTATCAGCCATAGTTATCCTTTCGACACGGCTCAAGACAAGCCTTTCGACCAGAGCGCCAACATCGTCAGCGCATAAATGCGTTTGCCATGATCCACGCGTCCCGCGCGGTGTTCCTCGAGCATTGTGTTCATTGCATTGCGGTCAAACCAATGACTCAGTGAATTGCCGTTCGCAACCAACAATTCCTTCGCCCAATCATACAACGGACCGCGAAACCACGCGCCGACTGGAATTCCGAAGCCCTGCTTGCGATGTTTTTTGACGTTCTCAGGAAGATAAGAATCAAACGCCTTCTTCAGAAGAACTTTCCCGCTTCTTCCGCGGACCTTGAACTGGTCCGGCACCCGAGCCGACCACTCCACCATTTTGTGATCCAGGAAAGGCGAACGCGGCTCAATAGATGCCGCCATTGCCATGCGGTCTGCTTTGACAAGAAGGTCGCCGGGGAGATAGGTGTGCAAATCAGTGTAAAGTGTTTTATCAAGATATGAGCCTTCGACTGAGTCAAATTTTTCAGCAAGCAAGGATTGCGCGTTATATGTTTTGAATTTGAATTCAGATTTCCATAACGCAGCACGTTGACTCGGCGAAAAATAGGAACCCCAACGCAAGATGCTGGCGCGTGAATCAATTTCAGGGAGTTGATGCAGACGCTTGAGTCCGTTTACGAGACTCTGTCCCACAGGATGATCGGATGAATCGGGGAGGAGACGCGCGATGGACGGGACCAATTTGCGGGTCAGGAATTGAGGCGCACGCGTGTAGAGGTCCGCATATCCATCCAGCCAGTAACGCTGGTAGCCCGCGAAGTCTTCATCGCCTCCGTCGCCATTGATGACGACGGTCACATGCTCGCGAGTCATCTTTGAGATGTGATATAGCGGGATCGCGGATGCGTCTGCAAACGGCTCGCCGAAATGATAGGTGATCTTTTCGAGTGTGGATGGGATGTCGCCGTATTTGAGAATGAACTCATGATGATCAGTGGAATATCTTTGCGCGACCGCGCGGGCGTATTCGAGTTCCGAGAAAGATTCTTCTTCAAAGCCGACCGAAAAAGTTTTCACGGGCGCGTCGCTGAGTTCAGCCATGAGCGCCACGATAATGCTTGAATCAATGCCGCCGCTGAGATGCGCGCCAAGCGGCACTTCACTGATGAGGCGCATCCTGACGGATTCTTTTAATAGCGCACGCAATTCTTCAATGAGTTCATCTTTGGTTGCAGTGTGCTTGGGTTGATATTTGTAGTCCCAATAACGATTGAGTCTGATCTCACCGTTCTGACAAACAAGCGTGTGCGCAGGAGGCAGTTTATGGATTCCCTGATAGGCGGTGAGCGGGTCGGGAATATATTGCAGGCTCAAGTAAAGATCAATGGCTTCGAGGTTGATCTCTGGTTTGTTGGGAAGCGCACTGAGAATTGCGCTGAGTTCAGAACCAAAATAAAGCGTTCCGTTTTGAATTGTGTAATAGAGTGGCTTCTTGCCCATGCGGTCGCGGGCCAACAGCAACCTTTTTTTCTTACTGTCCCACAATGCAATCGCGGCTTGCCCGCGCAAGTGTTGCACGCAATCGTCGCCATACTCTTCGTAGAGGTGCAGGATACATTCGGTATCGGAGCGCGTGCGGAATTCATGTCCGCGCTTGACAAGGTCGGAATATAAATCGGGGAAGTTATGTGACTCGCCGTTGAAGACAATCCACAGGGACTCGTCTTCGTTGGGGATGGGCTGGTCGCCGCCTTTCACGTCAATGATAGCAAGCCGCCTCACGCCTAAACCAACACCTGATTCCAAGTGGAAGCCGTCGCTGTCGGGTCCGCGATGAGCGATGGCTTTTGTCATCTTTTCGAGGAGCCTTCGTTCGGGTATTCGATCATCGGAGTGAGATATTCCACAAATGCCGCACATGCTGTTATTTTACCTTTTCCAATAAAATCGCGTATTGCTTTGCAGTATTTTCCCAACTGTAGCAATCTTCCACGCGTTGGCGGGATGCCACTCCCATTTCCTGGCGAAGGGAAGAATTTACGATCAATTTATGTAATGCGTCACGGAGCGAGTCTATATCTTCACTTGGAAATAGGATACCCGTCTCTCCATCCATCACAAGTTCTTCGTTGCCAGCAATGCGCGAGGCGATGACAGGCAGTCCGCTTGCCATGGCTTCGAGGACGACGTTGGGCATGCCTTCATGACGCGAGGGAAATAAAAACAGATTGGCTTGCTTATATTGTTCGATCAATTGCCCGCGCGATTGCCAGCCAAGGAAGATCACGCGCTCGTCAATTCCAAGTTCTTTTGCAAGCAATGTCAACATATCCAGTTGAGGGCCATCGCCTGCAATACGCCATTCCCACTCGAGGTCTTTCAAGCCTGCCAGAGCGTGCAGGGCGATGTCGAGACCTTTCTGGCGGACGAGGCGTCCCACGGAAAGCAAACGCGGAGGAGACCAGTTGCGCTTGTCAGTACTGTATTCGCGCAAGTCAACGCCATTGGGGATGATGGGGATATCGAAGCGGGAGTCAAATTTCAGCGCAAGGTCGCGCAGTCCAGCGCTGTTGGCGACAATTGCAGAGGCATTCTTCCAAATGACGCGCAGCAACGGACTGAGCATTTTGTGATATAGATGGAAATCATAAGGGCGGAAGCCCGGCACATCTCCGCCGCGCAGAGAGATGACATAAGGGATTCTAAAAATCTTTTTCAACAACCAGGCCACCGCGCCTGAAGGGACTCCAAAAAAAGCCAAAGTGACTTTCGGCTTGAGTTGGCCAACCAGGCTCGAGGTCGAGAAAGAGGCGGAGAGGATAAAGCTTAATTGCTCCAATGGGCCCGAGCGATCCTGTCTGCGGCGCAAGGAAGGAATCCGATGAATCGTCAATTTGTCATTTTGTTCTTGATGAGGCAAATCCCCAAAACGCGAGGTAACGACTGCGGTTTCATGTCCCATTTGCGCGAAGCGACGCGCAATGTTGGCGCAGGCATTCCCCGCGCCCCCGCCGATGGGAGGGTATTCACTGTTGATGATCAGAATTTGCATTGATACGCAACCGTGTTTAGGGGCAAATCCCTGATTCAGGGGCAGGCACATATACTTCGATGCGGTTCCCCTCGGGCTCTATCAACAATATTGGGCTGTAGTTGCACAGGATATAGGGTGAGACGAGCGAATTCCACACATTATTTTCCTCCACCAGGGGACCCGTCTGTTTGATGGTAAGGTTTTGCTTGCTAACTACAATCGCCGCGAAGCGATGGTTTGCCAGGTCGCCATAAAACTTTTCAAGATAAACCTGGTTGCGCGACATTGCCATCTCCATCAAAGTCACGGCTTCATACTCCGGCACGAGCGGGACGCGGCCGTCGCCGAAAGCAAGCAACTGCCGTTCGTTGATAAATAACACCGGCCCATCTTTTGCCGCGCCATTCACAGCCTGAGTCAGTTGCTGGTATGCCTCCAGATTTTTGACCTGATCATATTTTGGGTATGCATAAAGCGAGGGGATCAAAAATAGAATCGGTATGAGCAGGGCAATTATCAATACGGGCCAGGCGCGGATTTGCACATGCGACTCGCCAGGCTCGACCTGAACCTGTCCCCCAATGAAGTACATTCCAACGATACCCACCAGCGCGGCGTAAGTGTCCATGTTGTGCAAGTCTCCCCCGCCGCCGATCTTGGCGCTCACGACCAGACTGCCGGCAAACAAGGCAAGGATCATTGAAAATAATCCCAGCCAGCGTACTGGGTGAAGCGCCTGCCACTGGCGCGCGGCGATCATGATTGTCGCGAGAAGGGGGCCGCTTACGATCAATGCAGCCGGCAAAATTCCGAGGGCATGATTCGCGTTCGGCCATAGCCTGTACCATAACAGGTCGGATGTGAGGCTGGAAGTGAATGCCTCCACATTCCCGGCATTTCCCGATAGCGGAATGTACGCCGCCTGCGCCGCCAACGCAGAAAACAACCCTACCACCATCCACAGCGCGGGCAGGGAAAGATAATTTATTATTCTCTTGATTGGCGTAAGACTGGAATCGCCGGCAATCGATTCCAGAGGCGTTTCAAGCAGATATATGGCGATTGCAATCATCGCCGGCATTGGGAACCAATTGACCCTGCTCACTCCCGCCCATAAGGAAGAAAATATTACCGCGATCAATGAACGCCACGGATGTTTCGTGGACACAAACAAGAGGGGAACGATCACCATTACTTCCAAGTGATAATGAACTCCAAAACGCAGCAGGAAGAGGAAAAACCAGCCGGCGAACAGCCATTTAACTGCACGCTCCTGAGGCAGGGCAGCCCGCTTTGCAAGCGTAATCGCTGCGCCCGCCGTCAACCCAATCCACAGGAGGAATTGCCAGAAGCGATGCGCGGTTATCCCCAGACCGGGGATCAGGAACGGGACGGACTGTAACAGGTAGCGGGTGGGATGAAGCGTGGAAAGAGGGAAGGATTCGCCGTAGATCCATTTTGAAAAATATAGCGATGCATAATAATATCGGCTTCCCTCTGACCAGCCCATGGAAAGGGGATACGTCGTCACCACATTGAAGCGGGTAAAAATCTCATACGCCACGCCGAGTAGGACGAGCGCAGAGGCGAAGGCTCCCTGCCAGCTTGTTTTTAGCGCGACCTTCAATGCGGCTGTTGCAAGCAGAATAGCCCACCAGCACATCCAGTAATAGACAAGTGATACCAGGACGGGATCCTTTGAAGGATGTTCGATATCCAGCCCAATATTCAAAGTAAACCGGGCATAAGAGATCAGGATCAAGACAGCCAGAAAAACAATAAACCCAAGTGCGCGCCATTGGGGGCTGTCCAACTGCAAATGGCTGAAACGCGAAGGAAGATCGAAATGCAATGTGCCGCGCGTGATTTGAATCGCCAGCCAAACACACGCCGCTAATACGCCAATATATAAAAGAAACATTCCGCCCCAAATGGAACGGTAGAGGCTCACCCCCAATTCATCCCAACGCAAAAAGGACGACCATATCACTGCCAGGTCAGCGATTAGCGTGATGGCAATGATGGTCAGCCAAAATGAACGGGAAGAATTCTGCGACCGGATCATTTATCTCCCTGCTAAAGCAACGAATCGGGTGAAGGCATTTGCGTTTTTTGATCCGCCATTGCCGATAGAATGGACGGCAGGAAGAGCGCCCCAGGCAAACTGGAAAGCATGAAGTAGGCGCGAATAAGCACAGCTATCGAAAGGCTGACTGCCGGGGCAAGCCCGGCTATATTGGACATCAGGAAGGTAAATGAAAGTTCCTGCAATCCATAACCGTTGATCGAGATCGGAATGAGCGTGATGAAATAGGTGAGGCTCCACAAGCCTGCGATCATCCAGAATGAAATGTGACTCCCAAGGTCATCCACAATGACATAAATCGAACCGAAAAGGCAAAGCATGTGGATCCACGTAAAAACCAAAGCCATTAATAGTGAAGCCGGTTTTTTTAACCAGGTGGAAAATATGGACAGGGTGCGTTTCATAAACGCAACCGGTTTTTGAATAAGAGTAATAAGTGAAAAAGATGCAGAGCCAGACTGCAACATACTCCACGAATAAGCCAGCCCAAAAGGAACAGTCATGCTCATGCCCAACATTCCGATCAATCGGTCCGCGGCGATGGATGCCAGGCATACGGCGCGGTCAAAGCCCATTTGCATTGCCCCGGCCAGGCGCACAACATCGCCCCCGATGGTTGTGGGCAGGAAATTCGACGCAAACAAACCGGTAAAAGTCAGCGCGGTGCTATTCCGAAAGCGAATGTGGACACCACCGGATTGTAAAAGAATATGCCAGCGCCACACGACGGCAAAACGGGAAATCAAAAACAAGACCGCGACCAAAATCAAATCCAGGATTGTGATTTTCCGCATGGCGGCTAAAATTTCGCCCCATTCATCTTCCCTGACCAATACGACCAGGAGGCCGACCGCCAGCAATGTCCCCGCCAATTGCAAAACGCGCTGACGGTTCCGCGACCACCATGAGGGCATATTCTTATTTCTTTCCCAGCACAGTCCGAACAGTATACGTGGGCTTGCTTTGGGATTCGTGATACGTGCGCGCCAGCAGTTCGGCGATCAATCCCATCAGGATGGCCTGGAAACCCATGATGAAAAACATGACACCTATCTGCAACAGCGGCGAACTGAAAGCAGGCACACCAAAGAACGTGCGGCGGATGAACAGAAACAACAAATCTGCCGTACCCAGTAACATCAGCCCGGCCCCCGCGCCCCCAAAAAGGCGGATTGGTTTATGGGAATAATCGAGCAGGAATTTAACCGTAAACAGGTCAAGGATGACTTTTGCGGTTCTCTCCAAGCCGTAATTTGCCCTGCCGAATTTACGCGGGTGGTGGCTGACGGGGAGTTCCGTGATACGCGCGCCGACGGAATAAGCGAACACCGGAATGAAGCGGTGCATTTCACCATACAGGCGAAAGCCTCCCAGCACAGCGCGGCGGTAGGCTTTCAGCGTGCAACCATAATCATGCAAATGAACGCCCGTCACCCACGAGATCAGCCAATTCGCCAGATGCGATGGAAGCGTGCGCGTGATCTGGTTATCCTTGCGATCCTTGCGCCAGCCGCTGACCAGGTCATACCCTTCATCGAGTTTCGCCAGCAAACGCGGGATATCCGCGGGATCGTTCTGCATATCGGCGTCCAACAGGACGATGGTTTCGCCCCGGGCATGATCAATGCCGGCAGAGAGGGCGGCGGTCTGACCGAAGTTACGGCGCAGGACAACCACGCGTACGCGGCTGGGGTCTTTATCTACAAGGGATTTCAAAACATCCAGGCTTTTATCCGTACTTCCGTCGTCAACAAAAACGATTTCCCACTTTTGTTTAACGGGTTTCATTACTTGTTTAATGGCATCAAACAGGAGAGGCAGGTTATCTGCCTCGTTATAAACGGGAATGACAAGGGAGAGGTCGGGCATGATCTGTTTTTTTACCCAGCCATTCAACTTAGCCGTTCGAGATCTGAATCCACCATCATGGCGACGAGTTCCCGGAAACTGACAGCAGGCTCCCAACCCAGTATCGAGCGCGCTTTTGATGGATCAGAGATCAGCAGATCCACTTCGGCGGGGCGATAGAATTTTTCATCCTGGATCACGTAATCATTATAGTCCAGCCCAACACGACCGAAAGCGATCTCACAGAACTCGCGCACAGAATGAGTCTCGCCCATGCCAATGACAAAACTATCGGGCTTGTCCTGCTGCAACATGCGCCACATGGCATCCACGTAATCGCCTGCAAAGCCCCAATCGCGCTGCGCCTCAAGGTTGCCGAGACGCAGCTCCTTTGCGCGCCCAAGCTTGATGCGCGCCACGCCGTCCGAGATCTTGCGCGTCACAAACTCCAGCCCGCGCCGCGGACTCTCGTGATTGAACAAAATACCGGAAGCCGCGAACATATCAAAAGACTCGCGATAGTTCACTGTGATCCAATGCCCATAAACCTTCGCCACCCCATACGGACTGCGCGGATAGAAAGGCGTATCCTCTTTTTGAGGGACTTCGACCACCTTGCCGAACATCTCGCTCGAGGACGCCTGGTAAAAACGAATCTTTGAATTTACAAAACGGATCGCTTCGAGAATGCGCGTGACGCCCAGCGCGGTAATATCGCCCGTCAGCGCGGGCTGGTTCCACGATGTGGGCACAAACGACTGCGCGGCAAGGTTATACACTTCCGTTGGCTTATATTCCTCGAGCAGAGACAGCAGTGAACCCTGGTCGTGCAGGTCGCCCTGGACGATTGTTATCCTATCCAACAGGTGTTCGATGCGCTCATTGGTCACAGTGCTGGAACGCCGCGCCACACCGATCACGCGATAGTTCTTTGAGAGCAGTAACTCCGCCAGGTACGAGCCATCCTGACCGGTAACTCCTGTAATTAATGCGGTAGTCATTTATTCTCCTCGATCCAAAATTCAACGACTGAATTATAAACTCACATCTAACGCTGTCAAGCGCGCTTTCCATCGCGCCACAAACCAACCCCCAGAATGATACCCCATGCCCCTGCAATCAATGCGACCATTATGGCAAAGGGCAATTGACCACCCCAGTGAAAGTAGCGGCTCGCATACCATTGCGTGAAAATCAGCAGGAACACAACCTCACATGCCAGCACACGTGTAAGCCAAACGTTGTGAGTCCCTCGCCACCAGACCCAAACATAGCCTGCGATGATCGATTGCCACAGGAACATGATCGTTCGATAGCGGGGATTATCCCACTGGTCGCCTCCCCCGCGTAACGCGGCAAGCAGGATCCAGGTCCACGCGAGAAGCGAAAGCCAAAGGAAGATGCTTCGACTATGCTCAGCACGCATCTTCCCTGGCCCTTCGACACGCTCAGGACGACGCCCCGGGCCTGCCGCGGCTCCGAAAGATAGAATCAGCATTGGAAGCAACGCATACCAACCCAGCGCGCGCAGGATATAGATCGCCTTCCAGATAAATACTGTCGGCGTGATGATCGCGGCAGGCAGGACGGGTTGGAGGATTCCATAGACTGCGATAAAGGGCAGGCGCATCCATCTGGGCATCTCGTCAAATAGTTTCTGCACCCAGCCAGAATCGCGTTCCAACTGATACGCGTCCCATTTGACGGCCAGCCTCAGCCAGTCGTTGATCACATGCAGGGGCGAAGTCTCCCTGAAATCGCCTGAGCGATTAAGGGAAGAGGAAAGAAATAATAGACTTGCGATAAAAACGACGGCAAATATGAGGACTGGTTTCCACGAAATATTTCCTCGTCCGCTTGTGAGCCGCGCCCACCCAGCAAAGAGGATGAGAGTAACAATCGCGACCACAGGTGAAACAAGCAACATTCCAAGCAAACCGAGCGCAAGCCAGAGTCTGGACTCGGACAGCTCACTTGCCCTATGGGTGCTGTCCGCCGAAGGTGCAGGAGCTTGCTCCTGCACTCCAGAGTTAACAAACCCCCAAAGGGCAAAGGCGCTGAACGTCAGCAAATAAGGCTCGCGCATGGCATAGGCGCCAAGCAGGATACTTTCGGGGTATAGCGCGAAAATCCACGCGGAAGCCCAGGCAACTTTTTCGCCGAATATTTGACTCACTGCCTTCCACAAAAACGGAATCCCCAACGCGGCGACAAATGCCGAAAGCAAAACCAGCATCAGCGGACGGTGCGCGTTGGGTGATAAGTATCTATAAACAAGCGCGCTGAATGCCAACAGCCCGCCATATTGATCGTAGGCAAACTTCTCGCTGAACGCGTTGAGGATGGGATTTTCAGAACTCGCCAACTCCCACGCCTGATCGTCGCGGCGATGCGCGTCGGTAAAGACGAAGCCCGCTTTGTCGTCCGCGTCATCGTGTCCATAGATGGGGAGGAAAATATAAAGTGATATGCCGAGAAAGAAGCGCAAGGCGAAGGTGAGGGCGAGGATCCACGCAAGCGTTTTTCGCGCGTTAGCCCATTTCAAGGAAAGTGTGAAAACGGAAAATGAAAGAAGAAAGAGGAAAGAGAAGGAGAGGAAGCCAATCAGCCAATTGCCCTCCTGTAGAGAGGATAATGTTGCTCCCAGCGCGAGAGCAAGAGGGAGCATCCAGAGAAGGTCAATTTTTTGGAGGTTCATGTGCCGTGATTCTACACTAATCCTATATGGCAATTGTGGTTTCGCGGGCTGGGGGTATAATTTTGCATATAAGCAGTTATACAGAGTCAGGCTGTATAACACCCGCACAGGAGTCTTTTACAGCATGATGCTGTATAACTCATAGTTAGCCCCTTCACATAATATGGATGAAAAATATGTTTTGTGTTCATTGTGGAAAATCAAACGTAGAAAATGCAAGATTTTGTGCCCATTGTGGCAAAGCCATAAATCAACCATTAGAAGTGCCATCCCCCAAAAGCACAGAATGGGAATACTATTTTTATAGTACCTATTGGGAAAGCGGCAAAGGGGGGCGATGGAGCTTAACTTTTGGTGTAACAGAGGCTAGTGTTCGTCTTGATAATTGGTGGCAAGACCAAAACTGGATAATGCCTCAAATTCAAAAAATCATAGACGAAGGCTGGGAATATGTGACGCCGCCAGGTCCAAATTCATATAATTTTGAAACACATACCGATAGTGCTGGCGGCATTAAATTTAAGTGGTTGTCTGTAAGAAGTTTTATAGCTGATTTTCGCCGCCCTGCAAGGCCGTTGAAGGAAAAAGAGAAAAATTTGATTGGCACTTGGCAAGAAACAGAAGACCCAAACAAAGGTTTTTGGAAAAAACTATTAAATATTGTTTTTGCGCAAAAATTAACCGTAAACAAAGAAACGATTGATTTTCATAAAGATCATACTTTTACGCTCAAAACCAGTTTGGGCATAAGTAAGGAAGGTGTTTTTTACGAATATCCTAGCGGCGAGATAGAACTCTTATATAAACACTACCCCGATCAGAATTCAACAGTCACAATAGAAAACGGTAAGTTGTATCGGAATTTATATAGCAATCCAGACGAGTATGAACGCATGAATTAATGATGAAACGGGGCTAACAAAGCGTGCACCCGACAAGTGGGAGTCTGCGCGATTTAGGAGCATTTTTCTGGCTTCGGCATTTTTCTACATCTCAAACATTATCCACGCCCGCCCACTTGCGGGTAACGCAGGCCGTTGGCTGGCTTCGGCAGGTTCGGAATTTAGTTTATTTCTATCTTGACGAAACAGAACGTACGTTCTACAATCTCGTAAAGGAGAATTACCATGAGAAAAATTATTGTGCTTGAACATATCTCTCTTGATGGTGTCATACAAGCCCCAGGCGGGGCAGACGAAGATACTAACGGCGGCTTCGCGTATGGCGGGTGGATAAGTTCATATTCCGACGAGATTCTTGGAACGTTACTGAGAAGACAGATGAACATGCCGTTCGACCTGTTGTTAGGGCGCAAAACCTTTGAAATTTGGG
>CAZIYY010000034.1:3301-34536 GCA_964543585.1 uncultured Anaerolinea sp. | reverse complement strand
CAAAGATTTTCTATCTCACTCCACGCTTAAGTGGGGTGCTACCTCAGAGTGAAATACGCCGCGCAAAGCCGTTCCTTTTATATCTGGCATTTGCAGATCGTAAAAACCCTCGGCATCCGACTGCCACACATCAAGCGCGGCGTTGGGGATCGGCGATCCATCCCGCGCGAGCACACTGCCTCTCATAATTACGGGGTCGCCTGGCAGGTTACCAGCGAGATTGGCTGACAACTGAAGTTCGGGAGCATCAGAGCGATGGAAGGGTCCGAGAATTGTGTACTCGGTTACGCCAGGCGGCTTGCGATTGTTGATGATGTCTTTCATGGTGGTCGCACCCAATGTGTCGGAAAGCAGAATGAACTCCTGCCGCTTATCGTCGCACTTCTGACCGACCGCGGTAAGAAATTGAATACCAGCCATCCATTCAGACTCGGTCAGATTTACTTCTCGAATAAAGGCATGGAGATGTTTGACGAGGTTGGTCATGATCGTTTTGAAACGCGCATCCTTTGCGCCCGTCATCGCGGTGATGACAACGTCAGATAGATTGGCTTCTGTCAAATTTCGCATGGTAATCCTATGAGCTAATGTCGCTGCGAGGTGCCCTTGGTTTTAGCCGAAGCAGTCTGCTCATCACAGGAGATTGCTTCGTCGGGAAGAGCAGGTGCCCGCCTCGCAACGACATAATTAGTGGTTCTACTTAGCCCAGGGCATGATCTGTGTCGTGCCGCCCGTTGGGATGTTGGGCGCGGTCTCGTTGGAGGTGATCACAAGTTCAAAGGGGTGAGTCGTGCCCTTCACCCACTGGCCGCCTACAAGAGGAGTCTTGGCGACGTTCGGCACGGGTCCGCTTGCCCACGAGATGTTGCCAACGATGGTATCGAGTTTAGTGGCTTTGATCGCTGAGGTAATCGCCGCCTTGTCTTCGATATCCGTGACGCGCTTGAGGGCATCCGTAGCAACTTCAAAGAGCGCGTGAACGAAGCCGATGGGTTGTGTCCATTGTTTCTTTGCTTCACTCTCATAAGCATCGCCCAATTGTTTGGCGGTCGCGCCAGTCAGCGAAGACTTGAAGGGATGGCTGGGAGTCCACCAGATTTCGGTGGTCAAGCCTTCACCTAATCCACCGCTGATGCCTTCAACAACGGCTGGGAAGAGCGCGGCTTTACCAACCGTAAACATTTTTGGCGCGAAGCCCTGCTGGCTGGCTTGTGTAATGAACGTGCCAAGGTCGGGTGGGATCATCACACCTGTAACAATCTCCACGCCATCATCTTTAAAGCGCGAGAGTTCAGCAGAGAAGTCGTCTTTCAGATTCTCGTATCGGCCTGGATCAACCACTGTATAGCCGCCTGCCTCGAGCGCGGGCGGGAAGCCGACTTGGGGACTGCTCCATGCCAAGCCATCGCCGTCATTCGGCCACATCCCGCCGACCACTTTGTTGGTTTCGACGGAACCCCACATATTGCTGAAGACCGCGATGATGTCTTCCAAGCCCCAGAAGAAGTGATACGTCCAGTTGAATGGTTTCCAAGAGGGCGGAGGTCCAGATGGGTCGGCTTGGCGGCCAATGTACCAGGGTTGCCAGGGCGCAACTGTTGATATGCACGGCACGCCATTCACCTCGCATTGATCGGATACAGGATTGGTCGTTTCAGGTGTAGAGGCGACCAGCATTAGATCAATGTTATCGGTTAGGATTAAATCAGCCGCGACCTCAGCAGCATGGTTCGGGTCGGACTGGCTATCCTTCACCAATATTTCAATGGGATGAGTCGTGCCGCCTATGGATATGCCGTCTGCCAGAACGTTCTTCATTGCATTAACAATAAAGGCATCAGCCTCGCCGAAAGGCGCAAGCGGACCAGTCTGCGGGCTGACGTAGCCGATCTTGATCAGGCGTCCTGCAGCGCCTCCAGCAGGTCCACATGAAACCAGCCAGACTGCCGACGCTGTGCCAACCCCAGCCAGTTTTAGAAAATCACGACGACTTATGATGTATTTTTGTTTGGTCATTTCATTCTCCTTTTTAGAATTCGAACATTCGAGTTGCAGAGTCACGCTCCTACGTTCAGAAATTTCCAATCGAGAAAAGCGAGAACTCGTCCTCCGGCCATTGTGGCTGTTTCAACCGTTCCACGTCCAGATAACGATATTTGCCGTCGTAAAAGAGCAGCGGACGGCTGTCGTATAATTCGAGAAATTCAACCTCTCCGATATATAGCGTATGGTCGCCTGCCGGATGCATCTCATGCACGCGGCAGACCAAATACGCCGCCGCGTCTTTCAGCACCGGCATGCCGTCTTTGTAGATGAATGACACCTCCAATCCTGCCGCCGTGCGTCCAGCAAAATGGTCGCTCAACGCCTCCTGCCCTTCAGCCAGAATGCTTACTCCGTAGCGGCTGCTGGATGGTAGAGCCTTGTGCAGGTGGGCGCGATTATTCACGGAGACAAGGACAAGCGGCGGATGAAGGGAGACAGACACAAAGGCATTCGCCGTCATGCCGTGCACGTGACCTTCATGCGCGGTCGTCACCACAGTCACGCCGCTCGCAAAGCGTCCCAAAACATCACGGAACAGCCGCGCGTCAAAAGAGTTTTCGTCTATAGCAATGCCTCCTTTCTGTTTCGTAGTGGCGACTCTGCGTAGCGCCCTGCGGGTCAGTCGCTCTTTAGCCGAACGACTAAAGTCGTTACTACTTACTACTTTTTCGTTTTGAGGTTCTTCATCACTACACTAATATCATCGGGGTTGATCAGGTCTGATGCGGTCCAGCCATCGAGGTTGTATTCAGCCATGCACTTCTCCGCAAAACCTTTATAGCGTTTGGTTGCGCCTGTGAGATCAGCCACCAGCAATGTCTCAAAGCGGATGCTTTCGTGATTGCCAAAGTAATTGCGCTCGTACAATTCGTGACGCCCACCAAACTCGCTTCCGATGGCATCCCAGAGCAACTTCATTAATTTGATGCGGTCTTCAGCGGAGTAGCCGTTGGAGCCGCGTACATACTGGTCAATAAACGGTCGGATTTCGGGCGCAAGCAAATCAAGCGAACTGGAGGGCAGATAAATCAGCGCGCTGGCAAGCGTATTCTGAATGATCTCCTTGATCTTTGGATATGCCGTGCTTGCCATGACACGATAAGCCAAGCCGTATTCCAAGTTTGGCAGGACATAACCCTCCGTCCACGGGATGGTGGCACGGGCCATCGCGTCCGTCAGACCCCAGAACAGATTCCGCCAGGCAAGCACTTCACCAACGCTGGCTTGCACACCACGAAAATCCTTTGCCCCAGTCGCTTCAACTGCCTTCAATAACAGCCCCGCAAGGAAATCCATTTTGACAGCCAGGCGCGTACATCCCTGAAACATGAAGCGAGGCAGGAAACCAGAGCGCGGGAAGAAGTTGTTGACTTTCTCGATGTCTCCATAAGCAAACACATTTTCGTATGGAACGAATACATTGTCGAACACAAGGATCGAGTCGTTTTCGTCCATGCGACTGGAGAGCGGGTAATCGAAAGGTGAGCCCATAGCCGCGGCAGTCATTTCGTAGGATGGGCGGCAAAAGAGTTTTACACCCTGCGCGTCCGTGGGAACAATACATACAAAGGCAAACTCTTTGGTCTTAATTGGCAGTGCGCCGTTGTTGGCGATAAAGTTGTAGTGAGTGAGACTCGAAGTCGTTGCCACAACCTTCGCGCCGCTCACATACAAACCGCTGTCCGTCTCTTTTGTGACGTGCATATACACGTCTTTCACTTCATCAAGAGGTTTGTCGCGATCCACAGGTGGGTTGACGATGGCATGATTCACAAATGAGACTTCCTCTTGAACTTTTTTGTACCAGGCTTTGGCATTCGCTTCATACGGATCATAGAAGGCGGAGTTCGCGCCGAGGGTCGCTAGGAAGGCCGCTTTGTAATCTGGACTTCGTCCGATCCAGCCATACGAGATACGTGCCCATTCCGCAATGGCATCGCGCGCGGCAACCATTTCCTCTACATTGCGCGAGCCTTTGTAGAACTTATGAGTGTAGCCGCCGCTTCCTGTATCGGTTTCGGTCGTGAGAATGTCCTTCGTGGCGGGATCGTGCAACGCGTCGTAGAGACGCGCGATCATCCGCACCGTGTTGCGGAAGGCTGGATGCGTGGTCACATCCTTCACGCGCTCGCCGTAAATCCAAATCTCGCGCCCATCCTTCAGGCTATCAAGATATTCCTGCCCAGTGAAAGGCTTTGTTCGAGTCGCAGTGTTGGCTGTGTCTTTTTTGTTGGCTTTGGCTGACATAGTTTCTCCTTTTCTAGTTGATTTATGATGATTCAAAGTCCTGCATATTGCGCCCAATCTTTCTCAAAGCGGAAGACTTCTTTTGCAGGTGGCAATGGCGCTTGTGTCTCGATCCAGCGCACTGGTATGTCACCAACATTCGCAAAACTATGAATACAACCCACGCCTGTCCAAATCACATCGCCCGCGCCGAGGTCATAGACTTTGCCATCGGCAGTCGCCTTCACGCGCCCGCTGACGATGAAATAGGATTCTTCAAAGGTATGATCATGCGGATCAATCTTTGCGCCAGGCATATATTGAATGAGAAATAACGATTGATGGATTGCACCGAACGAACGGTCCACGAACATTTTGATGGCAACGCCCGTTGTGGGATTGAAGCCTTCCATCTCGGATGAAGAGCCAGGCTGCGGAAGTTGCGATTCGTCAAAATGACCGAATTGGCTGGTTTCGTTTTCTGGAGCATTTGCCTCCCCCGAAACCTCACCGCTAACAAAGAATGTGTCGCGTCCATATTCAATGGGACGCGGTTGAGGCGCTTGCATCTCCAGCCAGCGAGCAGGTTGATTCCCCACATTACGAAAGGCATGTTTTACGCCTGTGCCGATGAGTCCAAAGTGACCAGGGCTTAGCAGATAGGCTTGATCGCCAATTTGCGCGATGACATTGCCTTCGAGTATATAGAAACTCTCCTCAAAGGAATGGAGGTGAGGTTGAATGATTCCATTCGCATCCAAATAGCAAATGCCTGTGCCCATGTGGACAGAACCCATAGCACGATCCACATAAGCGGCACGACGAAAGCCAGAACTTTGCTGTTCGTAAAGTTTTGGTGTCTGTGATTTCGCCTCATCAATTTTTGATACGTGGTGCATAAATACCTCATTCTTATTTCTTGCTTAACATATATTGCGGCTGTGAATCACGCTTTGTCAGACACGGCTTTATGCTACTTTTTTGGTTGATCAAGGCGGTTGCGATTCAGGAAGAACACTGCCAATGCCACAATTACATACCCTGCGGTCATCAGCACGGCGAGGCGCGCCTCATCGGTTCCATCCACCAGTTGGAAGAAGAATTTTCCGCCAAAGGTGTTAAGTGTCGCGTGCCAGATTGCCGCAAGGAACCAGCGCTGGTCAGCGCGTTGGAAAAGCCATAACACAAGGAATTGGAAGGCAATGTTTCCTCCAATGCCCAACACCCACGGCAAGTCTCCACTCAACATAAGAGGCAGGTGCCAAAACACACGAATCGCTGACAAGATCAGCCATGCGTTTATGAAGGTGTTGCGGCGCAAAAGCATGGGCGCGGCGAAAGCAGTCCAGCCTGCTTCTTCACCGATGCCGACAAAGATCAGGAAGAAAACAAAAGTGCCTGGAAGTTCAGTCCAGATGGCAAGTTGGGAGGCAGTGGGAAGCGCCGCGCCGAGGGCGTAGTTAACCAACGCGACAATTGTGATGATGACAATTGGTGCAACAAAAGCGAGCGCGTACCAGCGAATCCCTGTGCGGAAGGTGATGAGTCGGCGACCCCATTCCCTGAACTCGGTTCTCCCCAGACAGGCCGCGACGATGAAGGCGGCAACGATAGGTCCGAGCGGCATACCGTCAGGCACGATATCAGCCCCAAAAGCATGGGCGATAAATTGCACCCACCCGAAAAGACAGGCGAGGATGGCAAATGCCACAATTGGATAGTTTCGGATTGGACGAAGAATTGTATTCATTGATTTCTCCTTTTAGAAAGATAGAAGATTTTTTCAACTCAACAATTGCAATGGTTCCTCAATCAAATCAGCCAGCGCTTGAAGGAATTGCGCGGCGCGGGCGCCATCTACCGCACGATGATCGCAGGATAGACTTAATGTCATCATCGGTTGTACGGCGGGTTGACCATTCAGCGGCACAACGCGATCCGCGATGCGGCTCACGGCGAGGATGGCGGCTTGCGGCGGGTTGACGATTGCGTTGAAGGCATCCACACCGTACATGCCGAGGTTGCTGATGGTGAAGGTGCCACCGCTGAGATCGTCGAGAGACAATTTATTTGCTTGCGCCCGTGAAACAATTTCACTGCGCCGCGCGGCTAACTGAGCAAGATTCAATTCATCAGCACGGTGGATTACTGGAACAACGAGTCCATCTTCCACGGCAACTGCAAGACCGATATTGATCTCTGAATTGAGAACTATATTTTCGTTTTGCCAGGAGGCATTGAGGCGCGGGTATTTTCGTAACGCAACAGCGGTCAGTCTTACGAGCAAATCGGTGTAAGTAATTTTCTCGGCAGAATTGTTTTGTATCTTTTCGCGCCAGGCAACCAATCGAGATGCGTTGACTTCGCGGATTAGATAAAAATGCGGGATCGTTGTCCAGGCTTGGGAGAGACGGTCAACCATGACGCGCCACATGCGGGTGACGGTTAGAGTCTCGCCCTCATCCCTAGCCTTTCTCCCTGCTTCGACTTCGCTAATGCTCCGCTCAGTGCGATAGGGAGAGAGAATATCAACAGCAAGCACTGCGCCATCGGGACCACTGCCTGAGATGGATTTGAGATCGAGTCCGCGTTCTTGTGCTAATCGTCTTGCTTTGGGGGATGCGAGGACGCGGGTAAAAGTAAGTGGTTTATTTTGTGTGTCGAGATATGCCAGCACATCTTCTTTGCGGACTTGTCCGCCTTGAGGTTTGATTTGTGTGATGTCGAGATTGTGTTCAGCGGCTAAACGTGCGGCAACGGGTGTGGTAGTGACAGACACAGGCTTGGACTCGCTTGTTGGGGAGGAAGCAGGCGCGGGCTTAGGTGGAGGCGGTGTTTCCGAATCCGCTTCACCTGGCGCAAGGATGAGGGCGATCCGTTGCCCGACTGGAATCACATCTCCTGCCTGAGCAGTGATGCTGGTTAAAATTCCACTGGCAGGCGCCTCAATCTCAACCGTCGCTTTGTCGGTCTCGATTTCCATCAGCGGCTCGCCTTTGGTGATTGTGTCACCTGGTTTTTTGAGCCACTGAATGAGTGTGCCAGTTTCCTGCGCCATGCCGAGCGCGGGCATGATGACGTCTTTTGCCAAAGTTGCTCCGTGTTAGTAAGCGGTAATTAGTAATTGGTGGTGGAGACCAGAGATTAGAGACTGGGGATTACGGTAGACCTGCGCCGCCGTAATCAACGTCAGTGTAATCAATGTTTTTGTGCGATTGCGCTTCGCGCGTGCCTGCGAGGGGACCCGTGGCAGTGTAATATTTTTTGCCAACGACCATGAGTTCTTCGGCGGGGAAGCGCGTGATGACCTCGCAACCATCTTTCGTGACGACAAGTTCCTCCTCGATGCGAGCCGCTGACCAGCCGTCTGTTGCGGGCCAGTAGGTTTCGAGGGCAAAGACCATGCCTTCTTTTATTTCTTCGGGGCTGTCGAATGAAACGAGACGGCTGAAGACAGGCTTCTCCCAAATCGCGAGACCGACGCCGTGTCCGTATTGAAGCGCAAAGGCGAGTTCTTCGTTGGGCAAGCCGAACTCCTGCGCTTTGGGCCACAACTTCACAACGTCGGCAGTTGTAACTCCAGGCTTGATGGCATTGATGGCAACATCAAGATAATAGCGGCAACGTTTGTAGGCATCCACTTGTGCCTGTGATGCACTGCCGACCGCAAGTGTGCGATAGTAGCAAGTGCGATAGCCATTGAAACTGTGCAGGATATCGTAGAAGGCAAGATCACCAGGGCGAAGCAGACGATCACTAAAGATGTGTGGATGAGGGTTGCACCGTTCACCTGAAATTGCGTTGACTCCTTCAACATGTTCTGAACCCATGCTATATAAAACATTATTGACCAGCCCCACACATTCATTCTCACGGATTCCTGGTCGCATGAAGCGATAGAGTTCATCGTACGCCGCATCCACCATCGAACATGCTGTGGAAAGCAAAGTGATCTCATCCTCTGTCTTGATAACGCGCGCTTCCTGCATAAGTTGTTGTCCGTCGACGACAGTGATGCCTTCCTTTTGCAGAGCGAAGAGAACGGGCGGTTCGACCACATCCACGCCAAGCGGCTCTTTGTGGAGTCCACGCTCTTCGAGTTCGATGCGAATCTTGCGTGCAACATCTTCTGCGCGATGCGCGCCAGGCGGCATCGCGCCGCGCAGGGTGGAGATACCCGCGCGTGAGCGACCCTCTCCAAGCCATGAACAATACATCTCATGGTGCTTCGCCGCAACGCCAAAATCCCAGTTAATGGGTTCGGAATCCTGCGCTAGAAGACAGAAGCGACCAAGCTTATCAACCGCCCACGTGCCGATGGTCGTATTGGTGATGTAGCGGATGTTGTTCATGTCGAAACACAGCAACGCGCCAATCTCCGACTTCTTCAACTCGGCTTTGATGCGCGCGAGACGTTGAACCCGCAAACGGTCGAAATGAACACGCTCCTCCCAATCTACAGCCATGGTTCCAAAAGTTTTTATTGGCATGAGTTTTCTCCTTCATACTCTGTTGGTTGAGTAGGCGGCGGAATGCAATATATCTCGCAGAATTACCAAGCCACCGCCGCCATATCGAAACCAACAGGTTTCAAAAATAATCTGGTAACAAAAATTCTGTTGCTCATTGGTGGTTTCGATACGTGGCGCTTTCAGCGCCACTACTCAACCACCGAGTTATCATTTAACTATTTCTTCCACACAACGACTTCGCCATCTCGAATACGCCTTTCGCATTCGGGATGGTCAAATCTTCCAGCGCAGGTGAGAAGGGAATGGGGACGTTCATCGCGCCCATCCGTTTGACGGGCGCATCGAGATAATAGAACGCGCCATCTGCGATGACGGAAGCCAACTCGGCGGTGACACCGTATTGTTCGTAGCCTTCATCAATAATGATGGCACGGCTGGTTTTCTTTACTGATTCAATTAGAGTTTGTTTGTCGAGGGGAACTAATGTGCGCGGGTCAACAACTTCAGCGCTGATGCCAATCTCATCGAGAAGTTTGGCGGCATCGAGCGCGACGTAGACCATACTGCTTGTGGCGACCAATGTAATGTCTGCGCCTTCACGCTTCACATCCGCGACACCGAGAGGAATGGTGTATTCCTCGGCTGGCACAGGTCCCTTGACCGTCTTGTACATCATCTTGTCTTCGAGAATGACAACGGGATTATCGTCACGTATCGCGCTCTTCATTAGTCCTTTTGCATCGTAAGGCGTGGACGGCACAACAACTTTGAGTCCAGGGATGTGACTATACCAGGCGTGGAGTGATTGTGAATGTTGCGCGGCGGAGCGTCGTCCCGCGCCCATCGTCGTGCGAAGAACCATTGGTACTTTCAATTTTCCGCCCGACATATAATGAATCTTTGCGGCTTGATTCGCAACCTGATCCATGATGAGTCCGCTGAAATCACCGAACATGATGTCCACGATGGGGCGCATGCCTGTCATCGCCGCGCCGACGGCGAGTCCAGTAAAGCCAGGCTCGGAGATTGGAGTATCAATCACGCGCTCTGTGCCAAACTCTTCAACGAGTCCAGTCAATACCTTGAACGTTGTTCCTGCTTCGGCAATGTCCTCGCCCAACATGAACACACGCGGGTCGCGACGTAGTTCCTCCGCCAGCGCTTCCTTGATGGCATCACCGAATGTCAATTCGCGCATTTCAGGCATAGACATTCTCTGTATAAATAATGTCGCTGGTAATAATAATGTCGTTGCGAGGCGCTCTTGGTTTTTGCCGACACTTGCGCCGCACGCCAGTGCAGGTGAGCAATCTCCTAATGACATGGGATTGCTTCGTCGGGAAGAGCAAGTGCCCTCCTCGCAATGACATAACAGATATTTCAGGCATAGACATGTTTGCTCACCTCTTCGGGCGCGGGGAATGGCGCGTTGAGCGCGTACTCGACAGCCGACTCCACTTCGCTTCGCACCTGACCTTCGATTTGCTCAAAAATTCCAGCATCGGCTAACTTGTTTTCAATCAACCAACTCGATAAAACTTTGAGCGGATCGCGATCCGTTTTCCATTTCAGCTCTTCCTCTTTGGGGCGATAATATTCACGGCTGATGTCACCAACATGATGACCGAGATAACGATAGGTATTGCACAGTATAAACGCAGGTCCCTCGCCCTGACGCGCCCGCTCAACCAACCCTTGAGCCGCCTCATGAACTTCGCGTACGTTCTGACCATCCAACTCCACTGCCAAAATTCCAAAAGCTTCTGCACGTGCCTTCATGCTTCCAGCAGTTGACTCCGAATGATGTGTATATTCGTTATATAAATTATTTTCGCAAACATAAATGACAGGCAGTTTCCATAATTGCGCCATGTTCATGGACTCGTAGACCAGTCCCTGCCCCAATGCGCCTTCGCCAAAGAAGCAAACGGCGACACGCCCATTGCCTAATCTTTTGCTGGAAAATGCCGCGCCTGTCGCGATCCCTGCGCTTCCGCCGACGATTGCATTCGCGCCTAAATTGCCTGTATCCTGATCCGCAATGTGCATCGAACCACCTTTACCGTGACAATAACCCGCCTCCTTGCCAAGCAATTCACAAAACATCTTATCTATTGACGCGCCTTTGGCAAGACAATGTCCATGTCCGCGATGCGTGCTGGTGATGTAATCCTCTTTCGTCAACGCTTCACAAACTCCGACCGCAATTGCCTCCTCGCCGATATACAAATGCGCCAACCCAGGCATCTTCGCGCCTTGATACAACTCGTTGACCTGTTCCTCAAACGCGCGAATCTTGAACATCTGCTCGTACATGTGAAGCCATTGTTCACGATCCATATCAGACATGGATTGAGATTTCTTTGTTTTCATCTGGGACATTTCACGCCTCACCTATAGCCGATAGTTGTTCCACCACCTTGAAGAGGATAGCGAAATCCTCTTCGCCCCATCCCAACTCGATGGCTTTGGTCAGCATCTCATTGGCAAGTTCTGCCGAACGCAATGTCACGCCCAATTCCTTGCCAAGTTCCAACGCAAGATCAATATCCTTCTTCATCATTGTCGCGCTGAACCAGACTTCATCCGGCATCTTCAACATGAATGGCGCGCGATACTTCATTGCGGTAGACGCCGCTACACTATTGAGTAATCCTTCCAACGCGGCAGCGCGTGAAATTCCACTTCGTTCGGCAAGCAGAACGCTTTCAAACAAAGACACAAGTTGAATCGGCAGGTTGAGATTGATGGCGATCTTCATCGCGATGGCTTGCCCATTTTCACCGACATGAATAATTTTTTGACTGAGTGATTCAAAAACAGGGCGAACTTTTTCTAGCGTATCTGCATTTCCCCCAGCATAAATGATCAACGTGCCAGACTCCACGGCAGGAACGCTCCCTGATACAGGCGCCTCCAACATGTCAGCACCAGTAGCAGCTACACGTCCCGCGAGATCGCGGATAAGGCGCGGGCTGACCGTGCTCATATCCACGTAAATTTTGCCAGCGGAGAGTCCCGCCAATATCCCATCGGGTCCGTCAGTGATGGATGACAATGCCGCCGAATCCGTGACCATGCTCAACGTGACATCGGAAGCCTCCGCGACCGCGCGCGGTGAATCCTTCCACTGCATTCCAGATTGAATTAATGACTCGGCTTTGGCTGTCGTACGGTTATAACCAGACACCTGATGTCCAGCCGCAAGTAAACGCTTTACGATTCGACTACCCATCAAGCCTAAACCTACAAAACCAAGATTCGCCATGGGGTGATCCTTTTATAGGGTCTGTTGGAGCGGGAAAATTATAACTGTATTGAACACATTATAATAAAAAGAGGGGTTTTGTCAACGAATACTGAACATTTCCAGGAAAATGCCTTGCAATGTTCAGGTTCATTGAATATAATTACGAGGTTCATTTGGTTCTCCACAAAAAATATGCCTGAGATAAATCCCCACCACGCACGCGCCATCGGCGAGAAACTTCGGTCTGTCCGCCAGGAACGACAAATGAGCCTGCGCGAATTGGCCGACAAAGCTGAAATCAGCGCCAGTATGCTCAGTCAAATTGAAACAGGCAAGACCTTCCCATCCGTACGCTCGCTATATGGCATCGCATCAGCGCTGGCAGTTTCGGTCGATTATTTTTTTCCAGAGCAGGGAAATAACGGCGAAGCCCCAGAGAGAATCAGTGGAGGCGCGCTGGAGAAAATGACCGCCAGTGAAATGCGGGAGGCGAAACTTAATGGGGCAAAGGCGATGGATAGCGCCGAGTTTCCCCCGCACGCCCAATCATCGTCACCAATCATACACGCGAATTCTCGTCCAACCATTGAACTCAAGGGGGGCGTTACCTGGTCACGTCTTACGGCTCTCGCCGAAAGCGGCGCGGAATTTTTGGAAATCAACTACGCCCCAGAGGCAATGTCTGGCGCACATATGTCGCATCACGAGGGGCGCGAGTTCGGATTAATTCTCGAAGGTGAATTGGTTGTTGAATTGGGCTTTGAATCTTACACGCTGCGCGCAGGGGACAGCATTATTTTTGAATCGACAACGCCGCATCGTATGGCAAACAAGGGGAACGGACAAATGCGAGCAATATGGGTGGTGCTGAGTCGGACTTAGATCATTGCCTTTGGGAAAGTGCGTAGCATTAGTTATTAAGTGACCTTACGCAGGCAAAGGCATCTGCCACAGACTGCGCAAGCGCACAGAGAAAACAATAGAGAAAAACTCAGAGGGCTCTGTGGCTAAGTGCGTAAGGTGAGTTATTAAACTGGTCACATTAAAATGCAACACCGCCTCCGGTAAGGCGGTGTCATTTCTTCTGTCGGGGTGGAGAGATTTGAACTCTCGACCTCACGGACCCGAACCGTGCGCTCTACCGGTCTGAGCCACACCCCGAAGCCCACGAATTATACCATTCCACTTTGTTTTCGCAAGTTATGGGTTGAGCAGAACTTCCTGGCTGTATACATAGAACAGCCCATGGATGCGGTCGTCATCCTGGTAAATGGTCAGGCGCGCAAGCGTCGGCTCGAAAACTTTATACGGGATCGTTGTTTCAAACAACTGCGGGTTGATGTGATCCACGGTGAGAATACGCAAGCCGATGGATTTGCCATCGGGTCCCACCAATTCAAGAATAACCGGCTGAAGGTTGAAGGGCCACAGATCGCCTCGCACATTCAAGACTCCGCCTGAAACGGATTCTTCGGCAAGAGGGCTGAATATCCCAATGGGTTCGGACGGATTCCCCGACGGATTGATTTCGTTTACGCCGAATGATAATAACAACAGACGGACAGAATTCAGCGCTTGCGTACGGCCCGCCTTGTCCTGAGTGCTGATGGTGATGCGTCCCACCTCTGCCGCCGCGCGGATTTCGAACGGAATTTTAATGGCTTGAAACACCCCATCACCCGAGGTCGGCACGCGCTTCAAGGTTCGCGATAGTAAACGCCCATCTTCGCCGTAGAGATCAATCTGCACCTTTTCACTTTCACCTGAGATGATGTTCATGTGGAGCGTGATGGGGGAAACCACTTTGGACATGGGTCCCGGCGATTGGATCTGTATCACGGCCGGCTCATGCCCTGGAATGGTCGTTGCAGTGGATGTCGGGCGCGGCGTGGGAGTCAGGGTTGGTCGAGGTGTTCTGGTGGGCGTAACGGTGGGTGTGAGCGCGATAGCCGTCTCTGTGCCTGAGATGTTCGCGGCATCCGCCGTCAGCGCGATTACGGTCGGCAGGTATTCAGGCGGATAAGGCGAGGGGATGGGACTCAAGGTCGGTGATCCCAAAGGCGAGCAACCAGTTATAAATCCAAGAAGGGAAGCGAGGAGAACAAAGTTTCGTTTCATACAATAAGATTCGTCAACAAGTCCAATGGCGCATCCACGCGCCATTGGACTTATAAGACTTGAAGACTTTCCAGACCAATATCTACAATTCGTAAATCTCACCGTACTTTTTCGTGAGATAGCGGACGTATGGCTCGGGCGTGATCTTTGAGCCGGTTACCATTTCAACGAGAGTCTGCGGTTCGTATTTCTTTCCATGCTGGTGGATGTTCTTTCTCAGCCAGCCAAGCAATTCACTGAAGTCGCCTTTGCGGAATTGCTCATCGAGATCACGGATTTCTTCATTGATCTTCTCCCACAACTGAGCGGAGACAAGGTTGCCAAGCGCGTATGTGGAGAAGTAACCCATCATGCCGCCCGACCAATGAATATCCTGCAAGACGCCTTTTGCATCGTTGGGCGGGACAATGCCAAGATATTCCTGCATCTTTGAGTTCCAGATTTCAGGCAGGTCTTTGATGGCGACTTTGTTTTCGACCATCGCGATCTCCAACTCAAGGCGGAGCATGATATGCAGGTTGTACGTCGCTTCATCGGCATTGACGCGAATCAGCGACGGTTCCACTTTGTTGATGGCTTTATAGAAAGATTTTAGGCTTACGCCGTCCAGTTGAGACGGGAAGGTCTTTTTGAAAATTGGGTAGAAGCGTTCCCAAAAGGGCAGTGAACGCCCGACTAGATTTTCCCACATGCGCGATTGCGATTCATGAACTGCCAGGGATGTTCCGCTTGCAAGCGACGTGCGGTCATACGCGGGATTGACCCCCTGCTCATACATGGCATGACCGGCTTCGTGCATGGTACTGAACAAAGCCGCCATGGGGTTTTCAGTTTCATAGCGTGTGGTGATACGGACGTCGTTCACGCTGAAGGATGTCTCGAATGGATGCGGGGCTTTATCCTGCCTGCCGCGGCTCCAGTCATAACCATATTTGGTGATGACCTGCACGCCAAAACCCCACAACTTCTTTTCGTTATATTTCTTGTGGAGAAAATCATCTTTCACTTGTTTGCTGTCACTGATGGCTTTGATCAACTCAACCTGTTTGGGCCGCAACGCGTTGAAGATCGCCCTTACTTCAGCAGTCTTCATGCCGCGCTCGAACTTATCCAGCAGAATATCATAAGGATGATCGGCAGGCGGGAAAAAGGAAATATATTTGTGAACCAGTTCCACGACCTTTTCAAGATGAGGTTGGAAGATGGAAAAATCGGATTTGGCTTTTGCTTCCACCCAACCCTCAAATGCTCCGGCGTTGACAATGGCTTCCTCCGCGACAAACGCGGGAGGGACGCGCCTGGCTCTATCATAATTACGCGTCGCGACGCAGATCAGCGCGGCTTCATCAGAAGCCGGGTCCGCGCCTGCAAATTCCTGCTTCACATCCTCAAGCAATTTACCCACTTGATCGGATGTGGCTTTTTCCTGCGCGATTTTACCGAGCGTGGCGAGTTGCTGACCGCGCGCTTCATTCCCGCCGGACGGCATATTCACCTGCTGGTCCCAGTCCAGCACTGCCACGGCGTGATTGAGATCGGATACTTCGCCGAGAATTTCCTTCAATTGATTCAGTTTTTCACTCATCGATTCTCCTGGTGAGATGTCATTGCTAGTAAATCCACAGCGAGAAAGAGTCGCTGTTCAAAACGAAAGAAATAAAAACCCTTAGCCACGAATTTACGATACCTTCCAGCGTAATGCTTTGTTTTGCAAAGCGGATAAAACTTCGTTGGCGATATCCTCCGAAGCGCGGGATTGCGCCTCAGTTGTTTGCGCGCCGATATGCGGAGTGGCAATCACGCGTGGGTGGGAAACTGCTTCTGTTAAACCGGGCGGTTCCTGCCCGAAGACATCCAGCGCCGCCCCAGCAACTTTTCCGGACTGCAACGAGGCAACCAAAGCGGACTCGTCAATAATACCGCCGCGCGCCGCGCACACAATTCGCACGCCATCTTTCATTTGCGAAAATGCCAGCGCTCCCATCATATCCCGCGTTTGACCATTGAGCGGCAAATGAAGCGAGATGAAATCGGACCAGGCGTACAAATCCTGAATCGAGACTGGCTCCGCGCCGCGCTGCTGGATGTCGGCTTCCGAAATGAGCGGGTCATACGCGATGACATTCATCCCAAATGCGGAGGCGCGCCTGCCAACTTCAACGCCGATGCGCCCAAAGCCAATGAGACCCAGCGTCCTGCCGTTCAGCTCCACGCCCTCGAGTTCCTTCTTAAGCCATTGTCCCTGCTTCATGCGTGCATCCGCGCGCGGGATTTCGCGCGCGAGCGCCAGCAGCAAACCGAATGTCAATTCAGCGACCGCGAGCGAAGTTGACATCGGCGCGTTGACGACTGTGATGTTATGCTTCCTGGCGGCCTCGAGGTCAATGTTATCCACACCTACGCCCGCGCGCCCGATCACCTTGAGGCGCGAAGCCGCGTCTATAACGGAGGCAGTGACTTTCGTGCGGCCGCGAACGATGAGCGCGTCATAATCGGGAATCGCTTTCAGCAAGTCGTCCGCTGAAATATCCTTGCGGTCATCCATCTTCGCAGTTGAACGCAAAATGGACTGTCCGCTTTCGTCCAGTCCATCTGTGATGAGAATGTTGAATTCAGGCATAGGAGATATTTTAACACGAGTGGGTCATGCTTGAACGCGCGAGTGCGTCGCACTTTAATCAATGGGGGGAATCCCCTCAAGCAGATTCTTCCTGCTGAACGAGGAAAATCCCGCTCGTTTGGTGCGACGCACCCTCATTCGTAACGCAATGCCTCCACAGGCTCCAAACTCGCGGCTCGGTTGGCAGGGTAAATTCCAAAGAAGAGACCCACAGCCGCGGAAAAGATCGTCGCCAGGGCAATGGCATCATAACCAACCACCGGCGTGAAGGCTGTCCCACTCGCCGCGGCAACTTGACCAACAGCAAACGAGATGAGCCAGCCAAACATAATTCCGATAATGCCGCCGATAAGGCTGAGTAGTGACGACTCGGTCAGGAACTGAATCAGGATATCGCGCCGGCGCGCGCCGAGGGCTTTGCGTAGACCGATCTCGCGCGTGCGTTCGGTGACCGACACGAGCATGATATTCATAATGCCAATGCCGCCCACCAAAAGTGAGATGCCGGCGATGCCGCCCAAAAATACGGTGAGGATGCCCGTAATAGATTGAAACGTCGTGAGCAAATCCTGCTGGGTAAACACAGTGAAATCATCTGCACCGACGGGCGTTCGATGACGCTGGCGAAGTATCTGAGAAATTTCCTCCGTTGCCATCAGCACTGCATCCCCGCTGATCGCCTGCACCAACAGCAAATCCGCCTGGTCGCGCGTATTGCGGCGGATGAGGCGTGCCTGCGCAGTGCTGAATGGAATGATGACGCGATTATCTTCACTGCCGAACGCGCCGCCGCCTTTCGTTGCCAGCACGCCCAAAATGCGGAAGGGTTGCCCGTCAATGCGAATCGTTTCACCCGTGATGCCATCGTGACGACCGAAGAGCGTATCCGCGGCTTCAGGTCCGATCAACACAACTGAGGCGCGGCCCAGTAAATGCTCCTCGTTGATAAACTCGCCCTCGGTCAATTCATAATTCCGCACGGGGAAATACGCGGGCGTCACGCCGTTCACTTCAACCGTTGTGCGTTCCCCGCCGTAAGAGATTTCACGATTCGCCTGCAAAATGGGAGCGACCGCTTCCACTGAGGGCGCGGCGAACGGATCGTCAATCGCATCCGCATCTGCAAGCGTAATGGGACGCGTGTTGCGAATAGATTGGTCCTGCCCGCCGCGAAAGACAAACAGTAGATTCGTTCCAATCCCGCTGATCGAACCTGTGATGGATTCCTGCGCGCCGCGCCCGACCGCCAGCATGGCGATCACCGCCGCAACGCCGATGACAATTCCAAGCACGGTCAAACCGGACCTCAACTTGTTCCCGCTTAAACTTTCAAGCGCTTCGAGAAAGGCTTGTCCAAGAGTCATGATGCGCCGTCCAGTAAACCATCACGTAAGCGGATAATGCGTTGCGCATTTTCGGCGATGTTTGGATCATGAGTAACGATGATCAAAGTGGTGCCGCTATCCTTGTTTAGGTTGAGCAACAAGTTCATAATCTCCTTGCCGACCTTTGAGTCGAGGTTGCCTGTCGGTTCATCCGCCATGATGATAGCGGGATTGTTGACGATGGCGCGCGCAATCGCCACACGTTGTTGTTGTCCGCCTGATAACTCGGTGGGACGATGGGTCATGCGGTCACCGAGCCCCACCGCTTTCAAGGCTTCGATGGCGCGGGCGCGTCGTCCTTCCGTTGAACCGGAATAACGCAATGGCAATTCCACATTCGTAATTGCAGTCTGGCGCGAGAGCAGGTTGAAACTCTGAAAGACAAATCCCACTTTGCGATTGCGGATGCTTGCAAGCTGGTCGTCATTGAGAGATGCAACGGGTTCCCCATCCAAAATGTATTCACCGGCAGTTGGTCTATCGAGACAGCCAAGCGTATTCATCAACGTGGATTTGCCCGAACCGGAGGGTCCCATAATGGCAATCACTTCGCCGCGTTCGATGTTGAATGAAACGCCAGCCAGAGCCTCCACTTCCACTTCGCCCATTTTGTAAACCTTGCGAATATCATGGGCTTCGATTACGTTCGACATGTGATTATTCTCCAAACCCGCCGCCGCGAGGACCCCCGCCGGGTCCTGGTCCAAACTCAACGGGTGGATTAAGAATAATCGTATCGCCCACTTTTACGTCGCCGCCTGCAATGACGCTCATCGTATCAGACGAAGATCCAAGGCTGATCTCCGTTTTGACGGGCTGCTCGTTTACCAGCAAGTAAACGACGCGATTACTATCCACGAGCCGAACCGCGCGATTCGGAACGAGGACGACATCCGACATTTCATTTACAACAATATTCACCGCGGCGGTCATGCCGGGCTTGACCAGTTCATCCGCGTCTGTCAGTTCGACAGTGACAGTGAAGTTCACAACTCCGCTCACGTTGTTGCCTGTCTTCGCAACTTCAGCGACCTTGCCGTGATAATCCTTGTCCAGGATGGCGTCGAACGAAAGCGAGGCAGGCTGGCCCACCGACACACTGTTGATGTCCACCTCCGAAACCTCCACATCCACGAGCAAGCTGGAGAGGTCATCCAAACGGAAAGCGGTCGCGCCCGCGCCGACCTGATCGCCCGCCAGGGGATGGGATTCTGTCACAGTGCCGGCAAAGGGCGCGGTCACGCGCGCCAGGTTAAGGGTAGCCTGAGCCGCATCCACGCGTGCCTGCGCGGCCACAATCTCCACTGAGTTTCCGCTGTTCAGGTTGTCAAAATCGCGTTGCGCGTCATCCAGTTTTGCTTTTGCAAGCGCAAGATCTTCGTCTGCTGTCGCAATGGTTTCGGCATCGGCATATCCGCGATATTCCTTGAGTATTGGAAATGTCTTGCCGCGAAACCTTTTATAGACGATCTTTTTGATGTTGATCCTGCCGTTCAATTCTTCACGCCAGTTTGCGGCGCGATCATAAGCCTCCTGGGCGTCGCGCAAGGCGATCACCGCCTGTGCGCGTGCCGTATCAGAAGTGAGCAGGTCATCCAGCGCCGTTTGCGCGTCGACCAAATCCGCCTCCGCCATGATGACGCTTTGGGGCAGGGATGTTTTTGCCAGGGATGCCAGCACATCATTTGCGTTGACATTTCCGCCAACAGTTACATTGACTGTTTCAACCGTTCCGGCGGCCTGCCAGATCAGTGTTGCAGTTTGTTTCGCGCGCACCGTACCCGTTGCGCCAATTGTGGCGGTCAGGTTGCCGCGCCCGATTGTTGCGGTCTGATACTGACTTGTGGTGTCCGCGCTCGATCTGCGTACAAACATGAACGCAGACGCGCCGATCACGACAATCAGCAAGACGATTATGGTTCTTTTGTATTTTCTGAAAAATTCACGCATTGGTTCCTCCGCAAGGGATTGCCTCGACAACTGCGAAATTCTACCCCAGAAATATGAATTGACAATGAATTTTCGAGGCGGGGCTTATGGAAATCTAACAGAAAAATTGGAGGACCCACATTAAGCAAGATTCTCGATCACATCGCATGTCTCTTGCAAGATTTCCGAGGTCAATGCTGAGGGCATAATCCTCATTGTGTGCGCGCGTTGGATGGCAGGAGAGTCATGGTGAGGCTCATTGAATGTGTTATAACGACTTCAGTTGTTTCTGTTCAATAAAGCGGCTGACCCTTACAGGGTGCTTCGCAAAGTCGCAAAGTCGCAACTACGTTTAGTCCCCGGCCTGCGCGGCAGGCTCCATCGCGCGGACGGTTGGGTTAAAGATCATTGCAAGTGAAATCAGCGCGATGAGCGCGCCTGAGACGACCAGCAAGCCAGTAACATCCACGCGGCTGACGACTCCAGAGAGCGCCATCGAAACGGGGATAAGACCTGTACTGGCAAATAGCAACAGACTCATCAGGCGCCCGACGAATTCTTCAGGTGGGCGGCTCTGCACCCAGGTAATTAAGAATACCAATATGTAGCCATTGAACGCGCCCACCGCGAGTCCAATGACCGCCGCGAAGTTAGTGGACGAGGAGATGCCCAGCAAGGCAAGCCCAATGCCCATCCCACCTGCCAGAGCAAGCAACACCGCGCCCCTGCGTTTGGGGTTGGGCCTAGGCAACGCGCCCGCGAACGCCACGCCGAGGAGCGAACCCAAGCCCCGCGCGGAAAGAATCGCGCCATACGCCACTGCGCCTTCGGGGAAGCGCGTGTCTGCAAGCAGCGGAATGCCGATGATGAATGGTCCGTCGAAGAAGAACGTGACCGCGGCGACTACAAAGAAGAATGCGCGCAGGGGAATATCGTTCCAGACAAACGCGAGACCCGAGCGAATTGATTTGAGGATGCTTTCTCCGTCGCGGCTTGATTCGACGCGGGGCTGATTAATGAACAGAAGCGTGACGAGCGAGGCGAGAAAGGAAATTGCATCCAAGCCAAGCGCCGCGGCAATGCCTTGCATGTTTGCTCCCTCAGAACCTCCGTCGCCCCACGCCGCGATGAGCAAGCCAGCCAGCGCTGGACCCGCCAGCATGGTCAGCATGTACGTGCCTTGCATGAGCGAATTGGCGGATTGCAACAGATCCTTCTTCACCAATTGCGGCGCCATTGCACTATGCGCGGGATAGAGGAACGCGTCGGCAATGCCGAAGAGAATTGCCAGCGCGTAGATCATCCACATCTCCACGCGGTTTGTGAATACCAGACCTGCAAGCAGTGAAACCAGGACAAAGCGCGCAAGGTTCGAGGCGAACATTATATTGCGCGGCGGGAAGCGGTCTGATAGCGCGCCGCCGACGAGCATGAGAAGCGCGCGCGGGACAGCGGCTAAAGCGAGCACAGCGCCCATCGCCAGCGCATCGCCCGTCAGTTGCAGGACGAGCCAGGGCAGGGCAACGATGTAGAAATGGTCGCCCAACACCGAAATGGCCTCGCCGATCCAGAGCAAACGGAAGTTGCGATTTCTGAGGATTTCGAGGAGTGGGTTAGGTTTGCGTTCATTAGTTTGAGTTACAGTAAGATTCATTTTCTTTCCTTGTAGTTAACAATAAATTTGTGATATGCGGATGACTCGATTGCTAAAGCCGCCATCGAGAGCAACGGTCTATAAAGTTATTTTCGAAGGACCGCCTAACCGAGGCTCGCTTCGCTTCGGACTTTTGGGTTGATCCTGTTTTCAACAGGCAGATTCATGGCTGACGCGTCACGGCGCGCGCGGGAAAGACGCTCGATCAGATCGCAGGTCTCTTGCAAGGATCTTTCGGCATTGATTCTGAGAGCATATTCCTTGCTGCGCGCCAACACATCGGACGAGGAAAGTAATCTGTTGAGCCGTTCCGAGACATTTTGCGCGGTGTAATCTTTTGGGCTTATCGAAACCCCTGTGCCAAGCAATTGCACGCGGGCGGCGTTATCGGGCTGGTCGTGCGTCATGGGTCTGATGACTTGTGGGATGCCTGCCGCCAACGCCTGAGCGGTTGTGCCAATCCCGCCATGATGGACGAGCGCCGCGACGCGCGGCAGAACGAGGCTGAACGGTAGATACTCGAAGTGGCGGATGCCTTCGGGCAGTGTAGATGGGAGCTGATCTTTGTGTTGGGTCAATAACATACCGCGACGACCGAGTATCTGGCAGGCTTGAATGGACGCCTCAAAAAATTGCCCTCCGTGTTTCATGGCTGTGCCAGGCGTGAATACAATCGGCGGATCGCCCGCATCTAAAAAGTCCAATACATCCTGGGACAATTGCTCATTGTCATCGCGTTTGTCGTGGAAGATGAAACCCGTCAGACGGGTTTGCGGGGGCCAGTCGGGTTGGGGAGAGGCAAACCAATCGGGAAACAGCCCGATGGTCGCTAGAGGCGAGTGCATCCAATCCCCAAAGATGTGTTTTACAGGCGGAAGAGATTGCTCCTTTCGAAAGCGATTGATCTCAGGCGCGAGCATGCGGTCTATTGAAAAATAATCCGCAACGTTGAATAATATGCGTTTGAGGTAGGGTGGCATCCAGGATGGCAGTATAGGGAATTCATATGCGCTTCGGAACGCGGCAGGTTGTAGTTGGATCGTTACGAAGGGGAACTTGAATTTTTCGTGGGCAATGTGCGCCGCGAAAACCGTTCCCTGCGCAACGAGAAGAGTCTGGGCAGGATCAAATTCCTTGATGGCGTCATAGGCAGGCGACATGATCGGCAGAATGACGCGTTCGGCGAAGACCTTGAAACCTGTTTCAGGCTCCCAAAGTTTTGGGTCTTCGATGATCGAGAGATAATCTTCCGCCGTTCCAAGACCGATGAATTCCAAGCCCGCCCGCCGAGCGTGGGACTCGAAATACTGACTTGTGCAAAGGACCACGCGATGACCGCGTTTGTGTAATTCCTGTCCAATCGCGATGAACGGGTTTACGTCGCCCGCGCTGCCGATGGCGCAAAGGAAGATCGTGCGTTCGTTTTGAGAAGTTTTCATTTCATTTCTCCTTTTTGTATGTTATACTATATAACTTATGTTTCAGATTATAACTATTGTGAAATTGAAGTCAATAACGAATCCTGCCCTGATGTAACATAAGTTATAAAAACCGCCATTTTGTAACAAAACCAGGGAGTGGCTAAAAGAATGGGTTAATCTTATCTTCGCCACAGAGAACACCGAGTTCATTGAGAAAAATCTCTGATTTCTCTGTGCACTCTGTGGCGCCCACGGAATTAGCCACTCTCCTTTTACACCAATTTACACGGATTGAAAAAATCCCTAATAATCGAGAAACCTGTACTTCTAAAGGTGTCGAAGTATCCGTGGCTAAGAACTTCTCAAGATATTCTCGCAAACACATAGAGCCGCCCGACTTTCAGTCGTCAAGCGGCTCTACGATTATAATCACCCTGATTAATAACTTACGCTTCGCTTCGTTTACTGTGCCCCTCAATATAACTCACGGCATCGCCCACCGTCACGATCTTCTGGGCATCCTCGTCGGAAATCTCAGCGCCAAATTTATCTTCAAAAGCCATGATCAGTTCAACAAGGTCGAGCGAATCAGCCTCAAGTTCCTCACGGAAACGAGCTTCAGGCGAGATTTTCGCCTCATCTGCGCCGAGCAAGTCTTTGATAATCGCCTTTACTGCCTCATACGTTTCAGACATACCAACCTCCTTTGGAATTTCGTGGCAATTGTACCCGGTCTAACAACCGTGTCAAGCCAACAGGTTTTCAACTCAAACACAGGAACACTACCCCATGTCAAAAGTTGCGCCAATTGACCAGCGAAAAGCCGACCACATTAAGATTAACTTAGAAAAGGATGTTCGCTCTGCGTTGACATCTGGACTGGAGAAATATCACTTCATTCACGAGGCTTTGCCCGAACTGGATTTGGAACGCGTGGATACCAGCCTCAAGTTGTTCGACAAACAACTAGCTGCTCCCATCCTGATCAGTTCCATGACCGGCGGGACAGCCGAAGCCGAGACCATCAACCTGCGCCTTGCAGAGGCGGCGCAAGAGATGAAGATCGCCATGGGCGTTGGCAGTCAACGCGCCGCGATTGAACATCCCGAACAAGCAAAGACCTTTCAGGTCCGACGCGTTGCGCCAGACATTCTATTATTCGCAAATCTCGGGGCGGTGCAATTAAATTACGGCTATGGCATTGACCAATGTCGCCGCGCCATCGACATGATCCAAGCCGACGCATTGATCCTTCATTTGAATCCGTTGCAAGAGGCAGTGCAAGATGCAGGTGATGTGAACTTTGCAGGTCTCGCCAAGAAGATCGAAGAAGTTTGCAAGAAAATTGAAGTGCCTGTCATTGCCAAAGAAGTCGGTTGGGGCATCTCTGCAAAGACAGCCAGTCTATTAGCCGATTGCGGAGTCTCCGCCATTGACGTGGCAGGCGCAGGCGGGACAAGCTGGTCACAAGTGGAAATGCACCGCGCGCCCGATGAATTCACCCGTCAACTCGCCGCCACGTTCGTCGGCTGGGGCATCCCAACTGCGGAATCCATCCTAAACGTGAAGCGAGCCCTCTATAATGCGAAGCACGCTGTCCCCGGCGTGCTTATCTTCGCCAGCGGTGGCATCAAAGACGGACTCGACATCGCCAAGTGCATCGCCCTCGGTGCAACACTCGGCGGCATGGCAGGTCAATTCCTCAAAGCCGCGGCAGTTTCAACCGAGCAAGCCGTTGAGATGATGAGGCTAACGAAGAGACAAATTGAGGTCACAATGTTCGCGGCGGGAGTTGGATCGTTGGAAAGTTTGAAGGTTGGAAAGTTGGAAAGTTGGTGAACAAATCATATTATCTAGATCGAGAAAATAATGTCTAGAATTTCATATAAAGCAACCAGCAAAGAAAAATTCGTTTATTTCCTTCAAGAGGCGGCAAATAAAAAATGGGGTTACCTTGTTCTCTCAGGTAGGTCAGATTTTAATTATGATGTCTTTGAGGGTATCAGCGATTTCTATCAGATTGAGATGGATTCTTCCCTAGCAAAACAAATAACGGAACTTCCTCCAGAAATAGGAAGACTGCAACATCTAAAAGGACTAACAATAGTTGGAGATTTCGATATAGAGTCGTTGCCGAAAGAAATCGGTGAACTGAAGAGTCTAGAGATACTTGATCTAGAAAGTAACCATCTTAGAGCGTTGCCCGCTGAAATTGGGAAACTGAAAAATTTAAGAGAACTGAATCTTCTTGATAATAAATTGTCATCTCTTCCACCTGAATTTGGTTCCCTTGTATCACTTGAAATACTTGATTTATCATATAACACGGAAATATCGGAGTTACCCGCGGAGTTTAAGAACCTGACAAATCTTCGTCAACTTATTATTAGCGATAACTATTTTGATGAAAATCACCTGAACATTTTCCTTCGGACGATCCCTAACTTTGTTAAACTGAAAACCTTGGCACTAATAAATATCGGAGTAACATCAATACCCTCACAATTTTCCAGCTTAATTGAACTGGAGGATTTGGATTTACATTACAATAATATTTCTGATCTACCTGATGTGCTTGCACAACTCAAGTCATTGAGAAACATTGATTTGAACGGAAACAATTTTTCTGAAATCCCCGACTGCCTTTACGAGCTGAGAAATCTGGAATCTCTGTATATGAGTGAAAATCATATACGGCGGATTGATTCTCGCATTTCAAATTTGGAACGACTTAGAATTCTCAGTTTCGGGACCAGTGGTAAAGGATTAATGATAGAGACATCTGATTTTGACGCCAGCAATCAGATTAGTGAACTCCCGAGATCAATAATTCGACTTACTAATCTTGAACTACTGGACTTGATTGGCAACCCACTCCAAATCCCACCCGAAATACTTCAAAAAATTTACGAGCCGAGAGCCATTCTAACGGCTTATTTTGGCGATAATTTAATTGAACTGAGTAAGAAAGAGATTGAGGATTGGCTAGCGCTCTTTGAAAACCGCCAACGTAGACCGCTTCTTGAGGTAAAAATTGTTTTTGTAGGGCAGGGCTCTGTGGGCAAAACATCGCTTGTTCAGCAGATTCTTCACGGCAAATTTGATTCGAACCAAATCAAAACAGAGGGAATATCCATTAACCAGTGGTCAGTTGGTGGTGAACAATTGGCGGTTGGTAGCAAAACCCACCAACTATCAACTGACGACCACCAACCGATCAAACTCAACATCTGGGATTTCGGCGGGCAGGAAATCATGCACGCCACGCACCAGTTCTTTCTCACCAAGCGGAGTCTCTACCTGCTCGTGTTGGATGCCCGCTTAACTCAAGAGGAAAACCGTGTTGAGTACTGGCTCAAGATCATCCAGTCCTTCGGCGGCGAGTCGCCTGTGCTGATCGTCGGTAACAAGACAGACCAGCACCCGCTGGACATTGACCGTACGGGCTTGGGTAAAAAATATCCAAATATTGTTGGCATTCTTGAAACATCGGCAGCGACGGGCGCAGGCATTGAGGCGCTCAAAGCCGAGATCGCAAAACAGGTCGATACCCTGCCGCACGTCCGCGATCTTTTGCCTGAGACGTGGTTCAACGTCAAATCAAAACTGGAAGAACTTGCAAGGAACAAAAACTTCTTCACACAAGATGAATATCTAGGCTTATGCGCAACGAATGATGTTACAAATGAAACTAGCCAACACACGCTCATCGGCTTCCTGCATGACCTGGGTGTTGTTCTGCACTTTCAGGATGACCCGCGCCTCGAAGCGCTTGGCATCCTCAAACCGCAGTGGGTCACCAACGGCGTGTATAAAATTCTCAATTCGCACGAACTCTTTCAAAATCAGGGCACGCTCACTCTGCCCATGTTGAACAAAATTCTCAACCTACCTGAATATCCAAGCAACAAACGTCTGTTTATTGTAGATATGATGAAGAAGTTCGAGTTGTGCTACGACATCGAACCTGATAAATCCTTCCTCATCCCCGACCTGCTACCCAAAGACGAACCTTTCACAGGCGAATGGGACGATGCTCTGGCATTCCAATATGACTACAATGTTCTGCCCTCCAGCATCATCTCGCGCTTCATCGTACGCATGAACGCCTTCGTTCACAAAACTGTCTGGCGTTCTGGAGTGGTTTTAAAACGAGGCGATAACACAGCTTTGGTTAAGGCTGATACAGAAGACAGAAAAATTTATATCTGGGTCAAGGGAAAAGAAGACGCCCGCCGCGACTTGCTGGCGATCATCCGCGGCGAATTCGATGCCATCCACAAAACAATTGCCAAACTCGAGGTAACGGAAAAAGTCCCGCTTCCAAACGCCCCCGAAGCGGCTCCCGTTGACTTGGCATTCCTTCAGCGATTGGCAAGCGAGGGCAGAGAGTCCTTACCTATTCAAGCAGGTAATCGCATCATTGATTTACTTGTCAGGGAGGTGCTAAATCAAATCGAAAATGAAGGCAAAAGTTCGCTACCCTATACGACAATTACTATTCATGGAAATAAAGAAGGTTCTGTTGGTAACAAAAACAGCATTGCTACTCACGAAAATACGTTTGACTCAATTTACAATACCATTGATGCTTCTGCGAGAGATAGAATTGATAAACAAAACCTTATCTCAGAAGTGAACAAAATCAAAATTGAAGTTGAAAAGGGTGATCAAGTGAATGAGGCCTTTTTATCTCGCCGTTTACGCAATTTGAAAAAGATGGCTCCTGATATTGCGGATGTAGCTTTTTCCGCGCTTACAGGTCCAGGTGCGGCAATTAGCACAATTGTCAAGAAGGTCGCGAAAAAGATAAAGGGTGAATAACACGTAGATGCAACCAGAGAATACCTGCACGTCATGTCACCCTGAGGGAGCGTTTTTCGCGACCGAAGGGTCTCCGAGACTGGGTCAGAGATGCTTCACGCCAAAGAACGGCGTTCAGCATGACATATAATCATACTTTGAGAAAACTTACGAGACAAATCGGGGTTATCCTAGGAGAACTCACCTCACCAAAGGAGCAATCATGGACGACCTCTCTCCCATCCTGCAACGCATTCCACAATTTGCCAACGCCGAATCCCCAGAAATCAAAGAACTGACTGGTGGCATCACCAATAAGAATTACAAGATCACTTTGGATGGCGATTCTTTTGTCCTGCGGATGGGCGGCAACGAAACCAAATATCTGGGCATTGACCGCAAAATTGAATACGAGTGCAGTCTCTTGGCATCACAAATTGGTATCGCCCCCGAGCCGACTGCATTTCTTGAACCAGAAGGCTACATTGTCGCGCGCTTCATTTCCGGCAAAGGAATCCCCGCTGAGGAAATTGGGATGGAAGAAAATATCAAACGTGTGCTTGAATCGATGAAAGCCTATCACGCGATTGAGTTTTTCCCCGGCTCGTTCTCCCCTTTCCGCGTTGCAGAAGAATATAAGAAAACCGCTCTTAGCTTTAACGTCAAACTCCCCAAAAAAATGGAATGGTATTTGGAAAAATCACGCGAGATCGAAAAAGCCATATATGGGCAGGAGCCACTCAAACTTCGTCCCTGTCACAACGATCTGCTCAACGGCAACTTCATTGACGACGGCACCCGCATCCGCATTTTGGATTGGGAATACGCGGGCATGGGTGATATCTTCTTCGATCTAGGTAACTTTGCTGTGCAACATGAATTCAATGATGAACAGGATGAAATTCTTTTGAAGGTGTATTTTGGCAACCCCACTGAATCCCAACGCGCGCATCAAAAATTGATGAAGATCATGTCCGATCTTCGTGAGGCGATGTGGGCGCAAGTCCAGATTGGCGTGTCTCAACTTGATTTTGATTACAAAGGGTACGGTCAAAAGTATTTTGATAGATTTGAAGCGAATACAAGCGGAAGTGATTATCAAAAATGGTTGAGTAAAGTGTAATTTCATTTATCCTTCGGTGGTTGAGTAGCCTTTCGTGCTCGTCGAAAGGCGTATCGAAACCACTACTAAGCAATATTATTTTGGTTGGTTGGTGGTTTCGATACGTTCCTCGCTGTCGCTCGGAACCACTCAACCACCGAGGAGCGTAGAAATTCTTCATGTCCCCTGTCGTCTTTATCATGCTCGACGGCGTGCGCCCTGATGCTCTGACTACTGCAAATTGTCCCACGTTAAATTCTTTACGCGAGCGCGGCTCAAGCACGATGCAAGCGCGCAGTGTGATGCCATGTATTACGCTGCCCTGTCACACCTCCATCTTTCACAGCGTCCCGCCGACAAGGCATGGAATTACATCGAATACATTCATTCCCATGGCGTGTGCGCTACCAGGACTTGTGGAAGTAGCGCGCGCCGCCGAGAAACGCGTCGCCTTCTTTTATAACTGGGAGCAATTGCGAGACATTGCTCGTCCGGGCAACATTTATTATGCTTACTTTAGAGACAGCGCCGATCAACCAGACGGAGACGATGAAACTGTTTACGAAGCCACGCGTTTCATTCAAAAAGAAAAACCCGATTTTGCCTTTGTCTATATTGGCACAGTGGACACAACAGGTCACGATCATGGTTGGATGTCCAGAGAATATATGCAGCAACTTGAACACATCGATTCGCTTTTGAAGGGATTCTTTGAATTGCTCCCCTCGGATTACACCGCCATCGTGCACAGCGACCATGGCGACATGACCGCAATCACGGCACAGATTCTCCAGAAGACATGACTATTCCCTGGATGGCGGTTGGACCAAACATCAAGAAGGGTTATACAATTCAGTCTTCAGTTAGTCTGTTGGACACAGCGCCAACGATAGCAAAAATTATGGAAATACAGCCGCATCGCGAATGGGAAGGACGATGTGTGGATGAAATTTTTGAGTAATCAAAAAACTGGTGGTCGAGTAGCCCTGAGCGGTTATTGCGAAGGGCATATCGAGACCACCCAATAAGCAAAGTAATTTTGGTCAGCGGTGGGTCTCGATACGGGCTTCGCCCTACTCGACCACCGAACATAATTGTCATCGGAGAAGAAAATAAATGGAAACAACGCACGCACAGGCAGTCATCATCGGTGGAGGCGTCGGAGGAGCAAGCATCGCATATCATTTAACTCAAATGGGCTGGAAAGATATTATTGTCATCGAAAGACACGAACTGACCAGCGGCTCCACTTTTCATTCCGCAGGACTCGTCGGACAACTTCGCACATCATCCAGCCTAACCAAGATGATGCGCTACAGCACGGACTTGTATCGCAATCTCAAGGAGTTAACTGGTGTTGACCCAGGTTGGGACGAGGTCGGCAGTTTGCGCATTGCCTCTTCTGATGAGCGTCTCGAAGAACTCAAACGCGTGGTTGGATATTCCAAAGCCTTCGGTATGCCGCTTGAAATTATTTCGCCGAAAGAATGTCTTGATTTATTTCCGCTCATGTCTCTCGATGATGTTAAAGGTGGGGTCTATCTTCCCACCGATGGGCAGATTGACCCAACTGGTTTAACGAATGCCTTCGCGGCGGGAGCGAAAAGTCGCGGTGCGAAATTTATGCTGAATACGCGCGTCACGGGAATCACCGTCAGCAACAATGAGATCAAGGAAGTGGTAACAGATCAAGGCGCGATAAAGACCGATGTCATCATCAACGCGGCGGGCTTGTGGGGCAACGACATCGCCAACATGGTTGGCATCACACTTCCGATTATTCCGATGGCACATTTGTATCTCATCACGAAGCCCGTCAAAGATCAACCCCAAAAAATGCCGACGATGCGCGATCCCGATCATCTGGTTTATTTTCGCGGCACTGCCAGTGGAATGGTCGCGGGCGGTTACGAAAGGCAACCTGCGCCCTGGGGACTCAATGGTGTGCCACAGGATTGGAATTTCAAATTGCTCGAACCCGATTGGGAGCGCTTTACCCCGTTGATGGAAAATATCATCAAGCGCGTTCCCTCGATGGAAAGTGTTGAGATCGTTCAACTTTTGAACGGACCTGAAGGCTTCACGCCCGACTCTGAATATTTGCTCGGACCAACAGCGGTGCGCGGCTTCTGGGTTGCGTGCGCGTTTTGCGCGCATGGCATCGCGGGTGCAGGCGGCATCGGCAAAGCAATGGCCGAGTGGATCATTG
>CAZIYY010000034.1:0-3291 GCA_964543585.1 uncultured Anaerolinea sp. | reverse complement strand
AGGGCGCGCAGGTTGGTGGTCATGACGAGGTTCGTGCGGGTGGCATTGGGAAAGTCATTGCCGAGTGGATCATTGATGGTCACCCCGAATGGGATATGTTCAAACTTGATGCGCGGCGCTTTGGCAATCAATATGGAAGCCAGCCTTACACGCTTGCGCGCACAATTGAAACCTATGCAAAATATTATGATATTCATATGCCTTATGAGGAACGCGAGTCTGCGCGCCCACTGAGAACTTCTCCTGCGTATCATCGTTTGACGAAACTCGGCGCGGTCTTCGGTGAAAAAGGCGGATGGGAACGACCGAACTGGTTTGCTCCGAATGAAAAGGATTCAAGAGCCGCATCAATCCCCGACCTCTCGGGCTGGGCGCGTGACAATTGGTCTTCTGCCATCGCTGCAGAGACCCGCGCCACGCGTGAAGCCGCAGGCTTGTTCGATGAGACGTCGTTTTCCAAGATCGAAGTGCTTGGACCTGGTGCATTGGACTTCCTGCAAAAATTATGTGCGAACGATATTGATAAACCTATTGGTGCGGTCACCTATACTCAAATGCTGAATGCACGCGGCGGCATCGAATGTGACTTCACGGTTTCGCGTCTTGCAAAAGACCGCTTTATGATCGTTACAGGCACTGCCTTCGGCACACACGATATGACTCACCTGCGACGATACATGCCGCTGGATGGCACTGTTTATGTCAACGATATTACATCCGCGCGAACGAGTTTTGGCTTATGGGGTCCGCGGGCGCGCGACATTTTACAAAAAGTCACGCGGGGTAATGTATCGAATGAAGCATTCCCCTATATGACTTCGAAACAAATCACGATTGGGAATATCCCCACGTTGGCTTTGCGCGTCACGTATGTCGGTGAACTTGGTTGGGAATTTTATGCGCCGTCTGAATATGGCGAACAATTATGGGATACGCTTTGGGAAGCAGGCAAACCCTTCGGCATGGTCGCGGCGGGATACAAGGCGATTGAGTCGTTGCGACTAGAAAAAGGTTATCGTTACTGGAGCGCGGACATTACGCCCGACTACACACCTTATGAAGCAGGGTTGGGATTCGCGGTTGCACTAAATAAGAATGTTGATTTTATGGGTAAGGTGTCTCTGCAAAAACAGAAGGCAGAAGGAGTAAAACAAAAGTTGTGCTGCATAACGCTGGAAAACCCAAATACTATTGTCTTCGGCAGCGAGCCAATTCGCCATGAAGATAAAGTCGTTGGCTGGGTCACATCGGGTGGATATGGATATTCGATAAACAAAAGTATTGCCTACAGCTACCTCCCCATCGAACTCGCGAAAGCAGGAACACGAGTCAGTGTGGAATGTTTTGGGATTGAGATTCATGCAGAAGTCCAGAAAGAGCCGTTGTACGATCCAAAAGGAGAAAAGATAAAGGCGTAGAAAAACGTCCCTCAGGTTGTCCGAATTCAAGTGAGTCCGAAAATCAAACCTGTGCACTGTAAAGTAAAATATTCGGATGCCTGCAAATATCAAAGCCATCATCTTCGATTATGGAAACGTTCTGCTTGATTGGAATCCGAGAAATGTGTATCGCCGTTATTTCCCAAATGACCCTGATGGGATGGAACGATTCCTGCAGGAAGTGGATTTCATGGAATGGAACGCTCAACAGGATAAGGGCCGTCCGTTTGCGGAAGGTGTCGCGATTCTTTCAAAACAGTTTCCGCAATATGCCGATCTGATTCGGGCATATCATGAGCATTGGATAGATTCGATTGGCGACGCATTTACTGGCACTGTGGAAATATTGAAACAACTCAAGAAGGCCGGGTACCTACTCTATGGTTTTAGCAACTGGTCGGCGGAGACGTTTCCGTACGCGCGCGCGAAATATGATTTTTTTGATCTCTTCGATGACATGGTGATTTCAGGCGCGGTGGGATACGTCAAACCCGAGCCCGAGATCTATCAGATCATGTTGGACAAGATCGGAAGACCCGCGCAGGAATGTTTGTTTATTGACGACTCGTTGCCAAATATCAGTCAGGCGAATACAATGGGGTTCGTTACCATTCATTTCCAATCGCCAGCTCAATTGGAAGATGAACTGAAACGACTCGGAATCATGCCGGCCAGATAAATTACACTTCTTTGGACAGCAAGATGCCCGACTCCAGAGTTAATCAATGGATACAAAATCGCTTCTCTCACACATTGAACTGGAACTGCAAAAACAAGTTTCCCGCCTCGACGCGCCGCGCACCAAACCATTCCATGAGATGCTTACCTACCACATGGGCTGGACAGGCGAAGGCGCGGGACCAGAGGCAACCGGCAAAAGGATCCGTCCTCTGCTGGTGATGTTATGTGCGGCAGCTTCGACTGCGTCTACGGCTCCGCTCAGCGGGGACGAATCATGGCAGTCCGCTTTACCTGCCGCGGCGGCGGTTGAACTGGTTCATAACTTCTCGCTTGCGCATGATGATATTCAAGATAACTCACCCAAGCGACGCGGACGCGATGCAGCCTGGGTAAAATGGGGCGCGCCGATGGCAATTAATGTTGGAGACGCGTTGTTTGTCATTTCGAATCAAGCGATTATTGATTTGAAAAACAATTATCCCGCAGAGATGGTTGTGAAAGCAGCGGAAATTTTGAATAATACCTGCCTGGAATTAACGCGCGGTCAATTTTTGGATATGTCCTATGAAGAAAGAACTGACCTGGCAATCGAAGATTACTGGCCCATGATCTCAGGAAAAACCGCGGCTCTACTTGCCGCCGGTTGTCATATTGGGTCATTGCTTGGCGGCGCTGATGATTCCAAACAGGAAGCCTATCGTTCATTTGGGCATTATCTCGGTCTCGCGTTCCAGGTGCAGGACGATATTTTAGGAATCTGGGGCGACGAAAAAGTAACCGGCAAGTCTGCCGCGAGCGATCTCGTGGAGGGAAAAAATTCCCTGCCTGTGCTGGCTGGCCTGGGCAGGAAAGGCAAGTTCGCGGAACGCTGGGCTCAAGGACCGATCAAGGCTGATGAAGTAGAGGAGGCTGCGCGCCTGCTGGCGGGCGAAGGCGGACTGATTGCGGCGCAAGATGGCTCGAGGCAGATGACGGATTTGGCGTTGATGAGCCTTCGCGAGGCGGATCCCCAGGGGGAGGCCGGGGATGAGTTGTTTGGATTGGCAAACAGGCTTCTTAAACGGGATCAGTAACCAGCTGGGACTCCGATGCGTTCAGTCCAGGGAATGAAAGGCTGAGTCGGCTTAACTCATATAGTGCTTGACATCCATATAACGCGTCGCTATAATCC
>CAZIYY010000033.1:0-34772 GCA_964543585.1 uncultured Anaerolinea sp. | reverse complement strand
TCCGCGAAGGCGGTCTCACCGTCGGCGCCGGCGTCGTTACTAAAATTATCGAATAACTCACCCTGCGAAAGCATCCAGGTGTGTGTAAGTCGCTGAATAACAGAGAAAGTTGGCAGGTAAAGAATGGCTTCCAAGAAGAAAGACGTTCGCCCGGTTATTACGCTTCAGTGTAATGACTGCAAAGAGCGAAATTATACGACGGAGAAGAATCGTCGCAACGACCCGAACCGTCTGGAGTTTAGCAAGTTTTGTCCGCGTTGCAGGAAACATACCACGCATCGCGAAACGAAGTAGTTTGGAGTTAGATAGTTTAATAGTCGGGTAGTTTTGTAGTTATCTGATTGCTCCGTGTAACTATAAAACTACGAAATCATGAACTACTTAACTAATCCTAGGCCAGTAGCTCAATTGGTAGAGCACTCGTCTCCAAAACGAGCGGTTGTGGGTTCAAGTCCTGCCTGGCCTGTAAATTCGCAACGCCGCTGAATGTAGGGCGGCGTTTTAGCCGCAAGAATTGTGAAGGAGTCGATCTTGGCTGTAAAAGAAAAAGGCAAAAAGCCGAACGTGATCCAATCGTTCTTCCGCGAAACTACTGGCGAACTTCGCAAGGTCTCCTGGCCTACCTGGCCCGAAGCGCGGCAGTTGACCTTGCTCGTTCTGGCAGTTATGGTTGCGATGGGCGTTCTCCTCGGTTTGACCGATGGAGCTGCTCGCTCTCTTTTGAATCTATTGCTGAGTTTTTAGCGAAAGGAAATCAAGATACTCATGTCATTGCAGGAACCGAAAGACCAGGTTGAACCTGAAATAGTGGAATCAAACGAGGCATCACAAGATACCCCGGTCGAATCTCCATTGTCTGAATCGGACCCATCACTCTCGTCAGATGAATCCGATTCTGTTGACGTTCCTAATCCTACGAATGAATCAACCTTGTCTTCATCAGACGATTCCACTTCGATGGATGAGACTGATAACGTAAACATTCCTGCTGACGAAAGCCTGCCCCTGTCTTCGGACGCGTCATCGCACCCCGAAGCAGCTGAGGGACCCGCGTGGTACGTGATCCATTGTTATTCGGGTTATGAGAACAAAGTTCGTCAAAACCTTGAACAGCGCATTGAAACGATGGGTATGAAGGACAAGATCTTCGATGTGGTCATTCCCACGCAGGAAGAGATCGAAGTCAAGGACGGCAAACGCCGAACGGTGGAGCGGCATATTTTCCCGGGCTACGTGCTGGTGAATTTGCTGTTATCTGAAGAGTCATGGTATGTGGTTCGCAACACGCCGGGCGTCACTGGTTTCGTCGGTATGGGAAACAACCCTACGCCGCTGCGACCAGAGGAAGTTGCGCAGATTGTCAAACGCATGGAAGCCGAAGCGCCGACCGTCAAAGTCACGTTCAAGGTCGGGGAGCGGGTCCGTATTGTGGATGGGCCGTTCAATGATTTCCGCGGACTTGTTTCTGAGATTGATATGGAGCGTACAAAGGTGCGTGTGCTAGTTTCGTTCTTCGGGCGCGAAACGCCTGTGGAGTTGGATTTTTTGCAGGTTGAGAAAGCATAGTGCGTGGAGGGGTGGGGCACGTGTTGCGTTCATGTTAAGCAGGAAAATGTAGAAGGTAGAAAATATCAAATAAACGGTAACAGGCTGAGGTTTGGAAGGAAGCGAGTCCACGTCATCAGCCTGATGCAGTGGGAGGGTGTCCCATAAATCGCCCGCTAAAACCACAAAGGAGTAAATATGGCAAAGAAGTTTAAGGCAATCGTTCGTCTCCAGCTTGAGGCTGGAAAAGCCAACCCCGCCCCCCCAGTGGGTCCTGCGCTGGCTGGTCATGGTATTAACATCATGGCTTTTTGCAAGGAGTACAATGCCCGCACGTCGAACCGTCAGGGCGAAGTTCTTCCCGCAGAGATCACTGTGTTTACCGACGGTTCGTTCACGTTTGTGTTGAAGACCCCGCCCGCGGCTGTGTTGTTGCGTAAGGCCGCGAAGGTTGAGAAGGGGTCTGGCGTTCCAAACAAAGAAAAGGTCGGCAAGGTGACGCGAGCGCAAGTGAAAGAGATCGCGGAATTGAAGATGAAGGATTTGAACGCGATTGATATCGAAGGCGCGATGAAGCAGGTTGAAGGCACAGCCCGTTCGATGGGTATTACGGTAACCGACTAAATTTGTGGGAGTGGCGCCTGGAGCGCCACGCTAACACCACGGAGGATAAATGGCTAAACACGGAAAAAAACATAAAGCTGCCCTGGCTAAAGTGGATTTAGAGAAGGAATATTCTTCGCGCGAGGCAGTTGCGCTCGCAAAGGAGACCAGCATCACCAAGTTCGATTCAACAGTTGAAGTTCATATGCATACTGCGCTCGATCCGCGCCAGGGAGACCAACAGGTGCGTGATGTTGTTGTACTCCCGCACGGGTTGGGTAAGACTGTGCGTGTGTTGGTCTTTGCCCAGGGCGAAGGCGCGACAGCGGCGCGGTCTGCTGGTGCCGATCTAGTTGCTGACGATGATGAGACATTGAAGAAGATCGAAGGCGGCATGTTGGATTTTGACGTGGCGATTGCGACGCCGGATGCTATGGGCAAGGTCGGTCGTTTGGGACGTGTGCTTGGTCCACGCGGTCTTATGCCGAACCCAAAAGCTGGCACGGTTGTTGGCGCTAATGACCTGCCTCGCGCCATCAAAGAGGCGAAGGCGGGTCGCGTGGAGTTCCGACTCGATAAGACCGCCAATATTCACGTATCGGTTGGCAAGGTCTCGTTCAGCGCAGACCAACTTTACGAAAATTTTGCGGCGTTGATAGATGCCGTGCATAAAGCCCGTCCGTCCGGCGCGAAAGGCGACTACATCAAACGCATCACCATTACGACGACAATGGGTCCTGGTATTAAAGTTAATACCAGCGACACACTTAAACTTGAGGCAGCCGAGTAAAATTACTCGATAACCTGTAGGCCCACTTCGCCGATGAAGGCGGGTGTGGCGCTCTGGCGCCACTTAATATCCTGCTCAGGTGAAGACGAAAAGCAAGTACGGCGTGATGCCGTGTCCCCTCCTTTTGGGGTTTGCTTAAAGTCTTTGCCTCGCGAAGCGAGTGGCAAAGACTTTTTATTGAAAGGAGGTGAGTGTCCTTTGGCAATTTCAAAAGAACGTAAACAGGAAGCGCTGGCGACCTATGCGGATTGGCTGAAACGCAGTCAGGCTGTGATCCTTGTGGAATATACCGGCGCGAAGGTAAAGGATTTGGATGGCATCCGCGCCAAAATTCGCGAGGCTGGCGGTGAATTTCATATATTAAAGAACACACTGGCGCGCCGGGCATTTGCGGATAGTGGAATGCAACTTCCCGATGATTTCCTGGTGAAGAGCACGGCTGTGTCGTTTGCTTTCACAGATCCCGCTTCAACAGCAAAAGCCCTGACTGAAGCCACAAAAGGCAAAGACTTCGTCAAGGTCAAAGGCGGATTCATGAGCGGACAGGCTCTTAACGCCGCCCAGGTTAAGTCTTTGGCTGAAATGCCGCCGTTGCCTGTTGTCCGCGCGCAATTGCTCGGCGTTCTGCAAGCTCCGGCTGGTAAACTGGTCCGCACGATTGCAGAACCTGCTCGCGGCTTGGCGGCTGTTATCAAAGCTTTCTCAGAGAAAGCGGCTGTTGCGGCGTAAAGTGAGATATTATCTCACTCAACAATATCAAGAGTTCATTTCTATATAAGAAAACTAGGAGTAATTAAACAATGGCTGAAAAGCTCGAAAAACTCGTGGAAGAACTTTCCACACTTTCCGTCCTTGAGGCGGCTGATTTGGTAAAGAAACTGGAAGAAAAGTGGGGCGTCTCTGCCGCGGCTCCTGTCGCGATGGCCGCCATGCCTGGTATGAGCGCTGCTGCCGCTGAACCTGTCGAAGAGAAGACTGAGTTCGATGTGGTCATAAAGGAAACCGGCGCGAAGAAAATTGACGTGATCAAAGTCATTCGCCAGCTGACCAGCCTTGGTCTTGGTGAAGCCAAGACTATGGCAGAAACCGTTGGCTCCAAAGTCCTTACTGGTGTTGGTAAGGATGCTGCCAACGAAGCTAAGAAGAAACTGGAAGAAGCCGGCGCATCCATCGTACTCGAGTAAGGTTCTGCCTGGTTAATCAAAAAGACGGTCTGAAAAGGCCGTCTTTTGCATTTAAGCAAACAAGCAGCCAGTACAAATTTCTTATTAAACCAGTTGACTTTGGCTTTGAAAATGCCTATACTTAAGAAAACTACTGGTCTGACCTCCATACCACTATGAAAATACAAATTCAACCCCTCAATCATAAATCTCTGGCAGAAACTGTTGCTGGTAAACTAGCCGCCTCCTTGCTGGATGGCAGCCTGGCTCCCAGCGCACAAATTCCACCCGAACGCGAGCTGATGAACCAATTGGGGATTAGCCGCTCCACCTTGCGCGAGGCTCTCAAAGCGCTTGAAAAGAATCACTTGATCGAATCAAGGCGGGGGGTCGGGTGGTTTGTCCGCGCTCTGGATGGGTCTAATATGACACAGGCGAAAGAAATGGCTCAAGTCGCGGAACCAACTTTTCGTTTGGCAATGAAGGAGCCGATCACCGCGCCTCTGCGTGTTCCGATTGCACCCGAAAAGCCAATCCACATTCCCAATCTGCAAAAAGATCGTTTGGGAACCTTTGAATTCATTTCTTGGTGGGACCGCGACAAAGTTCAGAACGCCAAGGTTCTTGTCATTGGGGCCGGCGCCTTGGGCAATGAAGTGATCAAGAACCTGTCGCTGATGGGGATTGGGAATCTTTTTGTTGTCGATTTCGACAAGATCGAGGCGGCGAATTTGAGCCGTTCGGTTCTGTTCCGTGAAACGGATAATAATCGCAGTAAGGCTGAGGTCGCCGCGGCGCGGGCAAAATCTGTAAACCCGCAAGTGCACGTTCAGTATATGAACGGGGATATCACAACCCAACTGGGACTGGGAGTCCTTCGCCGCATGGATGTTGTGATCGGCTGCCTCGATAACCGCGAAGCGCGGCTGGCTGTCAACCGTTTCTGCTATTGGGTCAATAAGCCCTGGGTGGATGGGGCCATTCAGGAATTACTCGGTTTGGTGCGCGTCTTTAAACCCGGGGATGGCGCATGTTATGAATGTACGCTGACGGAACAGGCGTTGCGTGATTTATCCCTGCGTTACTCGTGCCCGCTGTTGGCGCGCCAGAATATTTTGTTGGGCAAAGTGCCGACCACACCGACGATTGCATCCATCATCGGCGCCATGCAGTCACAGGAAGCGCTAAAAATTATCAATAATATGCCGATCGAGCCTGGCAAAGTCACGCATTTCAACGGCATGGTCAACGAGATGCATACGACGGCTTATTCGCCGCGCGACGATTGCCAAAGCCACTGGACGTACGGCGAAATTACCGAACTGCCCGCGCGCGCTGAACGCACCACCCTCGCGGATCTATTACGCATCGCCCGCGCAGACCTGGGACCGGATGCCATGATTGAACTGGACCAGGAATTGATCACGTCCCTCGAATGTTACAGTTGCAACACAGTAGAGCAGGTGTTGAAGCCGTTGAGCGAGGTCAGCTTTGAGGCGGGTCATTGCCCAACGTGTGGTGTGATGCGCGAGGCAACCATGACTCATATCATTACCGGCGAGGAGAATTTCCTGCACCGCGCGCTTGCCAGCGTTGGCGTGCCTTCCCTGCACATCCTGCGTGCTCATAACGGGGTTGAATATCGCTTCTATGAATTGACTGGCGACTTGCAGGATGCGCTTCATTTCCGCCACTTTGAACGGACGAAAGTGAATCTGAAGGATGAACCATCAGGCGGGCGCGTTCGCATAAAGGAACATGTGAAGGTAAAAGATGTATCAACTCACTCCGCTCCAAGCCGCGTAAAACTGCGGGGCTGAACTGGATGATATATGGCTCTGCGATCTGCCGCGATGAGTATGTCTTATTCTGACCCGCCTTCTGCGCCGCCTCAGCAATATCACTTGTTTCGTCAACTGGTTATATTGTTGTTGCTGGTGAGCGCATCTTCGTTATGGATTTTTATCCTGTTTCAGGAAGGAAGATTACCGTATGATCTTTCAATCCAAAAGGTCATTGCTGGAATCACTATGGCTATCGTCGCAGGACTTGGTTCCCAACTGATATTCAGCCAGCGAATCGCATTCTTTCGCTATATTACAGCGATGACGGCGCATGCCGCCGGGGTTTATCTGCTCGGTTTCATTTCACAAGGTAAATATGGGATCAGTTCGCTCGAATGGCTGCCAAAGACCATTGATTGGGACGGTTTATCTCAAATGGGGCTTGGCTTTTTTATGATACTGACCATTTCCTCATTGTTTCGCAGGCGTACCCCGGAAATTGTTCCGGAGCCGGTTGAAATGCTTGTTCCGGTAAGAGAACCGCAAATTTCCTTCCCTGTGTGGACAAGCCTTTCTTCACCCTCAACCCGAACATCTACTTCAACTCCTTCGCGACGACGGCGGCTTTCGCCGCCGAGCATGTCCCCCTCGAGATTCCTTACCCCAGGAGCATCCAGGCAAGGGAGAACACGGAACGAGCGACGTTCCGGCTTGATCCGACCTGCGAAGGTGAATCCCGCCATCGCGCCAAAACGACGACGACGACGCGGACAACCTCGAGTCCAGCTTGCCTTGGTCGAGGAACATCGCTGCCCCTATTGTCTTGAGACCGTGAATCACTCGGACTCGCGCGGCATCGTTGAATGTGAAGTCTGTCGCACCTTACATCACAAAGACTGCTGGGACATCACCGGCAATTGCCAGGTCCCACATCTAAACACCTGAACTAAAGAGGAAATGCCATGCCGGATTTGAATGTGACCATTGTTCTGCCAAGCGGGGGTGCGCGCGCCGCCGAGGTTCCGGATGACGTGATAATCCGCGACTTGCTTTCGGAATTTACTTCGCTTTTGGAGTTGCCTGTTGTGGGGCCTGATGGGCGCCCGATGTCTTATAGACTTGACAGCAAGGCGCTCGGACGCGAATTGAAAGAAGATGAAACCCTATCATCCGCGGTGATCCCGGACGGCGACCGACTGGTGCTGACTGCCGATATCACAGCAGGCGCGGGCACGAATGTAGTCTCAGACAGCCCGCGTATGCGCCGTCTGCGCGCCGACTATGAACTGATGCAGGAAATGAGTGCCCGCACGGACCTAATCAGTGTTGTGGCGCAGTCGCCCCGCCCAAACCTCCCGCCCGAACGGTACATTGTCACATTCAAATGCAAAAGCATTAGCAATGTGGATCGCCAGGGCAACCCAAAATTTAGCGAACATCATCAGGTTGAAATATATCTTCACAATCAATATCCCCAGCGATGGCCCGGTATGAAGTGGCTTACCCCGATCTGGCATCCCAATATCAACCATTTGAACGGAAGCGTCTGCATTGATGCGGCGTGGTGGACTGCCAGCCGCTCATTAGACCGGCTCGTGATCATGCTGGGGGAAATGTTGCAGTGGAAAAACTTCCACGACGACCCGACAAAGCCGCCGTTCCCGTTGGATGCGGAAGCGGCGCGCTGGAGCCGGGAATATCGAAAGACGCATTCTGATGTTTTTCCAGTAGACCTCCGAGAGTTGATGCGGCCCGAGCGCGTCAAGTTTGACGCAGGCTCACAGCAAAAGCCCAAACCGAAGATTACGCTGTCGAAGCCTCCGAAACAACCCAAGGTCCATATCAAATAGCTATTTTCCCGCGTTGCGCAAACCGGTTTTGCACGAGACAAGACAAGATCTACCCATTCTTAGAAAGGAGTTTAACCATGTCTGATGTACCAGTCACGATTGTGCTTCCCTCGGGGGGCACCCGAAATGCGGAGGTTCCGGATGATGTCGCGGTGAAGGAATTAATTCCTGAGTTGACGACGTCGCTGGAGCTGCCAGTCACAGGTCCAGATGGACGCGCCATGTCGTATCGAATCGACAGCAAGGCGCTGGGCCGCGAGCTGAAAGAGGAAGAAACGCTTTCAGAGGCTGGCATCCCGCAAAATGACCGACTGATGATGACAGCCGACGTTACGGCTGGATAATTCAGTCCAATCCCTCCCTCGCCTCGCGTTAAGTGAGGTGAGGGGCAGGGAGTTGATATGAAATCCAAATCCCGCATCCACGTTTTACCATCCGATATGACCCAGCCAATTACCACTCCGCTTCCTGTAAACCGAGCCAGCCGCTGGAATTCTCAATATGATGATAACGGCTTGAATCCGCTTGTATCTGTATTTATGACACAGCCAGCCTACAGCCGAATCTGCGTTCATTCCGTGAGCGATATGCAAAACGAAGTAGGAGGCGTTCTAATTGGTCAATGGTGTGTAGATATCAACGACAATAACCGCAACCGCAGTCAGTTTATCGTGGTCGAACATGCGATACCCGCCCGTCATACGCGGCAGGGCAGCGTCTATTTGACCTTTACACAGGAAAGCCTGGTGGATATTCACGATCAGATTGATATGCATTTTCAGGGCAAAAGGATTGTTGGCTGGTATCACACTCACCCGCGCATGGGTATCTTTCTTTCGCATTACGATACCTGGCTGCATAATAACTTTTTCCCGGAACCCTGGCAGGTTGCATTGGTAGTTGAACCCCATTCCGGACTCGGTGGGTTCTTTGTGCGCCAGAGCGCGGGCGTACTGGATCCAACACGTTATTTTGGCTTCCATGAACTCGAAGGCAGTTTTGGCCGCAGTATGGTTTTTTGGTCAAACTTATATCAACTTGAGGAACAAAAAGAGAAAGAAAAGGAAGGAGGCATCCCCCATGAGTAGACGAATGCACACGTACTTTTACGCGGTGCTTGGCGCCATCGGCGGGCTGATTGGATGGCAAGTTAGTGACCTGCTTGGTATCTCATTCATATCCAATCTGTACCTGAGCGAGGCAATCGTCGGCGCGCTGGTTGGCTTGTGCATCGGCTTGTTTATTGGACTCACGGAGGGCTTGATGACGCGCAACTCTGTACAGGCAGGCAGGGCAGGTCTCATTGGCGGATTGCTCGGTTTCATCGCCGGTGGAATTGGCTTGCCACTAAGTGAATTCCTATTCCAGGCAGTTGGCGCGGGCACGTTCGGCCGCGCGCTGGGCTGGGGGGTGTTCGGCATGTTACTGGGCTTGGCGGAAGGAATTGTCGGAAAGAGCCAGGCATGGAAAGGCGCGCTCGGCGGTCTCATTGGTGGCGCGATAGGCGGTGTCTTGCTTGAGTCGGTTCATAACTGGCTCCAGAATCCGCTCGCTGGGAAAGCCGCAGGTCTGGTCTTGCTGGGAGCCTCCGTCGGAGCGTTCATTTCGTTGATCGTCGTTCTGCTCTCCCGCGCCTGGCTCGAAGTCACATCAGGCAAACTCAAAGGCACCGAGTTTATCCTCGATAAATTCATGCGCGCCGGTGGGCCCGCCATCGCCATTGGCAGTTCGCCTTTGAAATCCGAGATTGTCCTGCCCGATCCTGACATTGCTCCTCAACATGCCATGTTGACCGGTGACGGCACACACTTCGCTGTCAAGGATATGAGCATGGCAGGAACTTTTATTGATAACCGTAGGATTGAGCGCGCCCAACTTGCCAACGGTCAAAAGATTCGTCTGGGCAATACCGAGATGGTCTATCATGAAAAGAGGTAACGATGCAAAGGATTATCCGCATCTTTCTGACACTTAGCCTGCTTCCGTTGCTGATGCTTTGGTCTGCGCCTCAAGCCCTCGCGCAGGAAAGCGGCCCTCAGATTAGGATTACACAGGTTGATAAATCCAATTTCCCTCAAGTCACCGTCTACGTTTCGGTTGTGAACGAGGCCGGGGAACCAGTTGGGGTTGATCCTAGCACGATCCAAATTTCCGAGAATGGTCAGATGATGGAACCCACCAACATTCAGGGCGGGGGGAACGCGGCGGCGGAAGTCATTCCAGTGACGAGTATGCTGGTAATGGACATCTCCGGGAGCATGGATAAAAATGGGAAACTTGACGCCGCCAAAGATGCGGCTAAGACATACGTAAACCAAATGCGGCCCAGTGACCAGGCTGGTTTGATCACTTACGATACGCAGACGTATTACGTTCAGACGCTTACAACGGATATTGCGGCGCTGACCAGTGCCATTGATGGGCTGCAGACCGGTGGTGATACAGCCATGTATAATGCGCTGATGGAAGCCGAAGTCGCTCTCGAAAGTGTGTCCGGTCGCAAAGCGATCATTGTTCTGACCGATGGACTCGATAATAAGAGTCAGAGCACGAGTGACGATGTAATTGCTACGATCAGCCAGAGCGGTCTCACAATTTCCGCCATTGGTTTTGGTGATGCCGGTTCTACAGGACAGGTAGGACTCGATGAAGCTGGGCTGAAATCTTTGACCGAGCGCTCCGGTGGCTTATATGGCTTCGCTGAGGACGCTGAGACCCTGAGCGCAATATATCAGCAGTATGGTCAGGCGTTGCAAAGCGAGTACGCGTTTACGTATCTTTCCCCATCAACATTACGCGATGGCGTCAACCGCGGGCTGACAGTCTCCTTAAACGGAAACGCCGCTTCGACGACTGAGCAGTATAACCCTGGCGGAGTTCTCCCGGAAGTGGCTGCCCGATCATGGCCGTTGTTTCTCATGATTTTGGTTGGCTTGCTTGTATTGTTGATCGTGCCTTCGTTGCTAAATCGCGGCATAGAGGTGATTGGCGCAATGGGCAAAAAGGATCGTGTGAAGATGAATCAGATGCCCGCCTCTTCAGCAAAAGGCCGCGTGAAGATGAAATAAGAATAAGAAGTAAATCGACATATGAGAATCAAAAGAGGCGGCCCAATAATTGGGCCGCCTCTTATCGTTTTGAATCCTTTTCCGTTTACGCGGATAACCATGACCACTTTGCCATTGATCTCAGGTTGTTCGGTCTTCTTGAGGATGATTGGCTTCATGGTCGGGTTTGCAGGCTGGAGACGATAACGATCTTTTTCCTTGTAAAAATATTTCAGAGTATATTCATCGTTCACCCGGACAGCCACCATTTCGCCGTTCCTTGCTTCCACCGCAGGTTTCATCACAACAATGTCGCCATCGTTGATCATGGCGTCAATCATTGAGTCCCCCTTTACTTCGAGAGCGTAAAGATCGTTGCCCTTTTCCCTGGAGGGAAGCAGGCTTCGGGCGATATCAACTGCATCATATTCTTTGTCATTCATGTAATTTATTCCAGGCTCAGGGACAAGCATAAAAGGTCCTGCGGCAATAGGGCCAAGAATTGGAATGCGGAGTGTGTCTATCGATGAATTCAAACCAGAGAGGCGAACCCCGCGCGAGATCTTGCGGTCACGTTCGATCATTCCCTTCTTTTCAAGCTGGTCGAGATAATAATTCACGACCGAGGTGGATGTGATTCCAGTCTTATTGCCAATCTCACGAATGGATGGGGGATATTTGTTCTCGCGCTGGTATTCCAAAAGGAAATCTAATATCCTTTGGTGTCGTTCTCCCAATCCTTTACTTTTACGTACCATCATCATAGCAGCCTCCTGAGCATTCTTCGCTCATTTGTGCTATGAATGATAACCGAACGTCTGTTCTGTGTCAAGTGTCGCGGAATCGGGTTTGCCTCCTAAATCCAGGTCCGGCGGCGCATCCAAATATACATGCTAATTGGCATTATGAATGTTGTGGCCAAGGTCAGATAAAAAACCGGGTTGGTTGTCCAGCCCTGCAATGTGCCAAGTGGTTCGAAGAAGTTCATTCCGAAATAGCCTGTGAGGAAGGTGAGTGGCATGAACAAAACCGTGATAATGGTCAGGGTTTTCATTATTTCGTTCATGCGGTTGTTGATGACGGAGAGATAGGTATCCAGCGCGCCGCTGACAAGATCGCGCAAGCTCTCGTTCAGGTCGTGCAGGCGGACGAGGTGATCGTAGATATCGCGAAAGAAGATACGGTCTTTCGGATCGATGACTTTGTAATCGTCGCGGGCGAGTTTGTTCAACACCTCGCGTTGGGGAAGCAGGATGCGCCTCATCGCCAGTAAAATGCGTTTTAGCGCAAACAGCTGTTCGAGAGTCCGAGGCGAGGGTCGGTCAAAGACTTGATCCTCGATCCGATCAATTGCCGCGTCAATTTTTTCGACAACAGGCATGTATGCCGCCACGAGATTATCTGTGATCTTATAAAGAAGATGGTCGGCTCCATCCTGAATGTTGCGGGGATCGCGGTCGCACGCCGCCCAGGTTTCCTCAATGGCATTGATCGGATAATCGTGATGAGTAACAATATAATTTTGCCCGAGGAAAATATCCAGTTCGTCCACTTCGGTCTCCCAATGATTCTTATCCTCTGCAACATTCATATAATTGAGAACGATATAGAGGTAACTTCCCCAATCGTCAAGTTTTGGGGAGTGAGTTTCCTGAAGGGCGTCGTCAATTGCTAGAGGATGAAAGCCAAAGCCTTCCAAGATAGGGAGGCAGGTCTCAGGCGGTTCACTGACGAAGTCAACCCACAGAAGAGCGCGTCGGTCGCGGATGAGTTTGGTGAATTCCTGAGGAGGGATATCCTTGCGGATTGGCTTTCCTGGAAGGTAGTAGAGGGAACGGATCATGGATACTCCAGATTATGGGATATTTGACCTTCTTGGAAATGATATTAATTATCTTGAAACAAAACTTTACTTTATTGATTTGTACTTGACAAAAAATAAATAATATGTATAATAAAGTAATGAAATTCAGCCAAAACCTTGAGAAAATTGATTTTCCTGTCAATTTTCATAACTACCAGCCCGATTAAACGGAGGTTTCCATGTTTGCCGCACCAACTCGTTGCCCTGTATGTCGTTCTGAATTAACGGTAGCCAAATTACATTGTTCGTCCTGTGACACATCCATTGAAGGCCGTTTCACAGGCGGACCGATCGCGCATCTGACTGCCGAACATCTTGATTTTATCGTAACCTTTGTCCGATGCGAGGGGAAGATCAATCGCATGGAAAAGGAATTCGATCTTTCCTACCCGACGATTCGAAACCGTTTGCATGAAGTGATCTGCGCTCTCGGTTTTGAACCCGGCAAAGACGAAGTAGTCGAGGTCAGCCCGGAAAAGCGCGGCAGTGTGCTTGAGGATTTGGAAACAGGCAAGATATCGGCTGATGAAGCCATGCGTATTTTACGCGGCGAGGAGGCATAAACCATGACTAAATCAATTCGTGTTGGTAAATCTCCCAGGATCAGAATCGACTCAGTCGGCGGCGATCTCAGCATCACAGGCTGGGATGGCGAAGATATGCTGATTAAAGCGGATGAGGATGAAGTACGTTTTGATCAGAATGAAGGAGAGATATCTATCTCATGTGACGATGATTTGTCATTGCGTGTCCCCAAAGGGGCATTTCTCGCAATCGCAACTGTCGGTGGGGACGCGGCGATACGCGGCGTGATGAGTGACATTGAAATGAAGGAAGTTAACGGCGATCTTTCAATGCGCGAGGCAGGTTCAATCGCGATCGATTCGGTACATGCTGATTTCAGCCTGCGCGGCGCGAAGGGAAATCTTTACCTGAAAAATGCGCACGGCGATGTCTCCATCCGTGATGTAGAGGGCAGTGTCACGCTTGATTCTGTCGCGGACGATCTGGCATTACGCGGCGCGCGCGGGAACATAAAAGTCAATGTAGGGGAGGACGTGGTTGTGTACCTCGAACCAAAGCCGGATGGTGAATATTCCATAACGGCCGGCGATGACATATTGCTTGTCCTGCCCCTAAATACAAATGCTACCATCACCATGCGCGGCGATGAAATTGATGTAGACTGGCACGGTGTTAAAGAGGAGGAAAACTTAACAGAGCGAATTGTTACATTGGGCAATGGCTCCGCCAAAATCACTTTGAACGCAGGAGGCAATGTGCGGGTTTCCAACGATGCTGATGCAGGCGAATCTGCTGATGAATTTGGGAACTTTGCCGGCTTGAATTTTGACTGGTCGGGCTTCGGTGAAAGAATATCCCGCCAAGTGGAACAGGCGACTGCGCGCGCAGCGAAACGCGTTGAAGAAGCGGCTCGACGGGCGGAACGACATGCAGAACGTCACGCTCGCCGCGATAAGGGTGGGTGGGTGGGCGGACCCTGGAATTGGGATACTGCCTCAAAGGGCGCGCCTAATACGCCAGCGCCTGTATCTGAGCCTGTTTCGGAAGATGAGCGCATGGCGATTCTGAAGATGCTTGCCGAGAAGAAGATCACCGCAGACCAAGCCGAGCAATTGCTATCCGCGTTGGAGGGAGGAAGGTAATGTCGTCTGAAGAACGCAGGAAGATTTTACAAATGGTGGAAGAGGGGAAGATCTCTGCTGACAATGCCGCGAAGTTAATGCGCGCGCTGAATGATGACGCGGACGCGGCTGAGGCAGAGATCGAAGTTATCGAAACGGGAGCAGGTTCGGGCTCTAAAAGCAGCGCGGCTCCTGAGTTTGAAGAGATCAAGTCGCGCGCGCGTCGTTTTGCCTTGATCCCTCTATGGGTTGGCGTTTTTATCACCGTGTTTAGCGCCTGGATTATTTATGCCATTCAGCAGAATGCAGGCGCTAACTTCTGGTTTTATTTTATGATCCTGCCGCTGATGCTGGGCGTTCTCTTGATTGCGCTAGGCGCGGGCGGGCAATCATCGCGCTGGATCTACATTGATGTTGATCGGCGGCGCGCCAAAGATGGGGATGGGCCCAGGCATATCACGTTGGGATTTCCGTTGCCCTTCGGATTTGTTGCATGGTTTTTCAGAACTTTTGGAGGCAACATTCAAGGCATGAGCAAGGGCAGGGTGGATGGAATCGTTCAGGTGATCAATGCGACCCGGGATTCAAGTGAGCCGTTTATCATCAATGTGGATGATAGTGAAGATGGCGAACATGTGCGTGTCTTTATAGGATGACTCGGGAAAGAGAATGGCAGGATAAATATAGGAGGTACGAATGGCATCGGTGGAAGAACGAATGAAGATTTTGAAGATGATCGAGGAGGGCAAACTCAGCGCAGAAGAGGGGACGAAACTGCTCGCGGCGTTGAGCGAAAGACGACCCTCTGCCTCGCGCGCGCCGGGCATGCCTGGCGGCGCGAAGTGGTTGCGCATCCGCGTCACGGACACGCGCTCGGGCCGTTCGAAGGCGTCTGTGCAGATTCCGCTTGCGCTGGTGGATGCAGGCTTGAAGATCGGCGCGCACTTTGCTCCCCAAGTGGAAGGGGTGGATATGTCCAATGTGATGGAAGCATTGCGCTCGGGCGTCACTGGTAAAATTATTGACGTAACGGATGAGGAAGACGGCGAGCACGTTGAGATTTATGTAGAGTAGTTACAAAATTCATACAGGAGATCAAATGGAAGACACAACAAACCGCCCCAGCGGTATGTTTGGCTTTACGATTGTTTGGCTCGGCCAGATGATTTCAGTCCTTGCCAGCTCGATGAGTCAATTTGCATTGACGATTTTCATGTATAAGGAAACGGGAAGCGCGACCGCATTGGGGTTGATGCAGGTATTTTTCATCACGCCTTTTCTAGTGATATCTCCAATTGCGGGTGTAATGGTGGACCGTCATAATCGCAAGATGATGATGATGGTGAGTGATCTGGGCGCAGGGCTTGCAACGCTTGCCATACTAATTTTCCAGGCGCTGGGTATTCTGGAATACTGGCATTTATATGTCGCCTCCATCTTTTACGGCTTGGGAATGGCTTTCCAGTGGCCCGCTTATTCTGCGGCGATTTCCACGATGGTGCCAAAAGAACAATTGGGACGCGCAAATGGAATGATGTCGTTGATTGAAGCGGGTCCCGGTGTCTTTGCTCCCTTTTTGGCGGGTATGTTATATCCAATTATCAAACTCATCGGAATCTTGTTTTTTGATGTTGTCACTTTCTTGCTTGCCATCGCCGCGTTGATGATAGTTCACATCCCTCAACCGCCGCGTACCGTGGAAGGCGCGCAGAGCCAGGGGGGTATTTGGAAAGAATCGGCATACGGGTTCCAATACATTTTCGCGCGCCCCAGCCTTCTTGGTTTGCAGATGATCTTCTTTGCCGGTAACTTATTTGCCGGGATCAGCTTCACAGCGCTGGCTCCCATGATCCTTTCGCGCACAGGCAATGACAGCCTGATGTTGGGATCCGCTCAATCAGCGGGAGCAATTGCGGCTGTGGTGGGAGGCGTTATTATGAGCGCATGGGGCGGGTTTAAACGGCGTTCGCGCGGAGTCCTGCTGGGTTGGATTTTGAGCGGCATTGGTATTGCCATCATCGGGTTCGCTGGCGGATTGCCCATCTGGATTATCGGTATGGCGCTTTCATCCATTGTTGTCCCTTTGGTAAACGGATCAAACCAGGCGATCTGGCAATCCAAAGTCGCGCCGGATGTTCAGGGACGCGTCTTTTCTGCCCGACGCCTGATCGCCTGGCTTACAAACCCCATCTCCCCGATCATCGCTGGTACCCTCTCGGATTTTGTGCTTGAACCTGCGGCGCGCGCCCAAATGGGACTCCCTGCGACATTCTCCTGGCTGGTTGGCACGGGTCCCGGAGCCGGGATGGGCTTGCTAATTGTTATCTGTGGAGTCGCTTCAGCCATGGTTGGGTTATTGGGATATTTCATTCCTGCCATTTACAATGCGGAAGAGATATTACCGGACCACGATACTCTTGCCAAAGCAGAACTGGCCTGATAACCTGAAATGATATAATAAGAAAATAGCCCTATTTCAGGGTTGTTTTCTTATTAACGGTGTGTTATGCTTTTCCCAGAGGAGAACTGACAAACTTGGATTTCTTGTTCCGCCGCCCAAATGGCATGAGGGGGCTTTATGTTATCTGGACGGGCCAGATGATTTCGGGAATTGCCTCCAATATTTCATTTTTTGCCCTGCCTATCTGGATCCTTAATAATACCGATGTCAGTGGGGGTGCTGTCGGTTTATGGGAGTCTTTCTACTTTGGGGCGTACCTTCTTGTTGTGTTGTATGCGGGAGTTCTTATAGACCGTTATAGCCGCAAGATGATGATGCTCGTGTATGATTTTTTGTCGCTCTCTGCAACAGCGATCCTCTTGGTCCTTCATTCGACAGGCAATATGCATGTCGTGCATTTATATATTGCGGCAGTTTTTCAGGGAGTGGGTTTTGCATTTCACTCGCCGTCCTATTCAGCCGCCATCACTACGCTGGTTCCCAGAAAGCAATATGTTCGCGCCAATGGTTTGATGTCCCTGCTTTACGATGCGCCCGATATCTTTGGTCCCATTCTCGCCGGTGTGTTGTATATAACGCTGGGTTTGGGCGGTATTCTGGCCATTAATTTGCTTGCGTTCGTTATTTCCATTGGCGCTTTATTATTTGTGGAAATCCCGTCGACTCCTCACTCGGAGGAGAGGCAGAGGCCGCGGAGCGAGTTCTTGAAGGACGCGATTTACGGCATCAGGTATATTCTCAGGCGCCCCGGGCTGCTCGGCGTCCAACTGATTTTTTTCTTCGGAAATTTTTTCTCAGGGATTGCGCTGTCGGTTACAGCGCTTTACACCATGATCTTATTGAGGACCGGAGGCGACCCCAGCGTCGCAGGAACTGTGCAGTCAGTTGGCGCCCTGGCGGCTGTCATAGCGGGCGTATTCCTGAGCGCATTTGGCGGGATCAAACGTCCCATTCGCGCCATATTGATGGGATGGATTTTTTCCAGCCTGTTTGGCTTGACCCTGATCGGCGTGGGGCAGATTTTGCTTATCTGGGTGGTTGGCATGGTGATCAATTCGATCTTTGAACCTATTGTAAATGTGGCAGTTGAAACTTTTATGCAAACGAAAATTCCTCCCGACGTGCAGGGACGCGTCTTTTCTGCGAGCGATTTTCTGTCCCAGGCAATGATACCCATTACTCCATTATTGGCTGGCTTCTTTGGTGAAATAATCTTCGAGCCGGCGATGGCAAAGGGTGGGTCCCTCGTTAGACTCTTTGGCTGGCTGGTAGGCACAGGTCCCGGCTCCGGGTTTGGTTTGATGATCCTTCTTTGCGCGGTCGGCGGGACTTTAATTGGTCTTTCGGGTTTTTTGATTCCGGCAATCCGCAATGTGGACAAGACCATGCCTGATTATCTGCCTTTGCCCCCGCTGGGATTGGTGGCGCGCGCCCATCAGCGCAGTACGAAGAGAAACACGCAGCCAATTGCAGGCAATAAGCGCAGGGTCAAAAAATTTGCAAATAGAACTGCGAACGTAAGGATTCACAGAAAGAAATGAGAGAGCGAAAGGCAGGTATCCATCATAAAGAGTACTCTCTCGCGAGGAATCTAAAAGGCTGAGGATTGATATCCTCAGCCTTTCATGTTTAGACGGCAAATGCCATTACGGCTTATAGGCAGTGATCTTCGCGCTATAGACTGCCTTATACACTTCATCCCGCGAAATCGTCTCAAGGTCAATTGCACCATCCATATCCGCAATCGCCGCGTCCACAGCTTGCTTGTCGAAGAAAACGGGCTTGACGGAAACGTTCGTGAAGCCAACCGACTCCATCATTCCGATGTAATCGTTCGCTTCCACAGCGCCTGCCACACAACCTGCCCAAGCGCTCAGGCTTTGTTTGACCGCGTCGGGCAAAGGTCCATCCGTCACAATATCAGACACCGCGAGTTTTCCACCGGGGCTCAACACGCGAAAAGCTTCCGCGAAGACTTTGGATTTATCGGGCGAGAGATTGATCACGCAATTTGAAATGATGACGTCCACGCTGTTTGATTCAACCGGCAAATCTTCCAGATACCCCGGGCGGAATTCAACGTTGTTGAGATTCAAACGCGTCGCGCTGGATGTGGCGCGTTCGATCATTTCGGGAGTCATGTCCACGCCGATCACGCGTCCCTCCGGACCGACTTTCTGCGCGGCGAAGAAACAATCGAGTCCCGCGCCCGAGCCGAGATCGAGAACGGTCTGTCCTGGTTCCAGCGACGCAAGCGTGATCGGGTCGCCGCATCCGTAGCTGACGGCTGATTCGCCGTCGGGCAGGCTGGCAAGTAACTCTGTGGGGTAGAGACTGCTTTCGGGGCGACAGCAATCCGAAGGTCCGCAACAGGATGCGTTGTTTTTGATCCGATCTGCATAATGCTCTCGAACTGCCAGATGGATGGGGGTGTCTGTGGTCATTTCCAAATCTCCTTATATCGAAACTTATCTATGTGTATTGATAAAAAATTTTCTTTATGATTTCTCCCTGCCCATCACATGATGGACAGAGACTCTTACCTAGCAGCAATCACCGCCGCAGCAACCGCCTTCACATTCTTCGCAGTCGCAATCGTTGTTGATCACGTTCAATTCGTTCATGGCTTTCACCTCCTTTCAAATAGATGTTTGTCTATAAATCAGGGCAAAAAAAATTGCCTAACTCGGGACAACCTTAAGCATGACCTGTGTCGCTTTTTCTTCGGGCGCGAACTTGAACATCAATTGTCCACAGCAAACCGCAATGCACTTCTGGTTGAGTGTGTAAAAAGTTTGCTTGCCTTCTTCGCGAATATCCACGAGTCCCGCGTCGCGCAGGATGGCGAGATGATGCGAGACGGTGGGCTGGGACACGCCAACTTTCTCAACGATCTCGTTGACCGATAAAGTGCAGCAGCAACACTCGCTCATAATTTTCTGGCGGGTATCATCTGCAATCGCTTTGGCAAAGAGGACGGGATTAAGATTGGTTTTCATGCAAATGCTTCGCTAAACTCTGCACGCAGAAATTCCTGTGTGCCTTCGGGACCCGTGAGGAGTAAAGAGATTGGCTCATCGTCGGACGCGATCTTAAGTGTAAACTCCAAAAATGGACAGCACAGCCGCTCGTTGGAAATAAATTGCGCCAGCCTCGTGATGATTTCTGATTCATTGGGGTTGGGGAAAATAAATTCAAAACCGTTTTCGGCTTCGTGAGTGTCTTTCACAGTTTGAAAAAGTTGGGATATGGTCTGAATGTGGTGTTCGCGTTCGGCAGGCGTGAAAACAGCCATGTTGCAGACAAGAGGTGTATCTTGTGATGTTGACTTCATATAGACATCCATCTATTTGTTATTATATCGAAGTTTATCTATTTGTCAAGAGGCTCGCGCTTCTTTCAAGTATTTGCCTGTGTACGCATCGATGGACATCCCAGACTGCCAACCCGACGTGATCAATGCCTTGAATTTTGAACATATGGACTCCTCTTGAAACTTGCGGTCATTCGGAATTATACTCATCCAAAATCGCGCTGGAAAGCGCAATCTATGCTCAATTTTCGTGATCTACTGACAATACACTAAAAAGGTCAATTCCTACAATCACATTCCAGTGTAGGGACAGCCCATTCCCCTTATGATAGACTTGGAACGTGAAACTTTCAGGACGGTAAGCAGGCGCCTTTTCCATGCTGAGGTATTAGCGCATTTAGTGAAAGAAGGTCAAACCGCACCCGCGATGCCTTCGGAGGGTGACCAGGGTTGATGGGAAGAAGTAGGCATAACTCTCTAATTTATTCTGTTGACAATATCTTCCATTAAGTTTACAATGTTGTCGTACTTTGTTTACAATGTTTTGGCGCATTCCCAATGAATAAACCCCAGAAAAAAACAGAAGAACTTCATCAGTTTATATTGGAAAATATTGAAGATCACCCAAATGATATAACTTCTTTTGTATCCATCAAATATGGTATTTCACGTCAAGCTAGTCATCGTCATATTCAAAAGTTAGTATCTGATGGCTTGATCCTCGCAAAGGGAACGACGCGTAACAGAGTTTACGATGTAAAACCTCTGGTCAATTTTGTTGATAGCCTGTCTTTAGAGGGTCTTGAAGAAGATAGAGTATGGCGTCAGCGCATTCTTCCGTTGATGGAAAACGTTCCTTCGAATGTGTTGCAGATTTGCCATCATGGGTTTACTGAAATGGTAAATAATGCAATCGATCATTCAGAAGGAACAAGTCTGCAAATAAGGCTTTTGCATACCTACAAATTGATTGAATTTCAAATCAGCGATAATGGAATAGGTATCTTCAATAAAATTCAAAGAGAATTCAATTTAGATGATCCGCTTCACGCTATACTTGAACTGTCGAAAGGTAAATTAACCACGGATCCCATTCATCATTCAGGTGAAGGCATCTTCTTCACTTCAAGAATATTTGATAGGTTTACTATTCTTTCAGGCAACTTGTCTTTCGCGCACTTGGAATCAGATAATGATTGGTTGCTTGAAAATAAAGAAGTTGTTTTTTTAGGAACATTGGTGGGCTTAAGAATTAACTTGCATTCTAAACGAAGCACACAGCAGGTCTTCGATAAATTCACGGCAGATGATTTTAGTTTCACAAAAACGCATGTTCCCGTTTTCCTGGCAAGGTATGGCAACGAAAACCTAATTTCTCGATCACAAGCAAAACGCCTATTAACACGCTTTGAGCGCTTTAAAGAAATTGTTCTTGATTTTGATAATGTGCCTTCCATCGGGCAGGCATTTGCAGATGAAATCTTCCGCGTTTTTACTTCTCAGAATCCAAATATACATTTGATGCCCATAAATACAAATGAACAAGTACAAAAAATGATCGCTCATGTAAAAAATGCATCCTGAATTTCTACAATCACATTCCAACGCAGGGACAGCCCATTTCTCGTATAATAGACCCAACCCAATCTCCAATTCTCCAGTCTCCAACAACCAACAACCAATTACAAATTACCACTTACCAAAAACCATGACCCAACTAAAAATCACAGACGATTTGGACGTCCTGCTCGACGTGCTTCCTGCCAATATCCGCCACGCCGTCGAACAGGCGAACAACAGCGACTACCTGCTCGAAATCATCCTCGACTTAGGGCGCGTTCCCACCGCGCGCTTTGTGGAGAACGAAGTTGTTTTGAGCAACAAGGAGCTCACTCGCGCCGAACTCGACCATGTTGTGGAACGCGTGGGCGATTTCGACGCGGATAACCGCGCGGGGCTCGAGCGCACTCTTCATCGCATCTCCGCCATACGCAACCGCCGCGCTGCAGTGGTTGGACTCACCTTGCGCGTCGGACGCGCCGTGTATGGCACCGTGGACATCATTCAAGACATTATCGAGTCGGGCAAGTCCGCGCTGATCCTTGGACGACCCGGTGTTGGCAAGACCACTCTCCTGCGCGAGTCAGCGCGTATTCTCGCGGAGAACAAACGCGTCGTCATCGTGGATACGTCCAACGAAATCGGCGGCGACGGCGACGTGCCTCATCCTGCGGTTGGCAAGGCGCGTCGTATGCAGGTGCGCGAGCCCATGTTCCAGCACGAGGTCATGATCGAAGCAGTTGAGAATCACAATCCCGAAGTTATCATCATTGATGAAATCGGGCGTGAACTCGAAGCCATCGCGGCGCGCACCATCGCCGAACGCGGCGTGCAACTCATCGGCACAGCGCACGGTCAAACGCTCGACAATCTGCTCCTCAACCCAACGCTCAGCGATCTGGTTGGCGGCATCGAAGCCGTCACGTTGTCGGATGAGGAAGCGCGTCGACGTGGCACCCAGAAAACGGTCCTCGAGAGACGCGCTCCGCCCACGTTCGATGTCCTCATCGAAATCCAAACCCGCGACCGTTTCGCGGTCCATGCGGATATCATGTCTTCGGTGGATGCGCTTTTGCGCGACGTGCCGCTCCTGCCCGAAGTGCGGATGCGTGACACCGAGGGCAAGATTCAGATCGAGAAAGCCGAGCCAGTTACAAAGCGCCGCTCTGAGCGATTCGTCGAAGGGACTAAAACGGATGCGAAACCGCTTCGGCGCGGACGTATGCCTGCTCCCGTTATCGAGGAAGCAATCCCTTCATCCAAACCGATTCCACCTGCGGTCGGCGCGGCGTTGCAGACGATTCGAGTCTACGCGTATGGCGTGGCGCGCAACCGACTGATGCAAGCCGCAAAGCGACTTGGCGTGCCAGCAGTTGTTGTGCGCGATGTATCCGAAGCCGACGCGCTGGTGACGCTGCGGACTTATTATCGCAACCGCCAGCAGACGGTGATCGAAGCCGAACAACGCGGTATGCCCATTTATGTTTTGCGCGCGAACACCGTGGCGCAGGTGGAGCAGTTCCTGAGCGACCTGTATAACCTGAGCGCCGCGCAAACCCCGCGCGACAGCATGGACGACATCCGCAGTGAAACACAACAGGCTATTTCCGCTGTCCTCAACGGCGAGCGCTGGGTGGATTTGCCCCCAGGCCCTTCCCTAGTGCGCAGACTCCAACACGAAATGGCGCGCAGCGCTGAATTGGTGAGTCACTCGTATGGCAAAGAACCAAGAAGGCATGTGAGGATTTTTAGAGAGTAAACGTAAAAAGGGACAGGTTTCAAACCCGTCCCTTGTTTTAGTTATGTCACCCTGAGCGATAGTGAAGGGTCTCTACCTCATAGGCAAGAGACTCTTCGGTCGCAACAAACACTCCCTCAGAGTGACATAGGATTTAATTATGCTTCGCTTCACCCAGAGTGATTTGCACTTGCGTGTTCTTGCCGTCGCGCATCACATTCAAAGTAATCTGGTCACCGGGCTTGAATGTGAATAACGTGTTGACGTAGGAATGTTTTTCATCCAAAGAGACATCGCCTACTTTGGTGATGATATCTCCCTCTTTCAGGCCTGCTTCGCTGGCGGGACTATTGCTCGCTACTTTTGTTACATACACTCCCCATTGCGCGGGCAAATTATATTGAGCCGCGATACTGGGATTGATCGGCTGGAAATTGATTCCCATATACGGGCGGGCGAAATATCCCTGCTGAATGATCTGTTGAGCCACGGCTTGGGCGGTGTTTACAGGAATGGCAAAGCCCAAACCTTCTGCGACATCCCCGCTTCCAGTGTCGCGAACGATCAGTGTATTGATCCCGATCACTTCACCCGCGAGATCGACGAGAGGTCCGCCAGAGTTGCCGTGATTGATCGCCGCGTCGGTCTGGATCAGGTCTTCGATCTGGTACCCGTTCCCAGTGTCAATTGAGCGCCCCGTCGCGCTGACCACGCCAACGGTCACTGTGTTCTTGAAGTTTCCAAGCGGCGACCCGATGGCGATCACCGATTCACCGGGGTCCAGCACATCTGAATTTCCCAGCCTCGCCACTGCCGGGACTTTTCCATCTGTTTTCAACACGGCAATATCAGAGTATGGATCAGTACCGACAATGGTTGCCTGTTCTTCCGTTCCATCTGAAAGAACAATGTTCACTTCCTTTGTTCCTTCCACTACGTGGTTATTGGTCAGGATGTAGCCTTGGTCGGTGATGAATACTCCGCTTCCGCTCACGGTCTGGTCTCCGGTTGGACCGAAGAATGTCATTTGCCCGGGAACCTTCCCTACAACTGTGACAACCGTCGGTCCAACCCTTTGAACAGATTGTGTGACCGCAGTCTCAACATCCGTGTTGTTGAGCACGAGGGTTTGGTTTGGGTTCGTATTATTTGCCGGGAGAATTTGCTGAACAGGCGCTGGTAAACTGGATCGCTGCTGAACAGCTCGAAATATGATTACACCGCCAGCCGCAGCCCCGGCGAGGGCTGATGCTCCGGCAACCGCCATAACAAGTAAAATATACAAGGATCTTTTCAACGTCATTCATGCCTCCATGCTGAATTCGTCCATAATCCTACTACCTGAAAATTACATGCCAATTAAATTTAATGCCGTAAAATAGGAATAAGATAAAGACACCATAAGAGTTTGCATAAAATATAATCAAAAATTTCTAATGGATTTTTAAGAGCCAAAGATATGTTTGTTACCCTCGAAGGTCCCGAAGGATCTGGCAAGACATCACACATTCCCCATCTTGTGGAATACCTGCGCGAGAGGGGACATGTCGTTTTCCCCACGCGCGAACCGGGCGGCACATCCATTGGCGAGCAAATCCGCGAAGTAATCCATGATTTGAAAAACGTGGAAATGCACCCGCGCACAGAAACTTTACTTTACCAAGCCGCGCGCGCCCAAATCGTGGAGCAAGTCATCAAGCCGCGACTGGCCGCGGGCGAAATCGTTATCTCTGACCGTTATTACGACTCGACGATTGCGTATCAAGGCTATGGACATCAGCAGGACCTGGAGCAAATCCGCGCGCTGGTGAAATATGCAACGGGTGGGCTTGTCCCTGATCTAACTGTCCTGCTCGATTTGGATGTGGAAGTGGGATTGAAACGCAAAAAGAAAGGCGACGAATGGAATCGCATGGACGCGTACACGCTTGAATTCCATCAACGCGTCCGTGCGGGATATTTGGAGATGGTCAAGCAGGAATCAGTCCGCTGGGTGGTGGCGGATGCGGGGAAAAATTGGGAGTCTGTGCAGGAGGAGTTGAGGAAGGTGATTGAAGAGAGATTGAAATAAGATGAATACTGTTCAATCTCTCATCCAGCGTGGACAGAAAACCCAAAACGGCTTTACCGATATTCAAAAAGCCGCAGAGGAAGTCTTTGCTAATCATAACGCAGTAGAGACTCTATCACTGGCAAAAGAATTATTTGGTTCCGATGTTCATCAAGCGCGTATGCTGGCGACATTCTTGTTCGGAAAGCTTGCCGCAAAATCAAAAGAGAGTTTTGCTTTTCTTCGCAAGCGCGTGAGTTTGGATAAAGACTGGCGCGTTCAGGAAATTTTGGCTCAGGCTTTCGACCAATATTGCAAAGATAAGGGTTATGAAAAGTCGCTGCCTGTCATCAAAGATTGGCTTGCAGATGAAAATCCCAATGTTCGCCGCGCGGTAACAGAGGGTTTGCGGATTTGGACGGCGCGAGATTACTTTCGTGAACACCCACGTGTGGCAATCCAACTCTTGAGCCAATTGAAAGCGGATGAGAGCGAATATGTCCGCAAACCAGTGGGAAATGCCTTGAGAGATATCAGTCGCAAACATAAAGACCTGATCCAGGTTGAACTTGAGACATGGGATATTTCCGAGAAACGCGTACAACAGACTCATAAGCTGGCAAGTAGGTTTTTGTAATCGCCTTTGCCGTACAACACAATAGGGGATTAAATGGCAGCGTGCGCCTGGGGGTATTTAGAGATGGTAAGAAAGGATCCACTCCGCTGAGTGGTGATTGATGCGGGGCACAAGTGGGAGTCCGTGCAGAAGTAGTTGAGGAAGATGATTGAGGGGCGGTTGTAATTCACTTCGCCAGCGGGATTTGAATAAAGAACGTACTTCCCGGCAGTTTCTCTTCATCAGTTCCCGGGCTTTCGACCCAGATCTTCCCCTGGTGCGCTTTGACAATCCCCGCTGAAATCGCGAGTCCCAAGCCTGGTCCGCCGCCTTTGAATTTGGTGCGGCCCGAAGAGTGCAGTTCCACTTTGCCGAGTTGATACAGTTTTTCAAAAACAATCGCATGATTGGTGGGATCAATGCCGATGCCCGTATCGCGGACGCGGATTTCGCAAAAGTCGCCGCGCCCATCCCCTTTGACAACCCCGGCGCTGATGGTGATGGTACCGCCGTCGGGGGTGAACTTGATGGCATTGACCACAACGTTGTCAATGGCTTTTTGCAGTAGTTCAGAGTCCGCCAGGATGGCAGGGGCCGAGTTGATCTCCGGGTCTATTTGAAGGTTGAGTTTACGCATTACCAGGTCGCTGGCATAATCCTTTTGAATCAGGCGCAGGAGAGGACCCAGGGTAACCACTTCAAGGTGAGGGGACAATACCTGGTTTTCGAGCCGCGCAACGTCCAACATGCTGTTGACGATCTGGTGCAGTCGGTCCGTGCCTTGCAGAACGCCGTCTATTGCCTGCCCAAGCGCCTCATTACTCTGCACTGCGGGCGCGGATTTGATCATGCCCATATATCCCTTGATCACGGTCAACGGCGTGCGAAGTTCGTGCGCGGCAACCTGGATGAAATCGCTTTTGTTCTTGTCGAGTTTTTGAAGTGTGTTATGCGCGCTGCTCAGTTCATCCACGCGCTGTTCGACCATGCGTTCCATCATTTGATTGAAACGGTTCAGGTCGTCATAGAGCCGCGCGTTCTCGAGCGCAATGGACGCCTGCAATGCGAATGTGGTGGCGAGCAGGATATCGTCCTGGTTGAAAGCCGCGGGTTCTTTTCGGCTGAGCGTCAACATCCCCATTACTTTATTCTTGGAGTAGAGAGGCACGCCCAGCCACGACCGATCCTTTGGAAGCCAGTCGGACTGACTCCAGCCTTGCAGGTTTTTCACATCGCCGACAGCCATCGGCTCGGATTGTTTGGAGATGACGTGATAAATGTTGGTGCCATTCACCTTGTAATTTAGATCCGTCACATTGGCGTTTTTTGGCAAGCCTTGATGAGCGTGCAGGCGCGGGACACCGTTCACATCTTCAAGGAACAAGCCGCAGCGTTCATTCTGAACCACCTGGGATAATTGCGCGACGATCTGTTGGGGGACCTCGCCCACGGTCGCCAGCGAGGAGAGCAGGCGCGATGATTTTGCCAGCGCTTCCGCCGCGTGACGACGCGCCTGCTCGCTGGAATACAGGTTTGCATTTTCCGCCGCGGTCTTTTCCGCGAACTCTTTGGCAATCGCCAGTTCTGTGGCGCGCTCACGCGCTTCCTCCAGCAAGCGTACTACTTCCTGCTGCGCCTGTTCCTTTTGTTGCACGAGCATCGTGCGCAATAACGCGCTGCTTACGAGATTGCGGATGCGGACGTATATCTCCCAATCATGCGGTCCCATCTCCACCCACATGAACCCGAAGCGATTTTTTGCCAGCGAAAGCGGCATCACAACAGCGGTGTACCGATAGTCCTGCGGCGTCTTGCCGCGCGGCACAAGTTGCCCTGTCCCTATGGATGCTTGTTTGCGCGGGATCTCGAATTTGGAGCCTTCGTACTGGAACAACAAACGATAACTTTCGGGCGTCGGCGCGGAGAGGGATTGAGGCGCGGTCACATCGCTGTAAAACATCACGTACCAGCGCTCAATTCCCATGTGCGGGAAATGTTCCGTAATCGCCGCGCCAAGCTCGTCGAGAGTCATGGTTGGCGCCATGGAAGTACTGAATCCCTGCAAAACGCCTTCTTGTTGTTCAAGCACAAGCCTTCGATAAGCCTGTGAGCGTTGTGAGAGTTCGCCCGCCAGCAGGCGTGTCTGTTGGAACAAGTTCTCCGCTTTCAACATCATGGTGTGACTGGTAATGCCGCCCAGTGCATACTTTCGCATCATCGAGATCACGTTATGCCAGACAGACGGCGCAAGCCCCTGCTTTTGCATCAGTTCAATCATGGCATTGACCGTCTTCAGAAAATCATCGCTGGATGTTTTATCGTTCAAGGTCAGAAGAAAGCCGTCCCATGTTCGCCCGAAAGCATCCCTGAATTGCGGCAGAGCCTCATCCTGTTCTGTGACGCCAGCCGAATTCAACAGCGCGCGCAGGGCGGCTTCGCGTTTATTCTCCAGCCTGGCAGTCTTCGCCACATCGCGCGGCGCGACTGCGGCCTGGCGCACATTTTCGGGCAGGCATCCGCATGACCAGCGCACAAGCAATTGCGTGGGCGTAATCGTCACCGGGGCAACAGTCTCCCCGTTGATGCGTTTAAGCAAAGCTTCCAGCGCGTGTTTCCCTGCGGTGTAAAACGACTGCCGCACGGTAGTCAATGGCACGCCGGTCGCCTGGGCTTCGCGCAGGTCGTCGAAACCGGTAACAGCCACATCGTCCGGTACGCGAATGCCGCGTTCCTGCAATGCATCCAACGCGCCGAACGCCATGCGATCATTCGCCGCAACGACCGCCTGGAAGCGGAGTTTGCGTTCATCCAGCAGCGTGAAGACCGCCGTTCTTCCGCTTTCGGATGTGTAATCGCCGTTCAACACAAGGGCTTCATCGAAACGCAGGTCATGCGCTTTGAGTTCGTCCTTATACGCCTCAAAACGTTGGTTGGCGTCAATGTGTCCTGCAATGCCGCAAATGAAGGCGATGCGTTTATATCCATGCTCTTCGATCAGGTGACGCACGGCCGCGCGCATCCCTTCCGTGTTATCGGGGACGAACATGGATGCGCCCTGTATATCCACCGATTGCGTGACGATGGGCAGCGCGCCATAAGTTTTTGCGAATGTCTTGAGATCGTCCGCGTTTGCGCCGTATGAGACATCCGTGGTCAACAGCAAGCCATCGAACTGATCGGGCGTGACGAGATCATATAATCCAAAAGAGGGTTTGTCCTGGTTGGGCGAGGTGAGGGATAATAATTTCCCCCCGATGAAATGCACAAGGTTGACGTTATGCGCTTCGGCGGCGTTGGTAATGCCCGCCATGAACTCCGCCCCCCAGGCGCGTCCCACTTGCGATGCAAACACACCGATCGTTTTTCGTTCAGAAGATTTTGTCGAAAGCGGCATTTTGTATTTCCTGTGAATTGAGTGAGGGGATTATCCCGCTCGTTTCACTGAAATAATGAGACGAGCGGGATTATATCCCTGATTTTAGTACAGCGTGCAAAACAAAAGAGTGACAAAATTCCGCTTCGCCCTTGACGGATGCCTGATCCTGTTATTTTCAACTTCTCTTTGCTTAGGCATCTGGAAGCAAGGCAAGCCTCATTTGCCACTGCGACAGTTCTTCTTTCTCAAAGCCTGCTCTTTCATATACCCTCCCCAATTCCTCGGGCAATATCGTGGGGACATGCCACGTCTTCCCCGCGTGTTGCGTGGTGACACTTCTCAGCATATTCTCTCCATGCCCATTGCCTCGCGCATCTGGTTCGACGAGTAACGACCAAATTACCACATCCTTTGGTTCAGGGCTCGAGATCACAACATACGATTGTCCCTTTTTATATGCGCGCGCAGGCGGATTCAAGTGAGCGATGGTCTCACCCGATAATTGCCAGGGCAGGTCGGGTAATCCATGCAAGGTGATCAAACTTCCTGCTTCGCGAAGATCCATCTCCTGCAAATCGCTTGCGCCATTTTCTTTTGCATCCTTGCGAATGAATCCCACCAGTCTTCTGACCATTTGAAATCCATATTTTTGATACAAGCGAACAGCGGGATCGTTTTGTTCGATTACTTCAAGAACCATTTCGCGGTCGTGACGTTCGCGCGCTTCGTGAATGAGTTTGTCCATGAGCCATGAGCCTGCGCCTTTGCCGCGCATCGGTCTCGAAATGCCCATTGCGGCGAGTCGACTCGCCCGAAGGGAGCCGCGTCGCGCGATCAACGCGATGCCTGAGGGTTGTTCGTCTGCAAGCAATACGCGGCTGGAGTTCAGGTCTATGGTGTCTTTACGAAGTATGATCATAAACTGGGAAACGTTGAACTGGATCGGGACGAGATAATTCTCAAAGCCGCGATTCAATATTTTAACGAGATCAGACATGGGGTAGTCTGAAGCGGGTGTTATGTCGAGATTCATGTTCCCGATTTTACCCGCGTCCATCGTATAATCAGCAAATCCAAGAGGACAATCTCATGACAGACTTTTCCAAACTTGCTCGAAAAATTACATGGGTCCTGTTTATCGCGCAGAGCCTTGCATCCGCTGGGTTCATCGCGGCGGCGACCATCAACCCGATCCTCGGCGCGAAACTGGCCGCGGATCGTTCGTTGGCAACACTGCCGACTGCCGTTTATCTATTGAGCGGCGCGCTTTCCGCTTCCGCCTGGGGCTATCTCATGGATCGCATCGGGCGGCGCAACGGGATCGTCATGGGTCTTGTGATCGGCGTATTAGGAAATATTCTTGTGCTGCTTGCCATTTCAGAATCATCATTTTTTCTCGTGATGATTGGCTTGATGCTGATGGGTATCACCAACTCCGCAATCCAGCTGGGACGATTTGCCGCGGCGGAGGTGAACCCCCCCGATCAACGAGGGCGCGCGATCTCCACTGTGGTGTTCGGCGGTGTGATCGGTTCGATCCTGGCGCGTGTGTCAGCAGTTCCCATGGGTGATTTCGCGATCAGCATTGGCATGGATGAACTGGCCGGCGCGTATCTCGCCACGCTGGTCTTGTTCGCAGTTGCCTCAATGCTGGTCTTGTTTGGTCTGCGCCCCGACCCGCGCGACGTTGGCAGGGAAGTAGCAAGGCTGTACCCTGAATTAATTCCGCAGGGCGAATCGCGTCCCATTTGGCAAATCCTGCGCCAGCCTGCGGCGATGACTGCTGTGATTGCGATGGCTCTCGGACAAGTTGTGATGGTCGCCATCATGGTCATCACCTCCCTGCACATGGAAGATCATCATCATGCCAGAAGCGATATTTACTCGGTCATCTCGGCGCATACATTCGGCATGTTCTTTTTTTCCATTATTTCGGGAAGGCTGGCTGATAAGTGGGGACGCGGCACGGTGATCCTGATCGGCGCGTCGACCCTGCTAGTGGCGTGCATCACTGCGCCCATTTCGCCCAATGTGGTGCCGCTTGGCATTTCGCTTTTCCTACTCGGGCTGGGTTGGAATTTTTGTTTCGTCGGAGGGTCCACGCTTCTTGCTGATCAACTTTCACCCGTCGAACGTTCGCGCACGCAAGGTACGAACGACCTGCTCGTTGGGCTTGCCTCCGCGTTCATCAGTTTGAGCAGCGGTTTCATCTTCGATGCGGCAGGTTATACTGTGATCTCCATCATTGCCGGCGCGCTTGCGCTGGTGCCGCTCTTCATGTCGTTGTCGTTTTTGCGAAGGAAAGTTGTTTCGGTGGGCGCAGGTGACCCTGCTTGAATCAGCATCCCGCAGGTATTGCGCCCCGCGGGATGTTTGTTTTGCAATAGAGTGGAGGAGCCTCCACCCGGATGTTATACACCGTCCCGAAGGTTGGAACGGCTCAACTAGGTTTTCAAATTTGCATCAGGTGAGTCATTTAATTTCAATCTGATACGCAGCAGGTATTCTTGTGAAGCGCGTCGTTCCCGTCACGATCAGAATCGCCTCTTCGCCTGATTTCAGCGAAAGCGGGATCTCAGCTGTTTGATCGGAGTTTAAGGCGATCGGGGTCACAGTGGTGGTATCGCCTTTGAGGATGAGACTCAGGCGATACGTCTGCGGAAGAACGTTTTCGACGCGCACGAATCCGCTGGGAATCCAGCCGCCGTCGTCCGCTTCAAAATCAGACTGATAGTTGATCGCATCCACCCGAACATCATCCAGCAGGAAGCCTTCCCCGTTAAGCTCCGCGTCGGTGATGTACTCGAAGCGGAGCTGCACCTTTTGTCCCGCGAATTGCGAAAGGTCAACAGCCTCCTGCTTCCAATCCTTCGTTTGAGCATTGTATCCCCAACCGTAGGAATTGCCGGAGGGGTCTTCGCCTGTGCCTGAAGGCGTGGTGAGGATTTGCCACGATTGCCCATCCGTGGAGGCCTCGAGGAAAACATAATCGTAGTCTGTCTCCAGATCGTACCATATGGAATAGGATAGTGCGATCGGTGCGCTTACGCTGGTGAAATCGAATTCGCGCGTCAGGGTCATGTCCGATTCATCGCCTCTATTCGACCAGAAGGCATAGTTTCCCGAGTGAATGTTCACAGGCAGGAGTCTCGCAGCGGTGGAGCCGCTAAAGCGCAGTGTGTAATCGCCACTGCAACTGACGTTGATGTAATCTATACCATATTGATTGACCGAACGATCCAGTGCGGATTGCGGACAGTCACTGATCACGTCGGTGTCCGTGGTTTGAGGCGCATCAGGGTAATTGTTGTAAGTGTAGCGTCGTCCATCGCCGACGTTTGCATCCTTGAGATACAACGCTGCCGCCCAATCCATGAACACATCATCGGCTGTGATGACTTTTCCTGTTTGCGGGTCCGGATCGAGTTTTGCCAGAGTGTCATCCACGCTGGTCAGGTCGTTCTCAGGGTTATCAGTGAGGGCTTTCGTTGCTTCCTCTCCAAAGCGGTCGAGGAAATAGGTCAGGTATAGAAAACTTTGGCCATAGTGTGCGCTAAATTCGGGCGAGGAATTGTCCACCCAGGTGTTCAACTGAAGATCGGGGTTTTGCGCATAAATCCAATCCGCACCGCCAGAGTTGTAACCGTTCAGAAATGAGCCCACTTCAGCGAATCCCTCGGTTATCCAGGTGCTATCGTTTCGATCAGAATTCGCCTGGATCATGTGCACAAATTCGTGCGCCAGGGTGGCGTAAGTATAATCACTAGCAAGATCCTGGTTGGTGCCAAGGACATAGGTTTCATGAGCATTCGAGTATTCCTTCACCAGCGGGTTGAACACATCTGACGAACTGTAATAGGCTGCTATGTTATGTCCGATACTGCTTGCATATAACACGTAGATATGCTCATCCCCATCCACTCCGGGTATTGCCTCGCTACCGAAGAACTCCCGGTCGGTGGGATAGATTTTCTTCTCAAATGTATCCATTAGGGCCTTCATATCGCTCTCATTCACTTCCGCGCCATTCTCTGCCCAAAAATAGGTATGGGGGGTGATGTAGAGCAGAGTTGCGTCGATCTGGTTATGGTCAGATGTGTCGGAACTAAGGATCCAGAATTTCTCCCTGTCACCTATTTGATATGCCTTACCCTGTACGGTCTTTGAGACATTGCAGACGTTCTGCAAACGACAAGCGAGCTCATACGGGTCATTTTCCGGGACCAGAGTCTTGGAAAGTGTTTCAATGGTTTCTGGTGAAATGGAGTCAACCGGCGGACGCTGCGGGGTGGGCGGTGGTGTTTCAGGGTTTTCAATAGGGGGCACGAACGTTGGAAAATCGATTGGGGTTTGCTGGTATGCCTGATACATGACTACGCCCGCAGCTACGATCACGGCGCACGCGCAGCAAACCAGAACGGCGACGATTCCCCCCACGATTTTTGGGACAGATGATGATTGGTTGTTGTTCGATTCCATAATGATGGTTTCCTTTGATTGATGCCGCCGCGTACTGTCCCGCAGGCTTGTCCTGACGGTTCGACTTTCGCTCACCGTGTCGAAGGGTTTCGTTGGATAACAGGGTTGAGTTAACCCAGCCTGCGGGACGTTTTACATAAGATGCATGTTTAATTCTGAGCATCTTATCGTGACTTTATAAATGTGGGATTAGGAAAAATTCCCCATAACAGAAAGGTGACTGTCACTTCGCAAGTGACAGTCACCTTATATACATCACGCATCCGCGTGTTGCTTGCTCTTTTTCTTTACGGGTTCGGATGTCTGAAAGACGATCTTGTTTTGCTCCTCGTCCACATCAACTTGCACGGTCGCGCCGTCCTTGAACTTGCCGCTGAGCAGTTCCAGTGAAAGCGGACTCTCGACCTTCTTCTGGATCGCCCTGCGCAACGGGCGCGCGCCGAACGCGGGATCATAGCCTTCCTTTGCGAGCCACTTGCGCGCCGCGTCGCTGAGTTGAACGGTGATGTTATGTTCGTTCAAGCGATCCTGCACTTCCTTCATTTGCAGGACGACGATCTCTTCCATCTGTTCAATCGAGAGCGGCGAGAACATGATGATCTCATCAATGCGGTTCAGGAACTCAGGCCGGAACGCGCCCTTGAGCGCCTTCTCGACCTTGTCATGCGATTCCCGTTCCTCATCGGACGCCTTGGATTGCAGGAAGCCCAAAGTGCCACCCTTTCGTACATATTCGGTGCCCAGATTCGAGGTCATGATCAGGACGGTGTTGCGGAAGTCCACGATGTTGCCCTGACCATCTGTCATGCGGCCGTCATCCAATATTTGGAGTAACGCGTTCCAGACTTCGGGATGGGCTTTCTCAATCTCATCGAACAACAACACCC
>CAZIYY010000032.1:8012-34818 GCA_964543585.1 uncultured Anaerolinea sp. | reverse complement strand
GATCAGCGCCTTTTGCAGCAGTTCGCGCGTGCGCTGTACCCGCCGGTCAGTCTTCATCATAAGCATCCTCAGATGAGCAATCATACTCTCTGCATGTGGGCTGAGGTTTCTGAACAATTCGCTCATACTGTTCATAAATGAACAAATCCATCAGCTTGATTATTGATGTTCATCGCGAAACAACTTATTATTCTGCGCATAGAACATCTCAAATCATACTAGGAGAAACAACCATGTCACAAAATCGCGCAACACCACGCTGGGTGAAGGTATCCGGGGTTATCGTCATTGTCCTGGTCGTGCTGATTGGCATCCTGCACCTCACCGGCCGTAGCCTTGGTAGCCATATACCGACCCGCACACCAACCATAGAAGTGCAACAACCATGACCCCTGGCCTCCGCAAGTTTGTGCTCACCGCGCATGTCACTTTCGCGGTCGGTTGGCTCGGCGCAGTCGCTGGCTTCCTGGCTCTCGCCATTGCTGGTCTGACCAGCCAGGATGTTCAGATGGTACGATCCGCCTATCTCGCGATGGAGTTGATCGCCGGTTTTGTCATCGTCCCGTTGAGCTTCGCCCCACTGCTAACCGGGCCTGTCCTGTCACTGGGCACCCCGTGGGGCTTGTTCCGGCACTATTGGATCCTGGCGAAACTCCTGATAACCATCCTTTGTACCATCATCATGCAGGTACACATGCAGCCAATTAGCTATCTGGCAGGTGTAGCAGCAACACAGACGACATTGTTCAGTGCCGATGTCCACAGGATGCAGGTCGAAATGGTAGTCGCCTCCGGTGCCGCCCTGCTGGCGTTGCTCGTGAACACGACACTGTCGGTGTACAAGCCTCGGGGCATGACCCCATACGGGTGGCGTAAGCAGGACGAGCAACGGGCGGTATCGCAACCGTAGATACAGCGACTTCAGTTTTTATAGTGTGATCAACCCCTCAGCAGGGTAATTGATCTCAGTCAGCAAAGCCTTGATCGTCTGCTCGCTTGCGGGAGTGTCAAACGAGATCTGGACTTTCTTTGTAACCAAATCTGCTTTCACTGCCTGCACACCTTGCAATTCACTCACTTCAGTCTCGATTGTGTGAGTGCAATGATCACAATGCATTGCGGGAACGGAATAAGATACTGTCGTCATGGTTTTCTCCTTTATTGTTGTGTGTTGGAAATGATTAAATTGCCTACCATACCAGCTTCTTTGTGCCCTTCGACGGTGCAGAAAAACTCATAGGTACCCGCTTCGGTGGGCGTGAACGTGATCGTACTGGATTCGCCAGGCAATGTAGAGATATGCAGGTCATACTCCATGCTACTCATGTCGTGCCCCATGTCCATTCCATTACCCTGCTGGACAACGTTCATCACATCGATCTTCTGAACAACAAAATCATGTTCCACCTTGCCGTCATTCTTAATAGTGACAGTAATCGGCTCGCCAAGAGGAACACTGATTAAAGCAGGGCTGTAAGCAAAATCTGTTGCCTCTAGAGTAATATTGGTCGCTGGCTTTGATGTCACTGCACATCCTGTAAACAAAATGATGGGAACCAAACCCAAAAACAACTTTCGTAACATAAGTCAATCTCCGATTCTCAAAATTAAACTTTTGCCGACATCTCGAACACTTCGGTAATTTCCTTCAACACCTTTTCGCGTTCTTTTGCATTATTCCCTTTAATGGCGGTGATGACGCAGGAATTCAGGTGGTTCGCCAAAATCTGCGTGCTGACCTTGTTCAAAGCGGCATCAATCGCCTGGATCTGGCGGATAACGTCAATGCAATATGTGTCCTCCTCCACCATGCGGATGACACCGCGCATATGCCCCTCGATGGTCTTCAAACGTCTGAGCGTGTTCTCGTTGTCCATGCCTGCCTCTACCTTCCAGATATATCTTGTTCGATATTTCTTACCCCTCCCCTATGGGGGGGGTAGGGCAATAATAAAACAACCGCCGCCCCTTGTCAAGACCAACGATAATTCTGATTGGCTCATCTGAGCGCGAGACTCGCAATGATAGGTAACGCTCATCCCCCCGCGGCGGACGCCATAAGTATGACCTTATCGTCCTCCCCCAATTTTGTATCCATCCCATCCAAATCACGGATGTGTGTGCCGTTCACAAAAATATTGAAATGCCTGCGAAGATTGCCATCCGAACCAATGAGATGAAACTTGATGGACGGATATTGCTCGATCACCTTTTCGATCAATTCATTGACCGTCGAGGCGCGCACGCTAAACTCGGACTGATTATTTACGTAATATTTCATTACATTGGGAAAACGGACGTGTGCCATATCCACATTTTACTGCGAGTCGGTTGCTTTTGTTTGGGAAAATCCCCATAATAGGCGAGAGCGAGAAAACGAAACAGGGCATCTTGTCTATCGACTGAACTTCGAACAAAAAGAGGCTCTCTTTTCGGAAAGCCTCTTTCATTTTTACGAATCATGAGTTACTCGTTATTCTTCCTTCTTCGCTTCCATTTCCTTCTTATGCGCTTCGATGATCGTACCTGCGATATGCGTGGGAACAATATCGTAGTGATCGAATTCCATGGTGAAGTAGCCGCGCCCGCCTGTGATCGAGCGGAGTTGTGTGGTGTAGCGCGTCATTTCAGCCATTGGCACGTGCGCCACAATGACAGTATTGCCGCGTTCCGAGTCTGTGCCTTGAACGCGTCCGCGGCGTGTGTTGAGATCGCTCATCACATCGCCCATGTTCGAATCTGGGACCGTCACACGTATGCTCATGATCGGCTCGAACAACACGGGACCTGCGTCATGCACCGCCAGTTTGAAGGCTTCGCGTCCCGCGATCTCGAACGCGACAGGCTTGGAATCTACTTCGTGTTCCTTTCCGTCATAAACAATGACCTTCACATTGCTCATCGGGTAACCCGCGAACGCGCCGCGTTCCATGGTCGCTTTGATACCTTTTTCAATCGGCGGCAAATACGACTTGGAGAGATTCATACCTACTAGTTCATCGTCAAATTCAAAGTCCGCGCTGGGGAGCGGCTCAATGCGGAGATGAACTTCACCAAATTGCCCCGCTCCACCCGACTGTTTCTTATGGCGATATTGCCCACTGGCTTTACGAGTGATGCCCTCGCGATAGGGGATTCTTGGCTCATGGGTCCCTAAGCCCACCTGGAATTTTATCTGCGCTCGATGGATTGCGACATCTATATGCTGGTCGCCCATGCCTTGCAAAACGGTCTCATGCGTAATTGGATCATTTTGCCAGCCGAGAGTCATATCCTCTTCGCACAGGCGAGTGAGTGTAGGAGAAATTTTTGCGGCATCTGCCTGCGTTTTGGGAGTGACAGCCACGCGATACAACGCAGCGGGGAACTTCGGTTTTTCTATCGTAAGCGGATGACCTTTGTCGCAGAACGTATCGCCCGTTGAGGTCACAGTTAATTTGGAAACGGATGCAATATCACCCGCGTGGATGACCTTCGCGGCGATCTGTTCCTTGCCGCGCTGGAAGTGCAAACCGGACATGCGCTCTTCCGCGTTCCTATTTTGATTCCACGCGCGCGCGTCCGCCTGGATGGAGCCGGAGAACACGCGGAAGTATGTCACCCTGCCGACGAATGGATCGGCAGTCGTCTTCCACACATACGCGGCTAACGGACTGGAATCAGACGGGGTCAACTTCTCTTCGCCGTCTTTGCCCTGCGCAGTACGCGTCGGTGCATTCAGCGGAGAGGGCAATAGATCAATGATGTCGTTGAGCAACGCAATCGTGCCGATTTCGCGTCCGCCTGCCGCGCAGAAGATGGGGACAAAGCTCCCAGCGTAGACAACGTCTTCCAAACCGCGCACCATCTCGGCGTCCGAGAGCGAACCGTTCTCCAGATATTTTTCCATCAGTTCATCCTCCCCCTCCGCCGCGGCTTCCACAAGCGCGAAGTGAGCCGCATCCGCCGCTTCTTTCAACTCCGCAGGAATCTCAGCGGTCGTCTTGCCATCGCCCATATAGGACTTCATCCCGATAATATCCACCACGCCTTTGAACTCGTGCTTCTCGCCAATGGGCAAATGAACTTTTATCGCGCGTTTATCGTGCGCGCGCACGAATTCTTCGAGCGCGGCATACGCTCTTTCAAAATCGGCGTTGTCGCGATCCATCTTGTTGATCACGAAAAAGCGCGGCAAGTTGAACTCATCCGCGTAGCGCCAGGCGAGTTCAGTGCCGACTTCGATCCCTGCCACCGCATCCACCAAAATAATCGCGCCATCAGCCACACTCAGGGCAGAGATTGCCTCGCCCACGAAATCAGTGTAGCCTGGCGCGTCGATAACATTTATTTTGTGATCACGATGTTCAATGGGAATTACGCTTGAATAAATGGAAATTTTTCGACGATGCTCCTCATCGTCATAATCTGAAATCGTCGTCCCGTCCTCCACTTTCCCAAGACGGGTTGTCCCCCCCGTTGTGTGCAGAAAAGACTCCGCCAACATCGTTTTCCCCGCGCCTCCATGCGAGACCAGCGCGATGTTGCGAAGAAACTCGGTGGTATACTCTTTCATGAAAAGACCCTTCCTACGTGGTTAGGATATGAAGCAGTCGCATGATTGTAAAAGAACTCAATTGAATTGTCAAAGAGACGCTTTGCGCCTTCAACTTCCTGAAATCACATTACAGGCAATCAACTCAACGGGCAGACACTTATCCTAATGCAGACCCTCCTCCGCCGCCTGCTCTTCCAATACTGGTATTTCGGTCAGCCAAAATGGGACACAGGCATCAGTCCGCCCGAACTGTTGGACTTCATCGAAAAACATAAACCTGCCCGCGCCATCGATATCGGATGCGGCACAGGCACAAACGTAATAACGCTGGCAAAGGCTGGCTGGCAGGTAACAGGAGTAGATTTTGCGCCGCGTGCCATCCAACTTGCAAATCAAAAATTGATTGCCGCCGACATTCAAGCAGCGTTATCTGTCAATGACGCGACAAAATTAGATGGGGTTATTGGTCCGTATGATTTCGTTCTCGATATTGGATGTTTCCACAGTATTCCAAAAAATGGGAAGGCAAAATATCTAAAACAACTGGATCGAATCCTGGCTCCAAACGGATTCTGGCTGATGTACGGATTCTTGAAATCAGAGCCGCATCAATCTGGAACCGGGCTTGTTGAGGCAGACGTTAGCCTTATCTCCTCCCAAATGACTCTCGCCTCGCGCCGCGACGGATTCGACGACAAACGCAACATGTCATCCGCCTGGTTCCTGTTTCAAAAAACAACAACATGAATCCTGAACTTCGCATCTTCCATAATTTGGAAAAACTGAGTCGCCATGCGGCGAATCTTTTTGTTGAGCAGTCAAGGCGCTCGATCATCGAACGGAATCGCTTCCTCGCTACGCTCAACGGCGGTAGTACGCCGACTCGTCTCTTTCAATTGCTGGCAACGGATTTTTGCGATAAAGTTGATTGGAGCAAGACACACATCTTCTGGGGCGATGAACGCTGCGTTCCGCCAGACGACGCTGGAAGCAGTTACGGGCAGGCGCGCGACGCGTTATTGAGTCACGTTTCAATCCCAGACTCAAATATCCATCGCATCAAAGGTGAACTTGAGCCTATACATGCTTCGGAAGATTATGCCCGCGTCTTGAAGGATTTTGCCGAGGATGGAATCGGTGTGCCGCGCTTCGATCTCATCTACCTCGGCATGGGCGAAGACGGACACACCGCATCGTTATTCCCTGGCTCACTAGTGAATATATCCGAGCCAGCACTGCCGGTCACCGCGCATTATCAAGACCGTCCAGCGAATCGCGTGACATTGACCCCACTTGTTTTCAACAGTGCGCGCATGGTCATCTTCATGGCGACAGGCGAAAAGAAGGCAATCCCTTTGGCAGAAGTGCTAAGTGACAGATATAATCCAGAGTTATATCCCGCGCAGAGGATCAACCCGAAAGACGGCGAATTGATCTGGCTGGTGGATGAAGACGCGGCAGGCAGGTTGCCGAAGAAATTCAGAAGAAAGATTTGTGAAGGCTAATTCGCGCTGAGCGGAGCGACGAGTGCTTTTCGAGGAGCACAGACGACGCGCGTTTCGTCTAGGTCTTCGACGAACTCCCGGCCTCCGCCCAACGCGAAATAAATGGAGGCATACATGGAACTCGCAATGATCGGTTTGGGCAAAATGGGATTGAACATGGCAACGCGCCTTGTGCGCGGCGGTCACCGCGTTGTTGGAAACGCGCGCACCGCCGCGACCGTTGAAGAAGCAGTCAAACTTGGCGCAGAAGGCGCTCATTCATTGGAAGAAGTAGTGAGCAAACTCGCCTCACCGCGCATCTTTTGGTTGATGGTGCCAGCGGGTCAAATCACGTACGACACGATTGAGAAATTATCAGGCCTTCTTGAGAAAGGCGACATCGTCATTGACGGAGGCAACTCGAATTACAAGGATTCGGTCCGTCACACCGCGATGCTCGAACCGAAAGGCATTGACTTCGTGGACTGCGGCACGAGCGGCGGCATCTGGGGCTTGACGGAAGGATACAGCCTGATGATCGGAGGCAAGCCTGAGGTCACAGAAAAGATGCGTCCCATTTTCGAGACGCTGGCTCCTGCGGCAGATAAAGGCTGGGGACGAGTCGGTCCGCACGGCGCAGGGCATTTCGTCAAAATGATCCATAACGGCATCGAATATGGAATGATGCAAGCCTTTGCAGAAGGATTTAGCATCCTGAAGGCCAAGGAAGAATTTGGGCTTGACCTGGCGCAAATCTCGCACATCTGGCAGCATGGAAGCGTCGTCCGCTCATGGCTATTGGACCTGGCCGCAAACGCGCTAGATGAAGATACAAAACTCAGCGACATCAAACCCTGGGTTTCCGATTCAGGCGAAGGTCGTTGGACCGTGTTCGAGTCGATTGATTTGGATGTTCCCGCACCCGTGATCACGCTGGCGTTGCAAATGCGGTTCGCCAGCCGCGATGAGGAGAATTACACTGCGCGCATGTTAGCCGCGTTACGCAATCAATTCGGCGGTCACGCGATCAAGAAGGCTGAATAGTTGCCACAGAGCGCACGGAGACTCTGAGAAAAAACTCAAAAACTCTGTGATCTCTGTGGCTAATTGAGATAAACATGGATAATGGCTTACCAACTTCAATCGTCATCTTCGGCGCGTCGGGCGACCTGACACAACGAAAACTTTTACCGTCGTTGTTCAACCTTTACCGCAAAGGACGCACGCCAAGGCAATTCCGAATCGTCGGCTATGGTGGCAAAGCTTTTACAGACGACCAATTCCGCTCACATCTCGAAGAGGGCATCAAGCAGTTCGCTTCGTTTGAATTCAAAAGCGATGAATGGGCGGCTTTTGCGCCCAACCTGGCCTACCAACAAGGGCGATATACCGACCTGGCGGATTTCAAAAAACTCGGCAGTCTGCTAAAAAACTGGGAGATCAACTCGGGGAATCGAATCTACTATATGGCAACGCCACCCGGGGTTTTCCCAAACATCATTGACCTACTCGGGTTGACGGACCAATTAACCGAGTACAACGGCTGGCGGCGCGTCGTCATTGAAAAGCCGTTCGGCACGGATTTTGAATCGGCGCGCAGTTTGAACGAGCAAATCCACAAGACGCTCAGCGAGAATCAGATCTATCGAATTGATCATTATCTCGGTAAGGAGACCGTGCAAAACATTTTGGTGACGCGCTTTGCAAACACGATCTTCGAGCCGTTATGGAATCGAAACTACATCGACCACGTTGAAATCACGGTCGCGGAGCAAGTCGGCGTGGAGCATCGCGGGCGGTTTTATGATAATGTCGGCGTCCTGCGCGATATGTTCCAGAATCATCTTTTGCAACTCCTAACGCTGGTCGCAATGGAACCCCCCGCATCCTTCGGGGCAACTGCGTTACGCAACGAAAAGGTCAAAGTATTGAGTTCGATCCGCCCGATGAAGGAGAAGGAAGTGATTAAAAGGACAGTGCGCGCCCAATATGAAGGCTATCGTGAAGAAGAGGGAGTTGACCCCGCATCGATAACGCCTACGTACGCGGCAGTGCGATTGCAAATTGACAACTGGCGCTGGCAGGGTGTGCCGTTCTATCTGCGCTCTGGGAAGCGATTGAAGGAAAAACTAACGCAGATCACAATCCAGTTCAAAGAGCCGCCTCATTTATTGTTTCCCACCGCAAAAGAACGCCTGACGCCAAACATGCTTGTGCTGTACCTCCAACCCGCTGAAGGCGTGCATTGGCGCTTCGAAGCCAAAGTCCCTGATACGATTGCGGAAATGCGCTCGGTGGATATGGAATTTCACTATGCCGACTCTTTCGGCAAGACGGCCATCCCCGAATCCTACGAGCGCCTCCTGCTGGATACAATTTCAGGCGACCCATCCCTCTTCACCCGCGCAGACGAAGTGGAAACCGCCTGGGGCTTGATCGATCCGATCCTCCAAACCTGGAACGCTTCGCGCACAAATCAACCCTTTACATTTTATGAGTCGGGTTCGTGGGGACCGGGCGAAGCAGATGAATTGCTGACAGGCGAAAAAAGGAAGTGGTCCACGTCGAAGTAGAACTAATCGAAGGCTTGCCTCTACGATCCGACCGTGATCAAATCCTTGATGCGTTCGTATGTGCCAGGCCCGATGCCAGAGACGTTGATGATATCTTCGGTGGTTAGAAACGGGCCATTTTGTTCACGATAGTCGATGATCTTTTGGGCTGTAGTCGGACCAATACCCGGTAAGGACTCGAGTTCGGCTTGCGAAGCGATGTTTATGTCAATCAATTCAGTGGTTGAGGCAATGATCTCCTCACCAGGAGTGGGGATGACAGGCGAAGCGCCCTCAATATATGCAATATCGAGCTTCTCGCCATCGTCAAGGAGGCGCGCCAGGTTGATCTGCGACTTTTCGGCTTCTGCGAGAAAACCGCCAGCGGCTGAAATAGCGTCCTGAACGCGGGCGCCCTGAGGGAGCGCATACACGCCCGGACGCGGCACCGCTCCTGTAATATAAACGATCACAGGCCTTTCGGTAGGCACAGGACGTAATATCACTGATGTTCCACTCGGGTTGCGCGCCACTACCCAGATCACTGCCGCGATAAATAACCCAAACAAGACGCCCGAAGCCATGTAGAGGATTGATTTTAAGTTTTGCATTCCGTTTATTTTACTTCAACTTCATCACTAGCAGCGTTTCTTTTGTCTTGCTGAATGCCGAAGCGAAATCCACCAGTTTATTCATCCGTTGAAAGTAGCGCGGCATATCATTGTAAGGCAATGCGCGAAAACCAAATTTCTCGTACAGCGCGCCCATCCCCGAACGGCACATGAGATACAGCGGGCGCGGGCTGTCTTTCAACAAATGCTCGATGATGGCACGCGCAATGCCTTGACCCTGATATTCGGGATGAACGGCAATCGAAGCCAGTTCAAGGATTTCCTTCCCGTGAGGCTTTAACTGACCTATGCCGATAACCTGATCTTGCGGGTTGGCCGCAACGACAAAACGCTTCCAATCCAAGCCCATCGGGTTGATCCCGGTTAAATGAATTAGATCTTTGATTTGGCGGGATTCTGATTCACGCGCAGGGCGCAGGGTGAAGTTAGCCATATGGTTTGATAGTTTGGTAGTTTGCTGGTCAAGTAGTCCGAGTGAAAGCCGAGGACGTACCCAGACCAAATGTATCTTCAAATCAATCCCGCCGCGACGATGATGATAAACGTTGCGATAAACCAGTGGATCAAAAAGGGCCACACAAATGATTTTGTTCGATAGGCGACCCATCCAAACGCAAAGCCGCCGAAGATGGTGGAGAGCGTCTCTACCTCAGGTTTTCCAATGTGAGCGATGGCAAACGGGACGGCTTGGAGCCATAGCGCATCATGCCCGAATTTGCGCGCGTATCCAAATAAGATCCAGCCACGGAACAGGAATTCCCAGCCAATGAGGTCGAGGAAGGTTGTCCACGGCAAGCCTTTTGTATAAGGCTTGTAATACTCCTGCATCGCCGCGTCGCCACTTCCTAAATAATAGATAACGGGAACCATGAACAGAACGCCGATAGCTGTGATGATCAAACCCGCCTTCCAATCGCCGAAGGAGAAACCGAATTCCTTTGGGTTTTCGCGGAAGAGAAAAATAATGAGTGTCAATGGGATGACAAGATACAAAATGACGCGATCCCAATATTTGTATAGGGTTAACCTGTGATAATAATCCACCATTAGCAAGAGCGTGGATACGATTGTGATTGTGACAATTTTCCAGTCAAAGTAAAGTTTTTCGCCGAGGAGTGTCTTCATGGTAATTAGGCAATGGTAATTGGAGGTTGGATAATTAGTAGGGGAAGTAGGATTGGTTGCCAGCTGGGCTGAGAAGTTGGGATATTTTATCCGCATCGCGGGTGAGTTCAGCGCCCCAGTTGGCTACAAGGAGGAACATACAGAAGACGGCAAGGATTACGATAATTTTTCCTATTTGCGATTCGCGCCAGCCAGTTGATAATGAGCCAAATCCATTGACCCAAACTTGTGCGGCGAGAATGGCAATGTATGGAACGAGCGCGAGATGAAAGCGGTCTTCAGAGAGGATGAATATATGAGGCAGAATATAGGAAATCAGCAAAAGAGCAAGCAAGCAAGTTTGAGGAGTCCAGCGCAAAAGAGGCAAACTCAATGCGGCGGAGGTTGAAATGATTACAAACGGCAGAAGCAGGATAACAGAAATGGTCAACAACAACGGACGCGGGATATATCCGATAATGTTATTTCCGTAGAAATATATCAGCACACGCTTTTCGAGTCCGAAGAAGAAGCCGAGACGATTGACGGCAAGCGGAATAAATCTTTCGGGCTGAGCTCTGATGAATTCAATCGCTTTTTGCGTGCCTATCTTGTCTCGTTCAGCGTCATCGAGAATGGTGAGTAAATCCAATGAGGGTCCGAATACAAACGATCCGTTTCCCTGCGGGTGATAGCCAAGATATAAGTTATATCCCATTGATGTTTCGATGCCTGTTAATCTGTTATGCAAAAAGGAGTTACGAATAATCCACGGAGAGATTGTCAATATCAGAGCGATTGCGATCAAGGCCGCTCCGCGGTGTTGATTCAGGATAAACCAAGTCCAAAGAATTGCAAGCGCCGCAAAGGGAAAGATGACAGAGCGCGTGAGGGCAGTGAGGCCGAGAAAGAGACCCGAAGCTAAAAAGCACAAAGAAGTGGGTCTTTCAACCGAAGACAGAAGAAAGAAGAAAGATGTGAGAAGAAGAACGAAAAAGGGGTTTTCTGTTCCAAGGCCGAGTGGGTAAACCAATAACATTGGGTACGCGGCGACAATCCATGCGGAGATGCGCGCGGCACGTTCTGCCCTCACCCCTGACCCCTCTTCTTGTAGGAGAGGGGGGAATAATTTCTTTGATACAAAATACGTCAATGGCGCGAGCGGCGCGCCGAGGAAGATCGCCTGTGCAAGGCGCGCGGCGAAGAAACGTGAGAATTCAGTCCCGTTAAAAAAGTAAACGGTGGCGAGGAAGGCTGGGTATAACGGCGCGCGAAAGGAAGTTGGAATGCCCACGATGGGATCATATTCTTTAACGGTGGATAAATCAAAATCCACGAAGGAGGCGAGTTGGTTTAAGTCTGCCCGCGCGTACCAGCGGAATCCATTTCCTTGCGCGAGACTACGCGCCAGCATATCATATTGGAACATATCGTCGAGTCCGATTCCCAATCCGCGCGCAAGGATGACAGGAATCAGACGCAGAACAAGCGCGACGATGTAAATTCGAAATGCAAATGATTTAGGCATAAGGTTGAGGGTGCGTCGCACCAGACGGGTGGACTTATCCAGTTAATCAGGAAAATCCACATGATTGGATTCATCTTATCGAGTAAGGTGCGACGCACTGATGCAAAGGATTTAAACATAAAACGGATTGCGCAATTGTACCGTGCAATCCGTTTTTGTTTTACGCGGGCACGCGCATCTTGGCTTTGAGCGCCTCAATGCGCCTTGTGAGATACGGCATAAAGTAGCCGTCATACTTCTCCCATAGTTCGGGACGCATCCAGTCTGTGCCTCTGACACGGCCGCGGCAATTCTCAGCGCCGCAGTAACAATCAAACTCGTCGTAAGGCGTGGCGTCGCACATGGCGTAATCGAAATTAAGTTCCTCACCCGCTTCGATATCGCGCATGGCGACCAGACCCAACTGACCAGTGAAACCGACGTTCGGCTCACAGGAATGATTGAAACAATCGGAAGGCTCGAGGATCTTTGGGGTTTCCAGATAAAAACCTTCTTCAATCTGAAGGATGCGTTGATTGAAGTACGGCATATTTGGGTCGAGTTCGTGTTCAGCCACGATGCGACCTCCCCACAGCGATAACAACTCGCCTTTCCTAATTGGCTCGCGGGCAAACACACCGCATCCGCCTTTCTCTTCGAATGGTCCCGAATCGCATTTCGGGTTTAGATAGGAGTGAAACTGACCGGTCATTCTTTCCTTTCTTTTTGGTGAAGGCTTTCGCCCAGAATATCTTTGGCAACGCGCGCCAAAGTGACAACACTTGTTTTTCGCCACGGAGAGCACTGAGTTCTTTGAGAATGAGTCTCAAAATCTCTTTGTTCTCTGTGGCTTGGTTCTTTTCTCCAAAGAATCAAAAACAGCCAAAACAACAGCTCTTAACCACTGTGTTGACTGCATCACGTTAAGCAGTCCCGCCGCCTCACCAAGTATTAGTTGGAGGGCGGCGGAAGCCAGATTTTATTCGTGGCGTAATTTAGATAAAGGGCGCGAGCATCTCTTCATTCACACTCGTGCGAGTCGTTAGAATATGAACTCTCCTTGTTAGAATAGTTGCAATTGTAATTGGTTAAACTGTGATGTCAATCTTTTTGAGGAGGAATTTGGATTCGATTCCCGCTGATTCTGTTTCAATGAAAACTCTGGAGATTGACAGCTCATTTTCAGACTGAGCAGGGGCAATCCTCTGCACTCCAGAGTTTTTTACTTCGTCTCCCCTTCTGTATCCGAAGTTTCCGCGGTGATGCGCTGCGCATATAAGATTGGTAATGTCGTGATCAAGACCACCAGCATCGCGGCGACATTGGTCACCGGACGATTGCGCGGCCTGAGCATCTGGCTGTACATCCAGATCGGGAGTGTTTGTTGCAGTCCCGCCGTGAAGGTGGTGACGATCACTTCATCGAATGAAAGAGAGAATGCAAGGATGCCGCCAGCCAGCAATGCAGTGGCGATGTTTGGGAAGATCACGTGCCAGAATGTCTGGAATGAATTTGCGCCCAGATCCATGGAAGCTTCGATCATTGAATTGCTGGAACGACGGAAGCGCGCCAGCACGTTGTTATACACCACAACCACGCAAAACGTCGCGTGACCGATCACGATCGTCCAAAACGAAAAAGGGATGTCCATCAAGCTGATGGCGGAACGGATGGCGATTCCCGTCACGATGCCGGGCAATGCCAGCGGAAGGATGAGCATGAATGAAATAGTTTCTTTGCCGAAGAAATTAAAACGATAGACTGCCGCTGCAGCCAGAGTCCCCAGGATGAGCGCGGTCACTGTCGCAAGTGAAGCGACTTTCAGGGTGAGAAGCAGCGCTGCCCGCAGATCAGGATTCGCCAGCGCACGCGGAATCCACTTAAGGGTCAAGCCTGGCGGGGGAAAAGTATATCCCGATTCATCTGTTGTGAACGCGTAGAGAAAGATCAGCCATAAGGGAATATGCAAAAAGAGCAGCGCGCCCGCCGCGCCGAATCTTAATAACCAGGGGGCTTGTTCGCCCGAAGGCTGGGGAGTTTTTTTAGAGAGCATCGAAGGCTCCTAATCTGCGCGCAATTAATAGATAAACGATCATAATCACAATGGGCCCCATCGTGAACGCTGCGGCTAATGGAATATTGCCTGACGTGCCTTGATAGGTAAGCACCGCCTTGCCAATAAAGAAGCTGGAGTTGCCAAACAAAGAGGGGACAATGAAATCGCCAAGCGTGAGCGAAAACGTAAAGATCGAACCTGCCACTACGCCGGGAAATGCCAACGGGAGGATCACGTTACGAAATGTTTGGGCCGGTTTCGCGCCCAGATCACTGGAGGCTTCGATCAGGGATTTCGGCACGCGCTCGAGCGCGGTTTGAATCGGGATAATCATATAGGGAAGCCAGATATAAACAAAGACAAGAAAGATGCCCGTTACCGAAACGGAGAGCGAGGGCCCCCCCAGCGCGTCGAAACTCAGATACCAATTCAACAAGCCGTCCAAATGGACGAGCCGGGCAAACCAGGAAATTATCCCTTCCTGGGCGAGAATTAGTTTCCACGAATAAACGCGCACGACATAACTCGACCACAGGGGCAGCGTCACTGCGAGATATAAGAACGTCTTCATGCGCGGCGATGCAAAGCGCGCCATATAATATGAAAGCGGGAACGCGATGGCAATGCACGCGATGGTCACCGTCAAAGCCATCAATGTGGTGCGGAAAAAGATTTGCAGGTTTGTGGGAATTAGCAGCTTGGCATAGGTCTGCAAGGTAAACTGGCGCACCACCTGCCCCGTGAAGCCATCCAGATAAAAGAAACTGTTGATGAGCATGGTGACGAGCGCGCCGATGTACACCACCAAAAACCAGATCAAGGGCGGCAGAAGTAAAAGCAACAGGATAAGTCTGGGGCGCAAATATAAATAGGTGGAAATGCGTTGCAGCATGTCAACCTCCCACGTAACGAACGTGGTCTTTTTTCCAAAACAGACGAACCTGCTGATTCCTGGCGCGCATGACATCCATGGAGGTTGTTTTCAGGTTTTGTTCAATAACGACCAGGTCCCCGCCACCTTCCAGTTCAACCAGATAACGCGTATATAAGCCAAGATAAATCACGTCGCGGACCTTGCCATCAGCGGAGAACATATCGCTTTCGACGTTTCCATTCGCGGCAGCCAGGTGGATTTTTTCAGGGCGAATCGAAAACCTGGAGTCCGAACCTGTGATCCGCTTCGCAACTTCACCCTCAACGAGATTGGATACCCCGACAAACCCCGCCACAAAAGGAGTCGTGGGATACTCATAAATTTCTGCGGGAGTTCCCACCTGTTCGACCTTGCCTTGATTGAAGACCGCGATGCGGTCGCTCATCGTGAGCGCTTCCTCCTGATCGTGCGTCACAAAAATAAAGGTTATGCCAACGCTTTGCTGAATGGACTTAAGCTCCACCTGCATTTGCTGGCGCAGTTTCAAGTCCAGCGCGCCGAGCGGCTCATCGAGAAGCAAAACTTTGGGATGATTGATCAGGGCACGGGCGAGGGCGACGCGTTGCCTTTGTCCGCCCGAGAGTTGGGAGGGTTTCCGATATCCAAAGCCGGGCAGGCGTACAAGATCCAATATCTCATCTACTTGCTTCATGCGTTCGCCTTTCGCGACTCCTTTAATCATCAAACCATAAGCAATATTATCGTCCACGGTCATGTGAGGAAACAGGGCGTAATCCTGAAACACCGTATTGACGGAGCGTTCATAAGGGGGCAGGTTGGAAACATCCTGCCCGTATAAAAAGATTTGTCCCGATGTAGGGCGGTCGAATCCCGCGATCATGCGCAGGCATGTTGTTTTGCCTGAGCCTGAAGGTCCCAGCATGGAGAAAAACTCCCCATCCTTGATTTCAAGCGTCACATCATCCACCGCCCTGACGTCGCCGAAAAGACGGCTCACGTTCTTAAACTCAATCGCTGTTTGATCGCCCATTTTATAGCCTTGTTGAACGCGGCAGGGGCGGGGCTCCATCGACTCACCTGCACTTGCATGTCATTTGCCTAGCAAATCATGCAAGTGTCGCTCAGGATTTGCCCGCCCCTACCTGTAGAATATTTTTACTGACCGCCCACAATCGCAGTGAACTCTTCAGTCCAGCGGTCGTATGTCACACAATCGGATTGTCCGTTGCCGCAATCGGCAATGGGGGTCTTCCAGAAGTAAATCTTGTCGAAGTCATTGAAGCCGTTGAGCTTGCAGCCATCCGCTGTCAGCAGCTCACTGGCGGCGCAACCAGCAGGAACGGACGGGTTGGAACCGAACCAAGCCGCCACATCGCCTTGAACCTTCGGGTCGAGCGAGTGCTCAAGCCACAGGTATGCGCAGATGGGATGCGAGGCCTTTGAGGACATCATGGTCGTATCTGCCCAACCTGTTGCGCCTTCAGAGGGAATGGTGCTGGCGACCGGTTGTTTATCGGCTTGCAGGAGATTTACCTGGAGAGGCCATGACGGAGCCGCGGCAAAGCCTTCATTCTTGAAGTCTTCGATTTGGGCGGTGTAGTCACCCCAATACTTTGGGGCGATCTGGCGCTGTCCCTTAAGCAGATCAATCGCGGCTTGGAATTGTTCTTCGGTTAATTCATAGGGGTCAGTGATTCCCAACTCGGGATTGTGGGCTTTCAAATAGACCGCGGCATCTGCAATATAGATGGGGCCTACATAACCCTGGACACGATCCTTGTTGGATTTGCCATCCGGCAAGTTCATTTCCTTGAACACAACATCCCAGGAAGTCGGCGCTTCCTTGAAGACATTCGTGTTGTACATCAGAACATTCAAGCCAAATTGATAGGACACGCCGTAATGCTCCGGTGTGCCGTCGCTGTTTTTGTCAACAGTGTGCCAGGGCGCGCTCTGCAAGCGCGGGTCAACATTCTTGTAGGAAGGGATCTTGCTGATATCAATTTCCTGCACCGAGCCTCCATAGATCAAGCGCAGGGTTGCGTCACCGGAAGCAGTGACGAGATCGAACCCGCCAGAGTTCATCAACTGCACCATTTCATCAGAAGTGGCCGCATCCTTCACGTTGACTTTGCAACCCGTCTCCTTTTCAAAGGCAGTTACCCAGTCATAGTTCGGGTCATTCGCGCCGCGCTCGATATAGCCGGGCCAATCCACGATGTCCACTTCGCCTTCATTCGCGGCGGCGGGCACTGTCGCAACAGGCGCTTCCGTCACAGCAGGAGCCTCGGTTACCACAGGCGCTTGGGTCTCGGCGGGAGGCACCTCTGTCGGCGCGGGGCCGCACGCGGAAAGCATGAGGCCGATCAGTGCGACAGCTGATACTAAAACAAACCATTTGGATTTCATTTCTCTCTCCTTGGGAAATTAAGTTGGTACGACACGAATGTATAAAATAAACTGCCTCTGAACCAACACCTCCTTTCAGTGAAAGTTACACCGCAAAAAGCATTTGGATACGACCTGTCTGCGCCAATTATAAATGAAATATGATGGGAAAAGTCGATTCGAGATTTCCGATAAAGAGACGAACTGTTTGGATAAACCCCCGCTTCGCTCTCAGCCCACGCTTGATTCCGTTACAAAAAATCTTCCTCAGCCCGAAGCCAGCATCACCAAGGCGCGGAAGCCGTTATAAGCCGAAGCCATCTCCTGCGCGCTGAACGAGACGCGCGTCCCCTCGCGTTGAGTAAACGGGATGCGCGTCGCACGGTCCGCCATATCGGACATGAAGAATTCGACGGTCACGCGCACAGGTGTATCCAACACAAACGGATCAGACACATCTCCCTCAGACAAGCGGCTCACCGCGCGCGCCGCGCACATAAAAATCAAGTCCTGTGTCACTTGCGGAGTCAAACACTCTGCCGCAAATCGTCCTGTCGCGTTTTTTACGACAGCCATTTCCATCTCGCCTAATATATCCACAACTTGCGCGCAAGCCGTTTGATCACCAGACACCATAATGACAGGCACGCCGAAATGACCAGCCAGAGATCCATTCAGTCCATATTCTCCCGTCAAAATATCGTTCAACCAGACATTTGCAACCGTCCTCGATGACCACGTATGGTCGAGTACTGCGTTCGGTGATCCGTTGCGCGCGTGGTAACCGATAAACATCACGGCATCCACGCTTTCGTCAATTCCCTGCATCATCGAAAACGGAGAAGGTGAACCGGTATTCAAGCGGGCGCGCGGGTCAAGGTCCTCCACCAGAATGTTCGACCCGTTCCAATGCCCATCCGCGACGATGATCTCATCCGCGCCTGATTCAATCGCCCCGCGGATCGCGGCGTTCACGTCTTGAGTCATCAACTTGCGAAAGCGCACGTACTCCGCATGCCCCGGCGTCACCTGATCCCATGTAGTGACACCGGTAATCCCTTCCATGTCCGATGCGATCAAGATTTTCATGCTAGATTCTCCTCAACGTCATTTCTTGAAATTCTCTTCTCGACCAATTTACCCAAAACTGGGTAACGATAATTATCACCTTTGAGCACACGGTATCCCGCCCATTGACCGAGAATGTGAAATAGAGGGATCAACAGGAAAATTACAAAGGCAAGTAATAAAAAGCCAATGAAGGCAACAAGGCTCAACATTCCCAGAGGTAATCCGCCATCCTGCGCGACTCCCACGAGCCCAGTTACAGCGACAAATGCGAAGAAGCCCAGCATATATATAAATACAGCGCCAAAATACAGGATATTCACCACAGCCTGATAGGCAACTGTCTGCATGGACTGAAATTTCAAGAAGGTGCTGCGGTTTCCTTGCAATATCCATGCGGTGAGCGGCGTAAGCATCCCCCAAATTGCAATGATGATGCTGAAATGTCCCATCGCCGCGACCCAGCGATCTTCGTGATCTTCAATCAACCATGTTTGTTCCTCCCCTCCACTCGTTGGGTCATAAGCAAGATAATGCGCGAGTCGATTCCCCATCAACGGATAGCGGAAGTCTTTTCCGAGCGCGCAAGAAACCGCCGCTATGATCGGAAGGAGAAAATAAATGCCAAGTGCTCCAAAGATAATGAAGAGAAACACACTCATCCATACCCCCATAAATCCGTAGATATTATTTTCGCCATTCTCCATAAAACTTAGCACAACTACAATAACTACAAGCGCCATGACCAATAATAAGTAGCTCAAGAGCCAAATGGTATACCCCAGCGACTGATACCCCAAAGCCTGCAAACATTGGAAAGACGCGTAATTTGATTTGCGTCTCTGCTCCGACCAGCCAATGATTGGAAGAAGGATTCCCATGCCAAATGCAAGCGCAGAGAGATGCGAAAGCACAGCCCAGATGCGATCTTCCGTTGTCGGCTGGTTATTCATTGGGATATTTTATCAGACTGCCCACGTCGTGATGCGATGATGCCTGTTGTAGCGGTATAATCACGAATGGACCATAACTGGAGGATACATGACCGACCTTGCCATATACCCCCTCAGCGAAGAACATAAAATGATACGAGACGCCGCGCGCAACTTCGCCCAAAATGAGATCGTGCCTATCGCGGCTAAATTCGACGAAAGCGGAGAGTTTCCGCACGCTACCATCAAAAAAATGGGCGCGCTTGGTTTCATGGGGCTTGAGATTCCCGAACAATACGGCGGCGCGGGAATGGACACGCTCGCCTACGTTCTCGCGCTCGAAGAAATCTGCAAGGCAGACGCCTCGCACGGGGTTATCATGTCCGTGAACAATTCCTTGTATTGTCACGGCATCATGAAATTTGGCACGGAAGAACAGAAGAAGAAATATGTCACGCCCATCGCATCGGGGAAAGCCATCGGCGCGTACTCGCTGACCGAACCACAAAGCGGCTCGGATGCAGGGACGATGAAATCCCGCGCCACGCGTGGCGGCGATCATTACATATTGAACGGCCGCAAATCCTGGGTCACCAGTGGACCCGTCGCTGATTATTATGTCGTCTTCATGATGACGGATCCACATAAAAAGCAAAAAGGAGTGAGTGCGTTTTTGGTGGAAGCCAACACACCAGGTCTGACGCGCGGCAAGAAGGAACCGAAACTTGGAATCCGCGCATCTGCAACGAGTGAATTGATCTTTGAAGATTGCCGCGTGCCTGCTGAAAATCTTTTAGGGAGAGAAGGTGAAGGATTCAAAATCGCGATGACCGTGCTGGATGCGGGCCGCATTGGGATTGCGACGCAAGCACTTGGGATCGCGGAAGCGGCTTACGAAGCCGCGCGCAAGTATTCAGTCGAGAGAGAGGCGTTCGGTCATCCGATTGGATCATTTCAGGGCACGGGATTCAAAATCGCAGACATGAAGACGCGCATCGAAGCGTCCCGTCTATTGATTTACAACGCCGCGCTTGCAAAAGAAAAATCCAAAAAAGACGGCGGGCGTTATTCGCTGGAGGCAGCCATGGCGAAACTCTTTGCATCTGAGACTGCGATGTACGTCACGCATCAGGCTGTGCAAATTCACGGCGGCATGGGTTACAGCAAGGAACTTCCGGTTGAGCGATATTTCCGCGACGCGAAGATCACTGAGATTTACGAGGGGACGAGTGAGATCCAAAGATTGGTGATTTCAAGAAGCGAGTTGGGATGAAATAATAACTGCGACATTCGTCATTCCTTATTGTCATAGGAAGGTATACGATGACCAATACAATCAACGCGCAAAAACCAAATTGAACAATCATATATTTAGGATTGAAACACACTCGACGAGATATGCCTGATTCATGCTTCGGGCCAGCCGAAATTCGAACACTGCCCAATAAAGTGATTGCCGCCTTACGCGTTCTGCGCGAGCGCATTCAGTCAACTCTGCCCGCGCGCTGGATACTATTGATAGCCGGAATCGCATCCATTGGCTACGGTCAATATTTGATGGAGCAACGCGCGCCGCAAGGCAATCCGCTCCCCCTCGCTGAATTCTGGAATATCGTGTATCGGCTTGAAATCGTCAACTTTGATAATGTGCTGTATGCCCTGCCCTATTTCATCGGTGGGGCGATTTTGTGCGCTCTCGTAGCCATGCCATCCACGTGGAAAGAGCCGTTCGTCAACTGGGCAACGCGCTGGCCTGGGCGCGCAGAGGCAAGATGGAATTTCCAATTTTCGCGGATTCTGATCGGCATTATATCCATCGGCTATTTACTTTTCCAACTCGACAGGCATCAATATATGCCGGTCTATTCTGTCTTTTGGCTGGTCGCGATCTCCGCTTTCACACAGGTGTTTTGGAATTGGGATAAAAGCGTAAAGCTGGAATTATCGCCAGGAATTTCTTCTCTGGATTTATTCTGGATCACCGGCCTGCTTATTCTCGGATTCTCCATTAATTCATTCGCATTACAGGATGTGCCTTTTACCATGGTCCCCGATGAGGGGAATTTTTGGGAAACCGCGCGGGCGGTCGCGCTTGGCGATATTCATCCCGCCATTTTTGATTCAGGGGTGTATACCTTCCCCATAGCAAGTTCCACTTTGCAGGGCTGGCTGCTTCGGATCTTTGGGGTGAACTTCTGGGCATGGCGATTTTCGTCTGTCATCGCAGGCATGTTCACGGTCATCCCTCTTTATCTGCTTGCGAAAGAATGGTTTGGCCGTCATGCGGCGGTCGCCGCGTGCATCATGATGATGTCGAACCCGTATTTCATCTCGTTCTCGCGCATGGGATACAACAACAGCCAGTCGCTTTTCCCGGTTACATTATGCATTTATTTTTTTGCAACAGGCGCCCGTAAAGGCAGTATCTTTTATCTTTGGCTGGCAGGCATCGTTGCCGGCGTCGGCTTCTACACGTATTTCTCGGCGTGGCTCGGTTTGATCACGCTTTGCTTTGGCGTTCTCTACCTGCTCGTCATAAAGGAAATGCAATGGAGGCGCGCGATCCTAACGCTGGGCGTGATATTGCTGGCATGGGCAGTGGTGTTTACACCCCGAATTGCATATACGGCAAGCGGAGAGAATAGCGGAGGCTTGGTCTATAAGATATTTGAAACAAGTTTTGTCAATACCTTTTATGCCAGAGTCTACTACGGGGAAGGCGATCTTGCGCAAACCATGCCGCTTATTCCGTTTGGCGAGCGGGGTACAGATACGATATTTTACGACCCTGTAGTTTACAGCGAATTATTACTGCGCGGGACTGTGCGTACTTTTCTCGCCATTTTCAATCCCTATGTTGTATATGAACACTTCCTGATTAACGGATTGGCAGGCGTCATCACGCCGGTCTTCTTCCTCGTTGGGCTTGTCCTTAGCCTGAGATACCGAAAACAACTCCGCTTTAGCCTGCCGCTGATATGGTTTCTCGCAGGCGTATTTTTCTTGAGCGTCATCGGCGCGTTTCCGCCCCGACACACGCATCTTGTATCGGTCATTCCCGCGCTGGCGCTCATTTCAGGCGCGGGCTTGGCGGCTGTTGCCGAAAGCCTGACTGAACTAACCTTATCGCGTTGGGCGTCTCTCCGTTCGCTGGCGCGAACTTCTCTAATGACAATTGCATCTCTCGCGATCGTCTACTACGGCTTTCAGAGATATTACGTCCGCATGCCGCTCACCTACCCGCCAATATTCGAGGATGTCGCGTCGTGGATCGCATGGAGAACAGAAAAGCCGGTAACTCTTATTTATCTGAGCGAGAACGAGACGCCGCATCGCATTGAATATCTTGTAAACTCCAATATTGTTCCTCATGAGTACCAAACCGCGCTGATCAACGACTTCGCAACGAGGGATGACCTGAAGATAAACAAGCCTGCGATCATTTTTATTGAGGCTCCGCAAAGCAACCTGGAAATACCTCTGTTGAAAAAACCGCCGCGCGGCTACGGTCAACCTGTGGCTTACCATCATCGCGACGGACAGATCATCGGCTATGCAATGACCAACACCAGCGTGGACTTAAATCCAAAAATAGGGCTGGCGGACGGCTTACATTCGCTTATAGATAAACCAGTCCGTTATGTGTTGCTTACTTTGATCATTATGTTTGTTATTTTCAGTGGATTGGTTTTGCGTGATTCGATTGGCTGGCCCCGCAAGGAATTTCTGTTCGAGATTGGAAAAGATCAATCGAAACAGGAACAGGCTGACGGTCAAGAGAGACGCGATAAACCGGAATTCAATTTCCACCTGAGGGTTCGAATCCCGCCTCGGAAGCGTAATCAGTCCTAATCAGTTACAATCATTAATATGAGAGTTGTCCTCTTCCGCACGCACGGCGGACCTGAAGTCTTGGAATATACGGACTTTCCCACACCCGAACCAAAACCCGGCGAAGCATTGATCCGTTTACATGCCGCGGCGCTCAACCGCATGGACGTGATGGTGCGTAACGGATGGCAGGGCTTGAATCTGGAGATGCCTCACATCAACGGCGCGGATGGCGCTGGAGAAGTTGTTGGGATTGGGGATGGAGTCAGCGACTCAGAGATTCGTGAATTCGAGACACCTGCATTTGCGCCAGGTGCAAGTGTTGGGGACCGCATTGTAATTAATGCGAATATAGGATGTGGAAAGTGTGAATTTTGTCAGGGTGGAAAAGATAATTTATGCCGCGATTGGCACTTGCTCGGTGAAACCCTGCGCGGTACTTATGCGGAATACATTTCAGTTCCCGTGAAACAGCTCTATCGCCTCCCAAAAGATTTTCCTTATCATCAAGCCGCGGCTGCCGCGCTTGTCTATCAAACGGCGTGGCATTCGCTTGCCAAACGCGGGAATTTGCAAAAGGGCGAGACAGTGCTCATCGTCGGCGCGGGAGGCGGAGTCAACACTGCCAGCGCGCAGATCGCCAAATATATCGGCGCGCAGGTCATCGTCGTAGGGTCAGATGCGAAGAAGTTGGAAATGGCAGAGTCGATTGGCGCGGACATGCTGATTGACCGTTCCAAAGAAGGGGATTGGTCAAAGGCTGTCTTTCTCGCCACAAATAAGCGCGGTGTGGATATTGTGGTGGATAACGTCGGCTCAACCTTCATGCAAAGCCTGCGCGCGTTACGCAAAGGCGGAAGACTCCTGACTGTTGGCAATAGCGCGGGACCGAAAGTTGAAATTGACAATCGTTATATGTTTGCAAAACATTTGAGCGTCATCGGCTCGACGATGAGCACGCTCGACGATTTCAAAGAAGTGATGGATTTGGTTGTAGCTGGAAAGCTAAAACCAATCATGGACAAAACATATCCGCTCAGGGAGGCCGCGTCCGCGCAGGAACATTTGTGGAGCAATGAGAATTTTGGAAAGGTAACGCTGGACATTCCTTAATGAGACGTTTCCCCTGGTTTGAAACAATCTTAATCATCGTTGTAATGTCAATGAGCCTGTATGCGGCTTTATCAGATGGGCAGAATTTATCGTGGCGCTGGTTCACGCGCGATGACGCCTACTATTACTTCAAAGTCGCGCAAAACATCAGCGAGGGACGAGGCAGTACATTTGACGGAATCAACCCGACCAATGGCTATCATCCGTTATGGATGCTAATCTGCGTGCCGATCTTCGCGCTGGCGCGCTTTGATTTGATCCTGCCACTTCGCGTCCTCTTGCTGGTCATGAGCGGGCTTTCGGTCGCGACTGGAATCCTGCTCTATCGGCTGATCGGAAAAGTCTTCGCTCCCGCGATTGGAGCGCTCGCCGCGCTGTTCTGGGTGTTCAGTTTTGACGTGCTGGCGATTGTATATCAGCCTGGACTCGAAACGGGTATCGCGGCATTCTTCATCGTCCTGCTCATTTACAAACTATTTGAGTTTGAGAAATCCTGGCGAGGGCCTCAGGTTTCCAATAGACAATTAATAACCCTCGGCGTGATCGCCGCGTTGACGATGTTCAGCAGGCTTGATCTCGTCTTCTTTGCAGGCATGGCGGGCTTATGGATCATTTTTCGCGGGCATCCCCTGCGTTATTATCTTCCGCTCGATATTGCTTCCATCGTGGTATCCACATTGTTCGTGTTCGCATTGCGGGTCGGCTTCCCTGTTTATTATCAACTGGCCCATATCGCCCTGACCATGGCGGCGTTGGGCTTGATCGTCAAAATTCCGTGCGCGTTTTTGTTCAGTCTCTATCAACATTCAAGTATATCGAGTCCGGGCAGGCTGCTAAAACAACTTTTCCTCTTCGCCATCACAAGTTCCGCGATCATCGGCACAGCAATGCTGACCATCACAGGGCTTGGAATCTTGCAAGGCTCATTCCCGCGCATCACCATTCTGTGGGACCTTGTATTATCTTTCCTCCTTTTCGGAATCAGCAGGTTTATTTTCATGGGCTTGCAAACAAGTAAATCCACCACGCCCCGATCGGACGACAAACCTCTTGTTTATCTGCTCGATCATTGGAAACAATGGGTCGCGGATGGGCTCGCCTATTACGGCGTTGTTATTGGCGCATTGGGGGCTTATATGATTTGGAACAAACTTGCTTTCGGAACGTTTTCGCCCGTCAGCGGGCAGATCAAACAATGGTGGGCGTCGCTTCCGGGCCGCGCCTATGGTGGATCGGCGCGCGATATCCTCTCCTTCCTCGGAATCAATTATTGGACGGATGTCAATGCTTGGAATCCGATATCGAGCATCATCGGAGCCTGGGCAGAGAAACTTTATAGATTACGCATCATAGACACCTGGCGTTATCTCGGCCTGCTCGCTTTGTTCCTATTAGTCGTCTTTCTCGCTCTGCGTAGCAACCGACCAAAGGGAAAAAACGCCGTTACTCAACTTGCCATCATCCCCCTCCTGAGCAGCGCATGGCTGCAAATGCTTTACTACAATTCGTCGGGTTATGCCTCATTCAAGGAATGGTATTGGGTCAGTCAGTTGGTTCTGATCGTTCTGACGTTCAGCCTGATGTTGGGAATGTTGTATAAAATGATCAGCAGGATTCGGTACGCACATATTTTCGCATGGGGACTCGCTGTATACGCGGGGCTCAACATGGGCGCATCGTTTTGGAGGAACATACAACAATCAATGCCATACAATCACTGGCCGCCGGATGCCCCATACATGGATATCGGGCCCCTGCTCGAAGAACACACGGAACCCGGCAGTCTTATCGGGATTACCGGCGGAGGCAACGTTGGTTATTTCATCCACGACCGCGCCATCACCAACATGGATGGGTTGATCAATAGTTATCCATATTTTCAGGCCCTCCAGTCCGGGCGGGCCGGCGAGTATCTTGAAAAGACAGGGCTGGATTACGTGCTTGCCAATCCGGTCATTTTGGATCAGCAACCCTACAGAGGCCAGTTCAATGAATATATGAATTCGCTCAACATCTTTTACGGCGGAAAAGAACTGATGCGCTACGGAGCTCCGTAAATATTATTCGCGCCTGCCAATCAAACATGATCAAATATGGATAAAAATCCACTTCCTTCCCCGCTCGAGCCTGATCCCGTTATCAAGACTAAATCATGCCATCACGACGTCCTTTCGGTGTAACCCTGCTCCTATGGATGGTGTTAAGCCTATCAGCGTGGGGCGCGGTTCGATTTTTCGCCGCCCTGCGCTGGTGGGATGTGCTTTACGAATTCGACGCGCGCCTCAGCCCGTTATACCTATCCATAACAGGAGCAGGTTGGGGCGCCGCGGGAGGCGTCCTGATTTGGAGCATGTTGGGCGGTAAGCCCTGGTCACATCCCGCGATCCTCGCATCCATCATCTTGTGGCTGGTGGAATATTGGGTTGAAAGATTATTCTTTCAGGCATCCAGAGCCAACCTCCCGTTTGCTTTGATCGCATCTGGCTTGTTACTGGCTCTAACATTGGCAAGCGCGTTGAATCAGAGTACAAAATACTTTCTTACAAGAAGCGAGGAACATGAGCAGTCAAACGAACATTCAGCATCTGCGTGAGCGAAAGGCAAAATCACGCTTGGGCGGGGGCACAGAGCGAATTGAAACTCAACACAAAAAGGGGCGACTGACCGCACGCGAACGACCCCTGGCGCTCCGAAGATGGCCTGTTCG
>CAZIYY010000032.1:0-8002 GCA_964543585.1 uncultured Anaerolinea sp. | reverse complement strand
AGGCTCATTCCGCGAAGTGGATGCCTTCGTCCAGCATCGCACGCCTGACTTCAATCTCGATAAACAAAAGTTCATGAGCGATTCTGTTGTGACAGGCTGGGGCACTATAGAAGGCCGCCTTGTTTACGTCTTCTCGCAGGATTTCACAGTGTTTGGCGGGAGCCTGGGCGAAGTCCACGCGGAGAAAATATGCAAGATCATGGACATGGCGATGAAGAACGGCGCGCCGATGGTTGGCTTGAACGACTCAGGCGGCGCGCGCATCCAGGAGGGCGTGGTTGCGCTCGGCGGTTATGCGGATATTTTTTTACGGAACACAATGGCTTCGGGAGTCATCCCGCAAATCTCAGCCATCATGGGACCGTGCGCGGGCGGCGCGGTCTACTCTCCCGCTCTCACCGACTTTGTTTTTATGACGCGCAACACTTCATACATGTACGTCACGGGTCCCGATGTGGTGAAGACTGTAACGCATGAAGATGTGACACATGAAGAGTTGGGCGGCGCGAGCGTTCACTCCGAAAAATCTGGCGTCTGCCATGTTGCCGCAGAAAGCGAAGCGGATACGCTTTATCTCATAAGAAAATTGCTGGGCTATCTGCCGCAAAACAATATGGAGGATGCCCCTTTCGTGGCAGGCGATGACCCATTGCGAATGGACGAAGCGCTGGATAAGATTGTGCCTGAAGCGAATAAGCCTTATGAGATCAAGGAAGTGATCCGTATGATTGTGGATGGCGGGCAGTTCTTCGAGATCCATGAGAATTACGCGGCAAACATCGTCGTCGGCTTTGCGCGTTTGGGCGGACATTCCGTTGGCCTCGTTGCGAACCAGCCTGCGGTTTTGGCTGGCGTATTGGATATTGATGCAAGCGAAAAGGGCGCGCGCTTTGTCCGTTTCTGTGATGCGTTCAACATTCCCATTATCACTTTTGAAGATGTGCCCGGTTTTTTGCCTGGGACATTTCAGGAGCATCATGGCATCATTCGCTCAGGAGCGAAACTGCTTTACGCCTACTGTGAAGCGACTGTCCCCAAATTGACAGTTATCACACGCAAGGCATACGGCGGCGCCTATTGCGTGATGTCCTCCAAGCACATTCGCGGTGATCTAAACCTGGCATGGCCCACCGCGGAAATTGCAGTGATGGGATCAGAAGCGGCAGTCAATTTGATTCAGCGAAAAGATTGGGAGAAGGCAAAAGACCCAGCCAAACGCAAAGCCGAACTGGTTGCTGAATACAGCGGCAAATTCGCCAGCCCCTATGTCGCGGCTGAACGCGGATACATTGACGATGTCATCGAACCGAAGGAGACGCGCCCGCGATTAATCAACGCGCTGGAAATGTTAAGCAATAAGCGCGATGGCAACCCCGCCAAGAAGCACGGGAATATTCCATTGTAGAAATGTCATTGCGAGGAACTTCGCGCTGAGCGGAGGCGACGAAGCAATCTCCCACAAAGTTGGGGATTGCTTCGTCGCAAAGAGCAAGTGCGCTCCTCGCAATGACATCTAATGAGGTGTCATGTTCAAAAAAGTATTGATCGCCAATCGCGGGGAGATCGCAGTGCGCATCATTCGCGCCTGCCGAGAGTTGGGCATCGAGACGGTGGCTGTTTATTCGGAAGCGGACCGGCAGGCGTTGCACGTTCGCTACGCAGATGAAGCCTATTTGCTAGGTCCCGCGCCATCGCGAGAATCATACCTGCGCGCGGACAAGATCCTTGATATCGCGCGCAAATCAGAAGCGGATGCCGTCCATCCCGGGTATGGCTTCCTCGCGGAACGCGATGATTTTTCCACGGCTTGCGCGGAACTTGGGATCGCGTTCATCGGACCCAAGCCATCCTCCATTGCGGCGATGGGAGATAAAGCCGAAGCGCGCGCGACCGTCATCAAGGCGGGCGTGCCTGTCGTGCCAGGCACGGAAGATGTGGGTAACATGACCAACGAAGAGTTGCTCGCAAAAGCGCCGCAGATTGGATTCCCGTTGCTGATCAAAGCCACTGCGGGCGGCGGCGGAAAAGGCATGAGGGAAGTCAAAAGCCTGGAGGAAATGCCGACCCTCCTAAAGTCCGCGAGGCGCGAAGCGGAATCCGCTTTCGGTGATGGCAATGTTTATTTGGAAAAACTCGTGGAAGGCGCGCGGCACATCGAATTCCAGATCATGGCGGATACGCATGGGAACGTGATCCATATGGGTGAACGCGAATGTTCTTTGCAACGGAGGCATCAAAAGTTGTTGGAAGAGGCGCTCTCATCCGCATTGGACGATGAATTGCGCGCCAAGATGGGGGACGTGGCAGTGAAAGCCGCGCAAGCCGTGGATTATGTCAATGCCGGCACAATCGAATTTCTGCTCGATAAGGATAACAATTTTTATTTCCTTGAAATGAACACGCGCTTGCAAGTGGAGCATCCCGTGACGGAAATGATCACAGGCATTGACATCGTGAAGGAACAGATCCGTGTTGCGCGCGGGCGCGTGCTGAGTTACAAACAGGAGGACGTGAAATTCAACGGTCACGCGATTGAGTGTCGCATCAACGCTGAGGACCCTTACAACAACTTTCTGCCATCCACGGGCCGTATTACACACAGTCTGATTCCCACGGGTCCTGGCGTGCGGATTGACACAGGCGTATATCCCGGCTTTGAAATCACGCCATTCTATGATCCGATGATCGCGAAACTCATCGTCTGGGGAGAGACGCGCGCGCAAGCCATCCTGCGGATGCGGCGCGCGCTCGAAGAGTATCGCATCGTCGGGGTGCGAACGAATATTCCGTTCCATCAGACACTGATGGACTCACATCGCTTCATGGGCGGGCAGTATGACACGCGCTTTGTTGAAGAACGCTTCTCGATGGGAGGCGCGGAAGAGAGCAGACAGACTTATGATGAGATCGCGGCAATCCTTGCCACAATGGTCGCGCACCGCGAAGCAGAACGCTCCTCCAATATCGTACAGCGCAACGAACGCGACACGAGCAACTGGAAATGGGTGGGGCGCTGGGAAAGAATGCACAGGTAATGCCTTCACTCAAGCCGCCATCCTTCGCGGAGCATCCCTGTGGGACGGCGGCGAGGCTTGCACTGAGCCTGTCGAAGTGACGCCGCCTCAAGCATATAGCAGATTATGAGATAACACATGAAATACATCACCACAGTCGAAAACAAACAATTTCTTGTCGAGATCATTGACGACAAGCACGTGAGCGTTGACGGCAAAGTTTATGAAGTTGACTTTGAATCCGTAAGCGGTCAGCCTGTTTACTCATTGATCGTGGACGGAAAATCGCACGAGTCTTATGTGGCGCAGGAAGAAGACATCTGGCAGGTGCTTTTGCGCGGGCGGCTGTATCCGGTCACCGTTGAGGATGAACGCGAGAGACGTTTACGATCCGCGGCAGGCGGTGTTGCAGAAACGGGCGATTTTCATCTAAAAGCGCCGATGCCCGGGCTGGTAGTTGCCATCCCCGTTGAAGAGGGAGAGGAAATCAAAAAAGGACAGGTCTTGTTAATTCTCGAATCAATGAAAATGCAGAACGAACTCAAATCACCGCGTGATGGAACGGTGCATCGGATAAAGGTCAAGGCGGGCGAGAGTGTGGAACAGAAGCAAACTTTGTTGAGTGTGGTGTAGGACGTGGTGTGTGTTCAGTAATTGGCAATTGGCTGATAGATGTTGATGGTTCCGAGACTAGAAGACGATGAGCAATATGAAGCAGGAGATAGAGGCAAAGTTTTATGTGCCGGATTTGGATAAGATAACAACGCGTCTTTATGACTTGAAGGCGCGCTTGATTCACGAAAGAGTCTTTGAGATCAACATCCGCTTTGACCTCTTCGACGACGCCAGCCTCAGTTCCGAGGGACGCGTTCTGCGGCTGAGGCGCGACAGCGAAGCGCGCCTCACATATAAAAGCGCGAGCAAAAACGAGCAAGGTGTATTAAGTCGAACTGAAATTGAATTTACAGTGGGAGATTTTGAAAAGGCAAAAGAATTTCTTGCGGCATTGGGCTATCAGCCCATCTTCTATTATGAAAAATATCGCGCGACGTATATTCTGGAGTCCGACAGGTTGCTGTCGAGAACCTACGAGCAAGCTCCTGGACTCCAGAGTTGCCATATCATGCTCGATGAATTGCCTTACGGAAATTTCGTGGAAATCGAAGGCGAGACATTGGAGTCCATTCGGGCAATTTCCGACAGACTCGGTTTTAAATGGGACACATCCATTGCAAAAAGTTATCATGCCCTGTTCGAGCAATTGTGCGCGGCGCGCTTCGATCTTGACCCCACACAGCTAACCTTCGCCGCATTGAATGGGTTGAATATTAGAGCCGAGGAATTATTCGTCCACGCGGCGGATGCTTGATGTGCAATGTAACGCCGGCAGATCGCCGAATTTAATTTAAGGAATTGGGCCGCCTGTAACCCGTTAACCTGCGACGTTTCTGGAAAGGAGTAAACACATGACCACAGCCTCACTCTTGCACATCACTGGCTGGTCTGCATACATTAGCGCTGCCGCCACGATCCTTACTTTCCTGACCGGCATCCTCTTCTTCACCATGGGCCAGTCATTTGGCAGGATCAACGACATCTCGAGTGTAGTTCAAATCCCCTTTATGATGCCTCTGACTATTGGTCTCTATCGCCTAGTACCATCTAAGGCTCAGCGTCTGGGTCTCTCTGCAGTAGCAGTTGGCGTTTCGGGTATGCTGATAAGCGTCGTCGGCCAAAGCCTGCCCTTCCTAGATCGAATTGACCCCCCAGCCTCACTGAAGTTCTTCCCCGCTGGTGGCATCGCAATCGGAATCTGGCTGGTGTACTATCAAAGGGCGCGGGCTAATACCTCATTGCAGGCAACCGTTGGGCGCGCTTGGTGTGAGGCACCCGTCATTACACTGGTGGAAAAGGAAGTTTCATATGAACACTCCGCCCTAAGCAGACCGCCACTCTAATTGCCATTCGGTGTTATTCCGTATAATGGTTTATTGAAAATTCAAACTATGATCACGACATCCCGCCAAAGGAGGCTGACATGTTAGCGCTCGTTCCCTGGTTGATATTTCTGCACACCTTATCGGCATTCACGTTTTTTCTGGGGCATGGAACGTCGGTTGCCATGGCGTTCCGACTCCGCAAAGAGACTGATTTTGCCCGCATCCGCGCCATGCTTGATCTTTCGGAATCGACACTTATCGTGATGGGAGTAGCTCTTTTGATCATGGGGCTTTCGGGCTTGGTCCTGCCGTTCATCCTCAAATTATGGGGCAAAGGCTGGATCTGGGCATCCATCGTGTTGATGGTGATCGTCGTTGTTCAAATGGCGGTCATGAATGAAAAGCGCTATAAGATTCTTCGAAAACTGGTTGGGTTGCCATATCGGCAGGGAAATACGATTCTCCCCGCAGAACCACCAGCCAGCGCGGCGGAGGTTGAAGAACAGATCAAGAAAATGAAAGTTACTGACCTGGTGATTGTTGGCTATGTCATTCCAATGATTGTGTTGTGGTTGATGGTGTTCAAGCCGTAGGGATAGTCGAGGACTCAAGATCACAACGTGACGCAAAGGAGTTTATCGTGTCGCTTCAACTTTCCATTCAGATCGGAGCCGTTGTCGCTCTCGCGATTATCGTCATTGTCGTCGCAGCGCGTCGCCATCTGAGCGAATTGAACGCCGCTTCGTGGCTTGTGATTTGGGGCGCGCTCGTCCTCCTGACCGAACATCCGCGGTTTGCCATCGCCTACTCTATGGGGTTTCGGGACGAACCGCTGACCCACCCCAAGCTGTTACTCCCTCATCCTCGCACCCATTTCTTTATGGCAGGCATCTACACCGTCATCGGGCTGGTGTTACTCTGAGTCATCGCGCGCACACATTACTGCTTTACCGTCTATTTGGGATACAACCCATTGGCTTCGGCTGGGAATTTCTATACGTTTATTTTGCTGCCTGAATCGCCGCGCTCGTGATTTCGTACAAGCCTATCTTCGCGAAGCCGGCAGCATAGCTTCGTGAGCAACCGGTTACAAAGAGAGGAGAGACCATCATGAAAATCGCAGTGATCGGAGCAGGAATCAGCGGATTAACCTTCGCGGCGGCAATGCGACGCTTCGCGCCCGAAGCGCAGGTCGAACTGTACGAGCGCGATGTTAGCGCGACCAGCCGTTTTCAGGGATACAGCCTCGGCATGAAAGGCGACGGCGGACTGCCCGTGCTCAAAGCGCTCGGCTTGTACGATCAATTGGCTGAACACGCCGTGCCGATCATGAACTTTATTTTCCTCGACCAGCGCGCCAAGGTCCTGCTCGAATTGCCCGCTACCAGAGATGAGACCCGCCTGACCGTGCGGATGAAACGAAACGCGCTCAAATCGGCTTTGCTCGGAGCCATTGGTGATACGCCCATCCATTCGGGTGTGACCGCCAAAGGTTTTCGCCAGATGGCAAAGACAACAGCGGCGCTTGCAATGCGCAACCAGGTTACGCCCAGCACGGTCACCTGCGCGAATAGCAGCACGGCAAAGGCGGGCCCCAAATAATGAAATACCGCGCTCACCAGAAAGAACAGATGCGCTGGAACCCGATCCGTCACGCTCAATTGCCGAATTTGCATCCTACAATGCCTCGCTTCCATGTGTTGCGTCCATAACGTTCAAATTCAGCCGCGCGCTTTAACGCGTTGGCTGCAACGTCTTGTTAGCTGCGCTGTTATCACTACACGTTTGGCTTTCGCACAAGTTCCGATTTCACGTTATGTTTTTGCGCCTCTATTCCACGTTTCAGAGACCGCCTGACCTTTCTCAAAATCATCCCGTTCCGCTGCTCTTACTTCCGAGTATCTCTTCATCGTAAAAGTCCCAGCCGCTGAACGGCGGCGGGGTGATCCCTAATTGACCCAACATCGTGGCAACATGTGTTCGATGTTCATTACTATGCTGGATTGTTTGTAGCAGCACGATCGTTGCAGGGATAAGTTCTGCCTTTTCCCCTTCTCCAACTTGCACTTGTGTGTTTGGTTGAATACTCCCAGCAACTTGAATCAGTGTCTGACCGCTTTGATGGATACGCTCTTTCAATTCGGCTATGGGAGGTCGCGCATCGCGGCGCTGGGCATCTGTCGTTTCCTGACTCGTCAGGAAAAACAAATAACGTTCTTCGGAACGTACCAGATGGGATAGGGTTGAGTGGATGGAACCATATGTTCCAGGATCGGAGTGCTCGAGTTGGGCATTATCGAGCGTGAGGCAGGTATCAAATAAGTGGAGATTCGCCCATAGATTATGATGAAAGAGGGTATTGAGGATGCTCTGTTCGGTGGATAATTCGGCATCTGCTGACATTCTCGATTCTCCTTTATATGTAGTTTTTCTCAACAGCAATTGACAAAAACCGTAGCATATGACAACTTGAGAGCGAAGCAATAAACGCTTTCTCTGGATCTACTGCAGATTCATTGGACATCGGAAACGGTACAACATGTGGCGAGGAAGATGCTACTAGCTCAATTCCGCCGTCAAATGTCCACGTATGGATTTGCTATATTTATTACCGACAAAAGCTTCGTCGAAGTTTTTTTTCGAAAAATTCTAACATTATATGGCATCATTAATCCTCATAAATTTAACCTAACCTGATTGTTGTGCCACGAAACGGCTAACGCCGCGCATCAGCCGCGCCCGCCGAATCTTCACCCTACGACTCGCTGAAAGTGGCGAAGTCAACCTCAATAAAAACCTCGCTGGTGGCGTCGGCTGCATGCACTGGTTAGCGCGCGGCCTGGTTTGGTGCGATTGTGACTTTAGCGAACTCACGGCGTTGCATAAGCAGCCACCCGACCAACCACCCAAAAATGAAATTAGAGGAGGCCGTTTCCATCAAGTGCGCCATTCGCACGGCTTCAGGCATATGCGGGTTGGGGAGCAGAAGTTGGGCGTTCATCAATACGGCAAACAGCAATCCAATCGCCAGAGCGGTTTCCTGCCACT
>CAZIYY010000031.1:0-35331 GCA_964543585.1 uncultured Anaerolinea sp. | reverse complement strand
GTTCCGGCAAAACCACCCTGCTCAAAACCCTGCAAACACAATTGCGGGAACCCTATCTCGACATGGGGATTGACCCATTCATTTGGATGATGCCCTCTCGATATCTTGACCGCCCTTTGTGGGATGACGTGCTTGGAAAAGCGGTTCATTCTGGACCTTTGGGCTCGATCCTGTTTTCGGGCATGCACCACGCCATAGCCGCCGCGGCAAAACGCGGCAACAACATCATCGCCGATCACGTCATCGTGGAAAAAGCCTGGGTGGACGAATGTGCGAATCTCTTCGCGGACATGAACGCGTATCTGATTGGCATACAATGTCCGCTGGAAATATTGGAGCAACACGAGCGCGGCAGAAAAGACCGCACGCTTGGTCAAGCCCGCGCGCAATTTGATGTGATCCATAAATACACAGCCTATGATCTTGAAGTGGACACATCCAAATTGACAACAGATGAATGTGTTGAAAAAATCATCGCGCGATTGCAGAGTCCGCCTGGGGCGTTCAAGAATCTAAAAACCTGACATGTCTCCGCGAGGAGTAAGTTGATTTTGACCTTTGTCGACGCAAATATTACCGAATGGCAACAACGCGAATAAGACATGTCAGGTTTGGCTATTTGATATAATCCCAACACTATGTTTGAAACAGAACAGCAACTCATCGAAGACAAGATCAAAGCGTACTGCGCGGCAAATGACATCGCGCTGGCTGAGCTAAAATGGACAGCCATTCCCTTCTCGGGCGAATGGGGATTCGCCACTTCATTTTTCCAGACTGCCGCCAACGAAGCGCGCGCGGGCAAAGGGAACAAACTTCCAGTGCCGCAAAAGGCTCAAGAAATCGCCGAGCAGGTCAAGGGTCAGATTGGAAGCGTGGAGGGCATCAGTCATATTGAGGGAGTCAAAGGCTATCTTAACGTCTACTTCAAAACATCGGACTATGCGCGTCGGGTTGTGGATGAAGCGCTCTCAACAAAATCCGATTTTGGACGCGGGGCGGCAAAGAATGAACGCGTGATGGTCGAATACTCCCAGCCAAACACACATCACTCCATCCATATTGGTCATGCGCGGACAACTCTTTTAGGAGAATCACTGGCGCGGATTGTGGAATTCGCGGGCTTTGAAACAATCCGCGCTACCTATCCAGGCGATATGGGCTTGGGTGTGATTACGGTTCTGTGGGCTTACGAAAAGTTCCACAAAGGGCAGGAGCCGCAAGGTGTTCACGAACGCGGTCAATGGCTGTTGAAAATTTATATCGAGGCAACCGCCTTGTTGGAGAAGAAAGATAACGAGACGCCCGAAGAAACTGCAACGCGCGAGGCGTACGATGCCGAACGCCGCGACATGCTCCGCAAATGGGAAGTGGGAGACGCTGAGGTGCGCGAACTCTGGCGCGTGACCCGCGAGTGGAGCCTGGAGGAGTTTCGGGATATCCTGCGGATGCTGGATGTAAAGATGGATGTCTGGTTCTTTGAAAGCGAAGCCAATGTGCTCGGCAAAGAGATTGTGGACGAGTTGGTTGCAAAAGGCATCGCGGAAGATGAACGCGCGCAAGGCGGACCCGTCATTGTAAAGATTGATGAAAAGTTGGGGCTGACCAAGGAAAAATATCGCACGATGGTCATCTTGCGGAGTGACGGCACGGCGTTATATAGCACAAACGATTTGGCGCTGGCAAAACAAAAATTTGAAAAGTATCATGTGGACCGTTCAATTTACGTAGTGGATTTCCGTCAGAGTCTGCATTTTCAACAGGTATTCAAGATACTGGAGTTATGGGGCTTTCCGCAGGCGGCAAAGTGTTATCACCTATCTTATGGCTACGTCACTTTGCCAGAGGGAGCCGTGTCTGCGCGGCGCGGACGAGTCATATTATTCAAAGATGTTGCAGACGAAGCTGTTCAGCGCGTGCTTGCAGTTGAGTCTGAAAAAAGTGGGGACATTCCCGAAACCGAACGCATGAAGATCGCGGAGCAAATCGGTTTAGGCGCGCTCGTCTACTCCATGCTTTCGGTGGATAATAACAAGGATATTGTCTTCGATATCAACGACGCGCTGTCTTTCGATGGACGCACCGGTCCTTATATCCAAAACGCGCATGTGAGGGCGAATTCGATTCTCAAAAAGGCAGAAGGTATACAGGGAAATACGTATACACGTACACAGGTAAACACGTCCTTCGATTATGAGTTGGATAAACACGAGATCGAACTCATCGAACAAATCTCGCGCTTCCCCAACGCGGTTCAACAGGCGGCAAACGAATATCGTCCGCTCGTGATGGCGGCGTATGCGTATGATCTGGCGAATGCGTTCCACTCGTTCTATCATGCGGTACCTGTGTTGCAAAGCCAGGATGAAAATGTGAGGAACGCGCGCCTGCAACTCGTCGCCGCGGCGAAGCAGACAATTGCGAATGCACTCAGGCTGTTGGATATTCAAGCGCCAGATGTGATGTGAGAATCAGGCTAAACGTTTTCTTTGCGTTTAGCCTGTTTTATTTTAGATTTCCAGTGCAACTCGATGGTCGGGTAGCCCGTGTTCGTCGGGCGTATCGAGACCATCATGTAAGGTTGTGGTCTCGATGCGTCCCTCACTCCGTTCGGGACTACTCGACCACCATCACACTTTCTGTAAAGGAGAATCTATGCCAATCAAAACTCTCATCATGGGCGCGGCGGGACGCGACTTCCACAACTTCAATACGTTCTTTCGGGGCAATAAGGATTATGAGGTCGTGGCTTTTACTGCGACCCAAATCCCCGACATCGAAGGGCGGCTCTATCCAAAGGAACTGGCTGGTGACTTGTACCCAGGCGGAATCCCCATCCACGCAGAGGAGGAGTTGGTTGATCTGATCAAAAAGCATGGCGTCGATCAGGTTGTCTTCGCTTATTCAGATGTGCCGCATGAATACGTGATGCACAAGGCAAGCATGGTCAACGCCGCGGGCGCGGACTTCCGCTTGATGGGCACAAAACTTACGCAGATCAAGTCGACCAAGCCTGTCGTGTCGGTCTGCGCGGTTCGGACAGGATCAGGCAAAAGTCAGACAACGCGGCGGGTGTCTCTCATCCTAAGAGAGATGGGATACAAAGTCGCGGCGATCCGTCATCCGATGCCTTATGGAAATTTGATCCGCCAGGAAGTTCAGCGCTTCGCCGATTATGAAGATTTGGATGAGGCTGAATGTACGATTGAGGAGCGCGAGGAATATGAACCGCATCTCGCGAACGGCGTGATCGTGTACGCGGGTGTGGACTACGAAAAGATCTTGCGGCAAGCCGAGCAGGAAGTGGACATTGTGTTGTGGGATGGCGGCAATAATGATTTTCCGTTTTATGTTCCCAATTTGCAAATTGTTGTGGCTGACCCGCATCGCGCAGGACATGAAACCATGTATCATCCCGGCGAAACGAATGTAAGACTCGCTGACGTGTTCGTGATTAATAAAGTGGATACGGCTGACCCTGATAAAGTGATTGCGGTGCGCGAGTCGCTTCGCAAACTGAACCCGAAAGCAATTCAAATCGAAGCCGCCTCGCCGTTGTTTGTCGAAGATCCCGAAGCCATTCGCGGCAAACGTGTTTTAGTAATTGAAGATGGACCGACATTGACTCATGGCGAAATGGCATACGGCGCGGGCTACGTTGCCGCTCGCAGATTCGGCGCGAAAGAGATCGTTGACCCGCGTCCGTTCGCAGTCAAATCCATCGCGGCGACGTATGCGAAATATCCGAAGACCGGACCCATTCTCCCTGCGATGGGATACGGTGAAGCGCAGATGAAGGACCTCGAAGAAACGATCAATAAATCGGATGTGGATATGGTCATAGTCGGTACGCCGATTGACCTGACTCGTGTCATCAAACTCACAAAGCCTTACCAACGTGTGAGATATGAATTACAAGAGATCGGTCAGCCGACTCTTCAGGATATCTTGATGAGGAAGTTTAGGAAGAATAAGTAGATATTCAAGTGACAGTCATCTTAGAGATGACTGTCACCTCACGAAAAATAGGGGTCAGTTGATAGAATTCATCCGACCGCTGATATAGGCTAACGACTGTGGAGAATTGGAAATGAAGATCAAAAAACTGATCCCATGGATTCCCTATATTATTTTTTTTGCATCAATAGCCGTGTTTTCACTTTTTTATATCAGATGGTTCCAAATCTCTCCTTTTTCTAATCCTTTTTATTCATGTATCATCGTGTTGATTATTTACATAGTCTATGGAGTCATACTTGCAAAATTTGCAAACTCACCAAATTTCATAAATATTTGGTTCCCAGTTGTTTCAAGTTTGGTTTTGACACTTATATTATCTGCAGAGATCTACGACACCTACATTGGATTATTTCTACTTTTTTCCTACATCGTTTATTCGTTGATCAGGCTGCTCCAAAAACATCATAATTTAAAAAACTTCTATGCTTTGGCAACAGTTATGCTGTTTTTGGCAAACTGGCATCAAGTTTATGATTACATGCCCGATGTTTACAAAACTGTGACGTTTAACGGCGCTACATATTACATAACCTGGAATGATGAACCGGAGCACGAGGATTATGTCCAATTGACCAAGAGGAGAGGAGTGTTTGATTACGAGACTTACGTCTTAATGTACAAACGAAGCCCTGAGATGAAGTTTTTAATTGATGAAAAAGCAAAAGAGGTAAGTGTTGTAATCGTTTATAGCAACGAATTGAGTTACACAGACAGCACCCCTCCCCGATTTTACGAGGAAGGCTCATCAGTCCAATCTAGCAATCATCGTTACTATGCATCAAGTAAATATGTCAAAGATATTTCCTGCTATGGAGGATTTACTTGTCAAGTTTTAACCTATACTTTATATGAATGTGAATTAGATAATACCGGTTGCCGACTTCTTCCGTTTGAATACACAACAGGAGACGGTGGCGGTGATTCAACTCTTGAAGTCAATGAAGCAACCAATGAAATAAATTTCTATCTTGGCATGGGAGAATACCCGTTCAAAAAAACTTTGATCTACACTTACGGCTCAAATCCACAATGCCATATCGATGGATGCGTTATCACCAACAAATAAATTATGCAACCAACAACAAAAAAGGCCTGACTTTCGTCAGGCCTTTCCATTGAATATTCTTCCAAGTGCATTCTTGAAAACTTCATACGGCTGCGCGCCGACGACCGCATAACGATTGTTAATCACATACGTTGGCACACCAATGACCTCACACGTGTCATCAAACTCACGAAACCTTATCAACGCGTGCGCTATGAATTGCAGGAGATCGGTCAACCCACCTTACAGGATTTGTTGATGCAGAAGTTTGGGAGGAAGTAGTTCTATAGTTGGATGGATTGGTAGTTTCGTTGTTGGGAGTCGGGTGATAGAATTCATCCGACTCCTCTTATTAATTTAAAAAGCTAGCGACTCCTGCTCTGCAACATCTTATCTCACCCAAGAAAAAACCAAGATGCTGAAAACTTTCATTCGATGGTTTCAAGCCCCCGTATTCCCTAGGGATGAAGATAAGACGCGCAGTGCGTTGCTATTGAACGTGGTATTGAATACGTTTCTCCTTACCCTGCCCGTGCTTTTTGTAGGTGGTCTACTAGGCGGCCCAGTTCCGCGGCTCGAAAGGTCTCTAATTATTATTGCAAGCGCCTGGCTAACAATCTTTGGAACGCGGCTTCTCATGCTTGCCGGGCAGGTTGCGGCCTCAGGCATAGTGACGGTTATCATCCTTTTTACCGCCACGACTCTGGTTGTTTATAATGTTGGCACCATCCGCGCGCCAGCCGCTTCATTCTATATCCTGACAATTGTGATGTCAGGGTTGATCATTAGTCGCCGCGCTATTATCTGGATGGCTGGACTCAGTATCACTGCCATCATTGCGCTATTGATTGGGGAAAGAAATAATTTCCTGCCACCGCCTACCCTCACTGTCACTGTCACACAAGGGATAACGTTTACGGTGGTATTTGCGATCATCGCCATTCTGCTCTTTCTCGCCGTGAAAAGCATTGACGAGGCCTTGGCGCACGTCCGCAAAGAACTTACAGAACGCAGACATGTAGAGCAGGAGCGTGAGAAATATATCGAAGAACTTGGCAAACAAAACGCCGAACTGGAGCGCTTCACATACACAGTCTCGCACGATTTGCGAAACCCGCTTGTCACTATCAAAGGCTTTTTGGGAATGCTGGATAAAGACATTCGGGAGAATCGCAATGACAAAATTCAAACCGACTTCCAACGCATCGCAGGCGCGGCAGACAAAATGGGCGAACTGCTCACAGACTTGCTCGAACTCTCACGCATTGGACGCATCGTCAACCCACCCGAGGAAATTGATCTCTCTAAATTGACTTACGACGCCCTGGAAATGCTGGACGCGCGCATCCGCTCCAAGAATCTAACTATTAATATCTCGCCGGATCTTCCAACTGCGTATGGCGATAAAATACGGTTGCGTGAAGTCTTTGAGAATCTAATCGACAACGCCGCAAAATACACAGGCGATCAACTTAATCCCATTCTGGAGATCGGCGCGGCGGATCGAGATGGTGAACAGATCATTTTTATCAAAGACAACGGGCTGGGCATCGAACCACGATATCATGCCAGAATTTTCAATTTGTTCGAAAAATTGAATCCAGCCATCGAAGGCACCGGCGTCGGCCTTACCCTCATCAAACGCATCATCGAAGTGCATGGTGGAAAAATTTGGGTCGAATCAGAGGGCTTGGGCAAAGGCTCAACCTTTTGCTTTACGATTCCTGACAGCAGGAACATGAAGTAGAGGCGACCCAACTAGATCAATCGAACTATTTAATTAATACGAGCGGGTCGTTCCTACAACATTTTCATTCTTTCTTCCTCCCAAATCCCACAATTCCCGCGACCAACACTGAAAAACTGATAATGAACGCCGCAACAACCATGCTGTTCTGTTTTAGGAACTGCCCTGCATTCATCGACGCCTCGACTTCCACTACTCTAAAAGTTGGAGACTCTAACGGTGCAGGCGTGTGGAGAACCTGCTTCGTTGCTTCGAATGATAGCGGGGTCACTGTGGGAGGCGCGGGTTGTGTGGCTCCTTTTTGGATCAACAACTTCCAGCCGGGGACAATGGTGTCTTCTGTGAGATTGTTCAAGCGTTTGATTTGTTCTATGTTGACCTTGTATTGAATCGCAAGGCTCCATAATGTCTGCCCATATTTCACTTCATGGACTACATCCCCATCGGGGCGGGCAGTATTGACCGCGACCGGGATCGAATAATCCGAAATCTCTCCAGATGCAAAGCCCGCGCAAACCGTTTGCGTTGCAGGGATGTCAGTCAGAATATCATAGGCAGGTTGCTGCATTTGATTCGTGGGGGTCTTCAATGCAGTTTCAAGCACCACATAGATCTGGTCGCTGACCGCCACTGCCGCGCCGATGTCACTGCGGTTGGATGAAAGCATCGTGTTCGTATGTTCGTCGTCGCCCAGCCAGAATGAGATGGCATCCTCTGTGGAAAATGCTGCCACCCAATTCTCAGACCGATAACCGTCCAGAAAGAGGTTACCCCAAAGCGGAAAACCCAGCATCAGCAATTGTTGTCCGAGAGTCATTCCGCAGGGACGTTCATGTCCTATTGTCCCCTCGGACTCGGCAAGCGCGCTCGCCTGTTCCGCCGCAACTTTCATCAAAACCGGATGAACGCTGAGCGCGTTTAATCCATGCGCGAGGCGCAAGTTGTTGACCGCGTTGATAATATCCGCTGGCGAAGGCGCGGCAGGTTCGGGGGTTGATGTGGAACCCGGCGTGGATGAGGCTTCTTGAAACGGAGGCAGACTCAAAGGTCCGGCTTGAACCGCTGTGGAGGGCAGAATCCAACCTATAAGAAGCAGGCAAATTGTCAGTATGTGAAAACGCGGCTTCATTCGGTATCCCAGGTATATGTTGCAGATCTGTCATGCTGAGTGTAGCGAAGCATCCTTACCACGGTGCTAGAGACCCTTCGGTCGCGGCAAACGCTTCCTCAGGGCGACATAATTATAGCCCCAACCTCACTACGATATAATGAGAACTATGTTCACTGACCAGGTAGAAATTCACGTTAAATCAGGCAAAGGCGGCGACGGCATGATGCACTTCCGCCGCGAGAAATTCATCCCTTTGGGCGGACCCGATGGCGGAGACGGCGGTAAGGGCGGCGACGTTATCTTTGAGGTCAAGTCCACACTCAATACGCTTTCCGCGTTTCGTCAGAATCAAAAGTTCAAAGCGGAGGAGGGTGTCAAAGGCGGACCTTCGCAAATGTCGGGGCGCTACGGCAAGGACCTAATCCTTTACGTCCCGCCTGGCACAGTCATCTATGACGCGGATACGGGCGACCTGATTGGCGACCTGACCCAACCCAGTCAGCAATTGACTATTCTCAAAGGCGGGCGCGGCGGACGCGGGAATCAACACTTTGCGACATCTCGCAATCAAGCGCCGCGCACGGCCGAAAGAGGCGAACCCGCCGAAGAGAAACGCCTCAAACTGGAATTGAAGTTGATCGCTGACATCGGGCTGATCGGCGTCCCGAACGCGGGCAAATCAACGCTGCTCTCCGTATTGACAAATGCCAGGCCGAAGATTGCGGCATATCCATTCACAACACTTGAACCGAATCTCGGCGTGGCGAGCATTGACGATGACACAACCGTCGTGCTTGCGGATATTCCAGGACTTATCGAAGGCGCGTCACAAGGCGCGGGACTCGGGCATGATTTTCTTCGTCACATTCAACGCACGCGCGTGCTCGTTCATTTACTTGATGGTTTGTCGGAAGACCCCATTGCAGATTACAGCCAGACCAATTCGGAGTTATCGCTCTTCGATCCGAATCTCGGAAAAAAGCCTCAGTTGGTCGCGCTCAACAAGATAGACCAGCCCGAAGTCCAGGAAAGACTTGCAGACATCCGAAAGAAATTCAAAAAGTTGAAAGTCGAGTTTACGACCATCTCGGGCTTGGCGCGCACGAACACCCGTGATCTGCTGATCAAAGCACATCAAAAACTGGCAGAGACTCCCCCGCTCGAAGAAGTCGAACTGCCTCTGCCTGTTTACAAGCCAAAAGAAGACCCGCGCGAATTTGTTGTCACGCGCGCAGGCGCGCACGCATGGCGCATCTCGGGCGTGGCAATCGAGCGCGCGGCTAAGATGACCTACTGGGAACACGACGGTTCACTGCGAAGATTCCAAAGGATCATGGAAACCATCGGCATAGATGAAGCCTTACGCAAAGCCGGAATCGAGGAAGGCGATACAGTGGCTATTGGTGAGTTCGAGTTGGAATGGCAGGAGTAGAGAAGTAGAGATTGGAGGGCGTGGACCTGTCCTGAGCCTGTCGAAGGATTGGTGGATCAAGAATTCATTCTGTGTAAGTCCTGTCTTGTCTCATTTTCTCGTCGAGCGGGATTATTCCACTATAGAGAGAGCAACAAAACCGATGGACGAACCCCTCCCGCACGAAAGCGTTTTGCACTCCATGAGGCTCCGTAAGAGCAACAACACATCTGATGAAAGTTTGATTGCCGCATTCGAGAACCTGTTCCACGAATACTGGGCTCCCGTCAATCGCCTGCTTGTGAGCATGGTAACAGACCCAGAAGAAGCGGAAGACCTCGCGCTCGAAACTTTCCTGCGTCTATACAAACATCACCCCGCGCCTAAAGACAAGTTCAACACGCGCGGCTGGCTTCAAAGAGTGGCATCCAATCTGGCGTTGCAATCCATTCGGAGTTTCAAACGCCGCGAACATTATGAAATTAACGCGGGCAGGGATGCGCTCGAGCAGGCGCCGCAAAATTATCCACCTGAAATATTCGACGAGCGGGAGGATCAGCGTTTTGCGCGCGAGGCGCTTGCCCAAATGAACCCACGCCATGCAGAGCTTTTGGTCATGCGTTATTCGGGGCTGGCTTATAAAGAGATCGCCGCGGCCTTGAACCTTTCGCCCACATCCATCGGTCCATTACTCTTGCGCGCAGAACGGGATTTTGAAAAGCGTTATCGCGCGCTCACAGAGGAGAAAATATGAACACACACTTGAATGACGGCCAATTGCGAGCCGCCCTTGATGAAGAGTTAAATTCAGTCGAACTCGAACATCTCGAGGGCTGCAGATTCTGCCAGGCGCGGCAAAAGGAGATTGGATCTCAAATTCAATTTGCCGCCGATAAATTATCTTTTCTCTCTTCTGCGACAAACGACTCCCTGCATTCCTCCGCGACAGCCTGGCGCCGTTTCAATCAACAAATACTTACCCAAAAGGAGACATCTATGTTTAAAAAGTTGTTCGCTACGCCAATTGTTCGTTACGGCGTTCCCGCCCTGCTTGTATTGTCGTTGGTTTTCGCATTCCCCAGCGCACGCGCCTTTGCAAGTGAACTGCTCAACCTGTTCCGCATCCAGCGAGTGACAGTCATACCCGTTGACTTTACCGGCATGGAACAGTTGAACGGAGTGGTTGGCAATGACATTGGTCAATTAATTTCGGATTCGATTACAATGATCAAAGAGCCCGGCGAACCTGTCGAGGCATCTGGCGCAGATCAAGCCAGTCAATTGGCAGGGTTCAATGTCCGATTGCCGCAGGATTTAGCTCCATCCCGCATTAGCGTTATGAACGGGTCAACATTCACGCTAACGATAGACCGCGCAAAGGCTCAAGCCTTATTAGATGAAGCCGGAAGGAGCGATCTCATCCTTTCCGATTCGATGGACGGCGCAGAAATATCCGTAGACATTCCTGGCAGTGTCAGCGTGGATTATGGCACATGCCCGCCGCCCAGCAGTGACGGAGACGGACGGGATATGAATGCCCATGGCTCTCCCGGCCGCCGTTATGCCGACTGTGTTATCCTTTCGGAGATTCCCAGCCCAACAGTTTCTGCGCCTGCCAGTATTGACATTTCTCAACTTGCCCAAATCGCACTGGAGTTCTCCGGCATGACCAGCGAACAAGCCTCCGCATTTACTGACACCGTGGATTGGACTTCCACACTCGTCGTTCCCATTCCGAGGAACGCCGCCACTTATGATCAAATCCCCGTGGATGGAGTGACAGGCACATTTATTCAACGACCCTCTGATGATGCGCCTCAGTTTTTGCTCATCTGGGTCAGGGATGGGATCATCTACGCCATCGGCGGACTCGGCAGTAATTCACAGCAGGCAATCCAGATGGCGAATTCCCTTCCATAGGAATATTCATGTCTGTTGCTTATGCAATCGAAACCGACCAATTAAGAAAAGTCTTTGGCGATTATGCCGCAGTCAAGAGCCTCACCCTGCAGGTAATGCAGGGTGAGGTGTTTGGTTTTCTGGGACCCAACGGCGCGGGGAAAACGACCTCCATAAAAATGCTGTTGGGATTGACCGCGCCCACTTCCGGCTCTGCATCGTTATTGGGAAAACCGGTTAGTGATCGGGATGTTATGAGTCGCATCGGATTCCTGCCTGAGCATTTCCGGTTCCAGGAATGGTTAACTGCAAACGAGTTTTTACTACTGCACGGGCAACTCTTGAAAATGAAAGCCAACGATCTTGCGTCGCGCATGGATGAGTTGCTCGAACGGGTGGGGCTAGCGGATTATCGCAACAAACAGTTGCGCACATTTTCAAAAGGGATGTTACAAAGAATCGGCTTGGCACAGGCTCTTCTAAACAGACCCGCTTTGGTCTTCCTCGACGAACCGACATCGGGGCTTGATCCCGTGGGTCGCCGACTCGTGAGGGATATTATCCACGAAATTCGAGCGCAAGGGACTTGTGTCTTCTTGAACTCGCATTTATTAAGTGAGATCGAAGTCACCTGCAATCGGGTCGCGTTTATTCGGCATGGTGAAGTCGTGCGCGTCCTTGACTTGACCTCGCTTGCCACGGATCAAACGAGTGTGACAATCCGCGTCTCCAAACTTTCGGCGGAGTCCTTGGCGGGACTTTCACAATGGGGAAAAGATATCCAAATGGACGGGGAACATATCAGCATGATCATTCAAAGCGATGCAGTTCTGCCGGAGGTCACGCGCTACCTCGTCGCGCAAAGTGGCGAGGTATATGCCATCACGCCCAATCGTTTGTCGCTGGAGGATATCTTTATCGAAACGGTCGGCAAGGACGGCGGACTATGACAGCGATGTTGATCCTTGCCAAATTAACTTTTCGCGAGGCAATTCGCAGGCGTATCCTGCTGGCGGGTTTTGCGTTGGGAATTTGCTTTCTGATCATTTACTCGATTGGTTTGCATTTTATTCTCGTTGAAGTCAGACAGGCTGTCACTCTCAGAGATCTGCCGGCGGGTCAAAACATTATGAACGTGGAAAGCCAGAATGCATTTCTCATGGCTGGCTTGTACGCGATCACTTTCCTTTCTATTGCCACGGCTGCCCTGCTGGGGGCCGATACCCTCGCGGGCGAAATAAATTCTGGCACAATTCAAACGATTGTCACAAAACCGATTCGACGTGCCGATGTGGTGCTGGGAAAATGGCTGGGCTTTGCAGGTTTGCTTGGCTTATATATCCTGCTTATGGCTGGCGGTGTGGTCTTGAGCATGTTTATGCAAGCCGACTACACACCGGATAATTTACTAAGTGGAGTAGGACTCATCTATCTTGAAGCGTTATTGATCATGACGATCACACTCATGTGCTCGGCATCTTTCCCCGCACTGGCAACCGGCGGGGTCGTCTTTGGGCTTTATGGTCTTGCATTCATTGGCGGCTGGATAGAACAAATCGGCGCGGTGATCCAAAATCCCACCGCAGTTCGAGTAGGTATTATCACCAGTTTGATCATCCCAAGCGAATCGCTGTGGAGGCGCGCATCCTACGAGATGCAAACGCCCCTGGCAGGAGTTCTAGGCGTATCCCCATTTGGAGCAAGTTCCGTGCCCAGCGGGCTGATGGTTGGATACGCGGCATTGTATCTTTGTGTTGCGCTGTATTCGGCAATCCGTATTTTTCAGAAACGCGACTTGTGAACATTCATACCGGTCGCACGGGCGACCTGACTAAAGGGGAGATTTTAAAGGCCCTTCTCAAAGAGCTCGGTGTGCTCTGCGGCTGAATCTCTTCCGGCTTGTTCGGGTTTGGGAATGGTCATGAAAAATGTTAACAAACTCTAATTTTCCATGTATAATCGAATAAATCCGCAAGGATTTGTAAAAGACAACTTCTGCCGCAATTGCGGCCTGGCTGTAAAACAACCCTGGATATTCGAGCATGAACCTTCCCCGTTTTGGGAGTTAATTTGTGAAGTCCATTAGGAAAAACTTGATAATCAACCCGACTTCGCCCCCACAACCTGTTCACCGAACGTGACTTAAGATTCCGTCACGCGGTTTGACCTCCCCTTGCACGCTTCTCGCGGGATGTGAGGCCTGCTCAACCTACCCAGACATTTCTCACAGCCGAGGCCGCTTGCCCCTCCGGGCGGTTCTTCGGCTGTGTGTTTTTAAAGGCCTTCCCTCTGAGGGAGAGGGGTTGGGATGAGGGCAAAATTCGACCCTCGCCTAACCTCTCCCGAGGGGAGAGGGACGAATGGAATATGAAAAAAATAACCGCTCTCGTCGTTCAAAAGCGCAACCCGAACCGAGTCAACGTCCACCTCGACGGGGAATACGCCTTTGGGCTGGCGCGCATTGTCGCCGCGTGGCTGAGAGTCGGTTCGGAGTTGGACGAAGAAAAAATTAAACAGTTGCAAGTTGAGGACGCGCGCGAACGTGCAATCCAGCAGGCGTTGCTTTTTTTGAGTTACCGCGCCCGCTCGGAATCCGAAATTCAGCAGAACCTCCGCAAGCATGAAATCCCTGAAGAGGTCATCGAGCAGACTCTCGAACGGCTGAGGCAGGACGGTCTTGCGAACGACAATCAATTCGCCCAAACTTGGGTGGAAAACAGGAGCGCTTTTCGCCCACGCAGCCGCCGCATGATGGCGATGGAACTGCGGCAAAAAGGACTCGACGACGAGGCTGTGTCGTCGGCGATTGAGGGCGTGGACGATGAAGCGCTCGCTTACGAAGCCGCCCAAAAAAGGGCAACCAGATTCAAAAGTCTGGAATGGAGCGAGTTCCGAAAAAAACTTTCCGAGTTCCTGGCGCGGCGCGGTTTTTCCTACTCCGTCGTTGCGCCTGTCGTCACTCGCATCTGGAATGAAATACATGTGAACGAACATCACTTTGAAGAAGAGGATATAAAATGAACCTGGCAGTTAGCATACTGATAAGCGCACTCGCCCTGGCCGTGGGCGTGATCGCTGGTTACTTTTTCCATCGTTATCAAGCTGAGAAAGCCTTGAAGAATCAGCAGGATAAAGCCGATAACATTTTGAAGGGCGCCAACGAACAAGCCCGCCTGATCGAAAGCCAGGCGCGTGATAATGCCACGAAGATTATTCAAGCCTCCGAAGCGGAGATCAAGGAACGTCGCATCGAGTTGAACAAGGACACGGACCGATTGGATAAGCGCCGTTCTGAAGTCGAGAGCCGCATGGAGAAACTGGAACAACGCGAGCAGGCTCTTAACAAACGCCAATCGCAGGTGGATAAACGCGGCAACGAGATCGATAAAATCTATGAAGAGCAGGTGAAAAAACTGGAGCAGGTCGCGCAAATGTCGCAGGACGATGCAAGGAAGGATTTGTTCTCGGCAGTTGAAAAGGAGGCGCGCGGCGACATGGCGCGCATCATCCGCCAGATCGAAGCGGAAGCGCGCGAGGAAGGCGAGAAGCGCGCCCGCAAATTGATCGCGGACGCGATCCAGCGCGTTGCATCCGAACATGTGGCTGAGGTGACGCGTGCGGTTGTCACTCTGCCAAGCGAGGAAATGAAGGGCCGCATTGTCGGCCGCAACGGGCGCAACATCAAAGCCTTCGAGCAAGCCGCGGGCGTGGATGTCATTGTGGACGATACGCCCGATTCAGTGACTGTTTCCTGTTTCGATTCAGTACGCCGCGAAATTGGACGCCGCGCCCTGGCTAAATTAATTCTGGATGGACGCATCCATCCCGCGCACATTGAAAAGATAGTGGAAGATGAAACAAGAGCCGTTGAAAAGATCATCAACGAAGCGGGCGAGCAAGCCGCTTTCGATGCGAACATCACAGGCTTGCATCCCGAAGTATTGCGCATGATGGGTCGCCTTAAATTCCGCACATCCTATGGACAGAACCAGTTGGCTCATGCAGTCGAAGTTTCAAAACTGGCAGGCATCCTTGCCGCGGAGATCGGCGCAAACGTGGAACTCTCCAAACAGGGCGGATTCCTGCACGACATCGGCAAAGCCATGGATCATAACCAGGATGGCACGCACGCCAAACTGGGCGCGGAATATTGCCGCCGTTACGGCGTCAATTCAATTGTCGTGAACGCCATCGAATCTCACCACCATGAAGTGGAGCAGCTCACGGTGGAGGCGATCATCGCGGAAGCCGCAGACGCCATCTCAGGCGCGCGTCCCGGTGCGCGGCGTGAGGACCTTGAGGCATACATCAAACGTATTCGCTCGCTCGAAGAAATGTCCATGTCGTTTGAGGGGGTTCAACAGGCTTTTGCAATTCAGGCGGGGCGCGAAGTCCGTATCATTGTCAAACCGGAGGCGATTGACGATCTCGCCTCGGCGCGCCTGGCGCGGGATGTTGCCAAGAAGATAGAAGAAACCATGCAATATCCGGGACAAATCAGGGTGACCGTTATTCGTGAGACACGCGCAACGGAGATCGCGAAATAAACGGTCGAACTACGAGGACCATCTTTTACATCGAAACCGTAATAATGCACCAGATCAACAGAAGGTATATTCAAATTTATAGATTACTTCGGAAGAGCTTAATCGTCTGCAGGGAAGCGCCTCTATGAGTATGTCCGTTAAAGAAATACAGGATTCAAAGTCCGCCGAAGTGGATCGTGACAACGCCAGGTTGTCATCCCTTCCATGGTGGACGTGGTTCTTACCGTTTTTTATTGCCAATATGGGCACATGGCTTTCGATCTGGTTCAAAACAGATCCTGGTGCATCCCTATGGTATTTGCCTACTGCGCTTGGCATCGTGATGGTGTATTGGTGGGGACCGCGTGTTCTGTTCGGCATTTACTTAAATGCGGTCGTTTGCGCCCCTCTTTGGGATTTGCCATGGCAATGGTCTTTTTTGTATGCTTTGCCTGAAACCATTGAAGTGGGCTTAAGCTGGCTCCTTTTTATAATAATTGCGCAGGGGAAGTGTTGGTTGCCTAACTTAAGGCATGTTGCCGCATTTCTGCTATTTGGGTCTCTCGCGCCAACTTTTATAGCCAACACATATTTAGTGATGCAACTCTATCTTCTGGGGGATATTGCTCAAAATACGATTTGGGACAACTGGCGAGTTTTATTTTCAGCCGACCTAGCAACTCAGTTTGTTTTAGCAGTGCCAGCCATTGTACTATTCACCAAACTCATGAATGAAAAGGGCTGGACACAGATTAAACAAAACATTTCCCAATTGCCATTCCTGCCTGAGAACCGTAACTCGCGCCTGGATATTATCTTTATCATCTCAATCTTCACCACCGCTTTAATCCTGATCGTGCTGTTCTCCATCCACGATCTATGGATTTTGTACGGTTTTTTGATGATCCTTATCGCTATTCGGTATGGTGTGAATATGGCTGTTATCGGCACCAGTTGGATTGGTATTCTTGCCTTTCTTTTACCTGTTATCCTGACGGGCAAACTTGGATTTGCCACTGCTACGTATGGAGACTTTTTAACGACTAACCTTGATATTCTCTTCTTATGCGGAGTTACTTTAGTGACCGGGCGCGCGATCAGCGATCTTTTCGCAGAGATCGCCGAACACAGACAGGCGGATGAGATTCTTTATCGCCAGAATGAATATCTAGCATTGCTTAACGACATGACGCACTCCATCCTGTTATCAAACAATTTTGATTCAACCTTGAGTACACTGGCAGTTGATATGGCAAAATTGATCGACGCTGACGATTGTTACATCACGCGTTGGGATGAAGAGAAGCAATTAACATATCTTGCTGCGACCACCGCAAAACTCGAAAGGCCCTATTTCTCAGGCAGCGAAGATAATCTCAATGAAATAAGGCTGACCATCCCGATCCTGGAAGCCAGACATGTGCTTGCGATAGAAGATGTATTCAACTCACCTTACATCAGCAGTGAAATTGCAAAACGATTCCCGATCCTTTCTGTCTTGGGCATTCCACTGATTGTCGGGGAGCGTAAATTGGGCGCAGCGATCATCACCTTTAACAAGCCGCACCATTTCACTTCTGAGGAGATCGAACGCGCGGAACATGCCGGCGATCAGATCGCCCTGGCGTTGTGGAATGCCCGGCAGGAATCCAGGATACAACAGCGGCTCAGGGAGAGCAGCGCTCTCTCGGATATTGGACGCGCATTAAGCGAAACGGAACGAGGAGGAACGGAGAAAGTATTACAACTGATCGTTGATTCGGCTCGCGAGTTGATCCCTGAGGCGGAGCAAAGCGTTATCCACTTGCTGGATGAGGAGAAACAATCCCTCCTTCCCCAAGCCGTCTCAGGTTTTTCCAGGGACGAAAAAGAGGCTGAGCCGGTCAGGATGCGATTAGGGGCTGGCGTCGCAGGTCAGGTCATCCACGAAGGCATCACGATCAATGTTGGAGACATCGAAACTGATCCCCGATTCCTACGGCCCGATTCAACTGCCGCCTTTCGCTCGCTGTTGGTGGCTCCTGTGCAAAGCGGTGGTCAGCAGATCGGCACGATTAGCGTGCAGAGCAATAAACCAAACGCCTTCTCAGACGGGGACGTGGAATTAATAAAGTCGTTTGGCGTCCAAGCCGCGATTGCCATCGAAAATACGCACCTGTTTGAGACAACACAAAACAGCCTGAAGGAGGTGAACGCGCTGTACCAGATCAGCCGCAGACTGGTCTCTTCGCTGAATGCAACTCAACTCATAAAAGATTCTGTTGATCTATTGCAATCAATTTTTGGCTATTACAGCGTCCGCATTTATCTTGTTGACGACGAAAGCGGCGACCTCATCATGAGCCATGCCAGCGGCGCTAACAAAGATCAACTGATCCGGGAAGGCATTCACGTTTCCGCCGGAGAAGGAATCATCGGCCACGTGGCGGAGACGAGTGCCCCCTTTGTCACCAACAATGTCGAGGATGTGGTATTTTTCAGGCGGCATCCTTTATTACCGGATACTCAATCAGAAATGGCAGTTCCCATATTGATGGATGGGCGCGTCGTTGGAATTCTGGATATCCAACATACCCGCGCCAATCAACTCACCGACCATGATCTGCAACTGATGGTTGTCGTGGCGGATCAACTGTCGGTTGCTTTGCAGAAAGCCAATCTATACGCCAGCCTGCAAACTTCATTGAACCAGGAACAGGAAATGCGCTCTCAACTGATCCAGAGCGAACGGTTGGCGCTGGTGGGACGACTGCTCGCCTCGGTCTCGCATGAATTGAACAACCCGCTGCAAGCCATCCAGAACGCCCTGTTCCTGCTAAAAGATGAAACTCAATTATCAACACAGGCAAGCCAGGACCTGGATATCATCCTGGCTGAGGCGGAACGTATGGCGGCGCTGATCGAGAGACTCCGTTCGGCATACCGGCCCATGCGCTTCAAAGACTTTCAACCCGTTCAACTTAATGACCTGATCGAAGACGTGCACGCGCTCCTCGCCACTCATGCGCGGCATAAAGAAATCGCTTTTGAGTTTCATCCGGAGCCGAACCTGCCCGCCATATCGGGGTTGCCTGACCAGATCCGCCAAGTCGTCCTAAATCTTTTCATCAACGCAATCGAAGTGATGAAGCCCGGCGGACGCCTCACCGTCCACACCCGCTGCCTGCTCCAACAAAACGAAGTTCTCTTATCAGTAAAAGATACGGGTCCCGGGATTGAGGACGAGATCCTGCCAAAAATATTCGACCCCTTCATAACGGACAAACACACCGGCACCGGTCTCGGCCTGACCATCACGCATGATATTATCCAACAGCATCATGGCCGCATCGAGGCGCACAACGACCCAGAAGGCGGAGCCGTCTTCAGCGTCTGGCTGCCCATGGAGGGTATGGAAGGTATGGAATGAACAACAGCGGTCACATCCTGATCATTGACGATGAAGCCAGCCTGCGCCAGACTACAGCGCGCATCCTGCAACGCGCGGGTTTTGAGGTCACGACCGCGGCTAGCGGAAAGGAGGGGCTTACGCTTGTTTCGCAGCACCCTTTTGATCTCATCTACCTGGACATACGCATGCCGGATATGACAGGTTTGGATGTATTGAAAACTGTCCATGAAAAATTCCCCGAACTCCCGGTGATCCTTTTCACTGCCCAGCCGGATGTGAACTCGGCGATTGAGGCGTTGAGGCGCGGCGCAACGGATTATTTGCTAAAACCGCTCAAGCCGCAGGTGGTGATTGATCGCACGCAGACGATCCTGGCTCATAAACAAATGGAAAGGCGTAAACGCGAACTCCAGCGGCAAATTGATTCCCTGAAGTCTGAATTGGATATCCTCGAAACCGATCGAAGCCTTCAGCCTGATTCCGCGCCCCGCGCAGATGCCTCGGATGAGCGTTATTTGAGGCGCGGCGGGATCGCTCTCGATATGCACACGCGCCGCTTGACGATCAATAATCGCGTCATTAATCTTCCCCCGACCTCTTTCGACTACTTGCTGGTCCTGGCGCGCCATGCGCCCAACGTCGTGGATTATCAGACTCTGGTTTTGGAGGCGCAGGGTTACGAGACCGACACACGCGAAGCGCAGGAATTAACCAAATGGCACATCCACCACATCCGCCAGGCAATTGAGCCGGACACGCGCAACCCCATTCACGTGATCAATGTGCGCGGCGCAGGTTATCGGCTTGTAGCGGATTAGTAGGTCGCGTTCGAAACGTGACTACTCTGGACGAACAAATTTCAAACGCATAATGCCAAGACGCTGAACTGAATTCTTTGCGGCTTGGCATATGAATATCAAGAAGCAAGCTTCTTGACTCCACAGGGGATTTTACTAACTTTTGCCAACTTTGCCCAATCTATCCTAACGTTTGACGGGGCGTAATCATGCAAAATAGGGGCAATGGATCAGACAACTCTCTCCAAAGGCGTTTCCCCAGTCAAAATCCTTGTTGTGGATGATCATCCTAATACGGCAACCACCTTGGCGCGCGCGCTGGCACAGTTGGGACCGGGCGTCGAAGTGAGATCAGCCACCAGTGGCAAAGAGGCAGTCCAATATGCAAATGAAGGGGCTACGGATATTTTGATCACGGACATGATCATGCCGGAGATGACCGGTCTGGAACTCATCGAGAAATTACAAAACCACCCTGCCGGTCGTCCATCCTTTGCATTTCTCATCACCGCTTACGATGTGCCGGGATTGAAAGTAACCGCGCGTCGTTTGAAGGTGAGGGATGTCATTATCAAACCCGTACATCCCGAGCGGATTTGCAAGATCGTTATGCAAGCCATGCTGGAAATGGATCACGCCAAACCCGCTAAAAACGAGACTGACACAGTCAAATCATTCACGATCCTGATCGCCGACGACCAGCCGGATAACTTGATGTTGCTGTCACGTTACCTGGAAAGCGAAGGGTATGGTTACATTACAGCAAGGGACGGACTGGAAACACTTGCAAAGGTGCGCGGCGAGTTGCCCGACCTGGTCCTTCTCGATGTGAACATGCCGCATAAGGATGGATTCGCAGTCCTGAAAGAGATTCGCGCAGACCCCATCACAAAGCATATCCCCGTGATCATTCTGACCGCCGCGCGGCTCGACCAAACCGAGATTCAATCCGGGTTGAATATGGGCGCAGATGATTACATCACAAAACCCTTTGACCGCCGCGAATTATTCGCGCGCATTCGAACGAAACTGAGAGTTAAAGAAGCCGAAGATGTGATCCGCCGCCGCAACCGCGAACTTAATTTACTGCCTGAAATTGGCAAGGAGTTGAGCGCCCGACTCGACCTTGACGAGCTAGCGGATCTTGTGCTTCGGCGCACCGTCGAAACATTGGGCGCAATGGTGGGTCACATTATCCTGCTCAATGCCAAAAGCCCGCTGCACAAAAAGTATCGCGTTTCCACCTCTGATACTCCAGACGCTGACATGCAACTCCCTCCACTGAATAACCTGCTTGAGGAAATCAGGGAGACGCGTGAGAGTGTCCTGATTGAGGATACGCGCGCAGACCCGCGCTGGCAATCCTCAACAGATGACCCGCCTCACTCGGTGGTCATCGTTCCCATGTTCGGCCGCCAGGCGCTGATCGGCTTGTTGGCGCTGATCCACGAACAACCCGGTTATTTCAAAGTGGAACATCAACTGCTCCTGCAAGCTATCGCCAGCCAGGCCGCCATCGCAGTGGAGAACGCGGGCTTATACACGGATATGGCTCAGCAACAGCAAAAGTTGGCAGCCATCCTGCAAAGCGCGGCGGATGCCATCATGATGTTCGATGCCGACGGCTGTTTATCAATGTTAAATCCGGCGGCAGAGAAATTGTTTACCGACTATGGAACAATATTAGGCTTGCCTCTGGCACGCAAGCATGGATACGACACGTTAATCGAATACCTGGAAGAAACCCACACTTCCGGAAAGCCAAATTCGCGGGAGATTATTTGGCCCGATCAGCGCGTCTTCAAGGGGCAATTCACCCCAATTGCCGACGGCGGATGCGTGGTCGTCCTGCACGATGTGACGCATTTCAAGAAACTTGAAAAAGTGAAGGATGAATTTATCGCCACCGCTTCGCACGACTTAAGAAATCCGCTCACCTCCATCCGAGGATACAGCCAACTCATCCAACATACAGGCTCACTGACCGACAGCCAGGCTGAATTTGTGGGGCGCATTCAACATTCGGTTGCGCATATGACCGAGTTGGTGGAAAACATGCTCAACCTGGCGAAGATGGACCTCGGCGCGGAACCCGCGCGCGAAATTTTGGACATGACCCATTTGCTCTGGCAGATGGCGGACGAATTCCAGCCTCAGGCGGAAACGAAAAGGCAGATGCTGGCGATCGAGAAAACAGCGACCAGTTCAAACGTCAGGGGCGACTCGTTGCGGTTGCGTCAGGCGCTGCGAAACCTGATCGGCAATGCCATCAAATATACGCCCGACGGAGGCGCGGTCACACTTGCCTCCGAGCATGACGCAGGTATGGTACGCATCCATATCCGCGACACCGGCTATGGGATGCCAGCCTCCGAGCTGCAACACGTCTTCGATCGTTTTTATCGCGTGCGAAATAACGGCCACGACGAGATTGAAGGGAACGGCTTGGGCTTGGCAATCGTGAAATCCACCATTCAACAGCATGGCGGGGAGATCAGCGTTGAAAGCGAGGTCGGTAAAGGTTCCTGTTTTACCTTCACCCTACCGCTGACGGATGAAAAATGAATATATCTCGTAGTGGCGACTTCAGTCGCTTTTTAACCGAACGGCTGAAGTCGTCACTACGATTTCGTGATCCATGGATGCAACAACTTTTCTTATGCATGTTTTGATATGGAAAGGATGATCCTATGTTACACAAACGAGACATCTCTGTTGGGAAATGTTACGTGAACAACGAAAGAAAGGTTGCCCGAAAAGTACTGGGGGTTGACCATAAGACCGTCAAATTCCATACCTATCACCTGGACACCGGTAATTCATGCGGCACATCCAGTGAGTCTACGATACAGGATTTCAAACGCTGGGCGGATCGCGAAGCCTCACCTGCAGAAATAGCCGGCCTGCAATACCAGGAGCTGGAAGCCCGCTTCCACGCACCCCAATTCCCAAACTGGGAAGAGTTGGAACATAGTATGGCGATTGACCCTGCCGCTTACGGATGAAAAATGAACGGCACAACTTTTCCCAACTTTTCCTCCCATAAGCCAATCGGTCAAAACAGCATTTCCGTTGAAAATATGACAATGAATTATGAAATTCCTCATCCAAGGAGAAAGTAGCATGAAGACCTATCGCATCCTTGCAACACTTATCGTTATCACTCTGATATTAACAGCCTGCGGTTCAGCCATGCCAGCCGCCGAACGCACACCGCTTAGAGTTGGCTGGAGTTTGTGGCCCGGCTGGTATCCGCTTGTCATTGCGCAAGAGAAAGGTCTTTTCGCAAAGCATGGGATCGAAGTTGAGTTAACCCTCTACCCTCTCTACAGTCAGACAATTTCAGAATTCGATTCCCGAAAAGTGGATGCTGTCGCGCTTGTGTTGGGAGACGTTCTGCCACTTGATAAAAACAGCCAAGCCAAAATTGTGCTGGTCACGGATAATTCCAACGGTGGCGATAGCATTATGGCACCAGCCGATATCGTATCACCCGCAGATTTACGCGGCAAGCGGATTGGTGCGGGTCTCGGAACGTTCGGCGAAGTGTTGGTGCGCGAGATGCTCAAACGCAACAATTTGTCTGTTGGCGATGTGACTTTAGTAGATACTGCACCCGAGAACTTGCCCACTATGCTGGGTAATACGGTAGATGCCGGGCACACCTTTGAGCCATATACATCACAGGCTACGCAGAAAGGTTATCATCCAGTCTTCTCCAGCGCAGATACGCCGGGGCTGATCCCAGATGTAATCGTCTTCCGCTCGGATGTAACAACAGGACGCCCGGATGATGTGCGCGCCTTTATTGCCGCATTCTTTGAAGCGCAGGATTGGTGGCTCGCCAATCAAAGCGAGGCGGCTGCTATTATTGCAAAAGCCACCGATCAAAAACCTGAAGACATTTCCATCGAGGGAATCAAACTGTTCAACCAGGCTGATAACGTCACTACCTTCAAACAGGGTAAGGACACAACCTCCATTTACTTTACTACTCAAACCTATTCAGATTTTCTTATCCAGACTGGTCGTATGAACACTGCACCTGATCTCAGCCAACTGCTGGACGCTTCATTCTTGCCCTAATCTAAGGAGATTAAGCAATGAAAAACACTTTTTCAAAATTCTTGGGTGAAATGTCGCCGCAAGCGCGCAACGCCGCTCGTGTGGCGCTGTTCATATTGGCGGCTGGCGTCCTCACTATTGGCGTCTCAATTTCCCGATTCCTGAACGGTTCGGGTAACGTACCATTGCTCATTATTGCCATTGCAGCGACGATTACCAATCTCGTTAGTCTTTGGTTCTGTCGTCGTGGCCAAAGCACGGTCGGGGTCAGCCTATCGCTGGCGAGCATTTGGTCTCTATTTGTTATGAGTACATTTGCAAATGCAGGCACCGGATTGGCTCTGGGTATCATTGGAATTTTGGTATCAATCCTGGCAGGAGCCGATACCATGCCGCCCAAAGCTACTCGCCGTGTAATGATTGTTAGCACTATCATGGGGGTAATTGTGCTAATGCTCGATTTATATGGGTCAACCAGCCGTCCACAGACGACGACCCTGCGTCCGATTCTAATTATCGGTGCTATGTTATTGGTCGGAAATGGTTTTTTCGTAATCCGCCAATTTCGTGATTTCTCCCTGCGTACAAAACTGATTTCTGCATTTCTAATTGTGACAATCGTACCTTTGGCAATCGTGAGTTATGTCAATAACCGCAGCACTACGCAAGCATTAGTACAAGCGGCGGACGTAAAAATCCTGGGCGCCGCGCAGGTGACCGCCGATCAAGTGGATGCCTTTATTGAGAACACGCTCACGGAAACTCGCACGAAAGCACAAGACCCGGTAATCATTAATTACCTGCTTTTGCCGGCCAGTCAACGAGCGGGAAGCGCGGAAGAGACTCAACTTTCTAAATTACTCGCCGCTTATGCTAATGAAAACCCTATCTATGTGAACTCGATTGGCGTGATTGACAGCAACGGCTTATCCCTGGCAGATACTTCATCAACTGAAGTTGGCGTAAGCAAAGCCGACCGCATCTACTTTCAACAAGCCGTCAAAACCGGAGCGCCGTATTCGTCCGAAGTAATATTTTCAGCAACCACCGCTAAGCCATCTCTTTACTTCACTGCGCCTGTGCGTAACCCTGCCAGTGGAAATATCATCGGCGTATTTCGAATAAGGTATACCGCTGACGTCCTGCAAAGTATTGTTTCGAAAAACGCCGGGTTGGCTGGCGCAGAGTCCCTGCCAGTATTGCTGGATGAAAATCATATCCGCTTGGCGCACGGCGTGTTGCCGGAACTGGATTTTAAAACAATCGTACCCTTATCTGCGGATGCTCTCGCTAAATTACAAGCGGATAATAGTCTGCCCCCCGGTACCGCAGACCAACTTTCAACGAATTTGCCAGAGCTTGAAGATGGCTTAAAAAACGTGGACAAAAAACCGTTCTTCATAGCAGAGCTTCACGAAGCGGGTCAGGGGACTGAAGAGACAACGGCTGTAAAATTGAAAACTCACTCGTGGATATTGGTGTTTGGTCAAACCAATACAGTGTTCTTATCACCAATTCAGGTTCAAGCTCGAAATAGTTTGGTCATCGCTGTAGTACTTGCTATGGCAGTGGCTGTGCTTGGGCTGTTTGTGGCGCAGACGCTAACCAGCCCAATTGTGCGTCTAACGGTAGTTGCATCTGAAATTGCGGGCGGTAATCTGGCAGCGCAAGCCCGTGTCGAATCCAGCGATGAAATCGGCACGCTGGCGACTACATTCAATAGCATGTCAGCCCAACTCAAAAACACGTTGGATGGGCTGGAACAGACCGTGGCAGACCGCACCAAAGAGTTGGAAGCCGCGCAGGAAATTATGTCGAAGCGCGCGGCGGAATTGCAGTCTGTGGCTGAAATTTCAACCAAAGCCTCGGTTGCAACCAACGAGCGCGATATGCTTCACAACCTGGTTGAACTCACCAAGAGCAGTTTTAACCTGTACCACACACATGTCTATCTGCTGGATGACGACAAAAGCAAGTTGGTGTTGACTGCAGGCGCGGGCGAAGTTGGAAGCCAGATGGTGAGCGAGAAACGCAGTATTCCGTTTGACCATCCGAACTCATTGGTCGCGCGCGCCGCCCGCACAGGTCAGGGCGCCATCTCTAATGACGTCACCAAGGAACCCGACTTCCTGCCGAACCCCCTGCTTCCCAATACAAGTTCGGAAATGTCAATCCCGATCATAGTCGGCGATACGATGCTTGGCGTCTTCGACGTTCAAGCCGACCAGTTCAACCGCTTCACAGACGAAGATGTTGCTATTATGACAACACTCGCCCGCCAAATCGCCGTGTCCTTGCAAAACATCCGTTCGTATGCTGATGTTCAGGCTCGGGCTGAGCGCGAAGCGTTGATCGCTTCCATCGGTCAGAAAATCCAGGGCGCTGCCACGGTGGAAAGCGTCCTACAGATCACTGCGCGTGAGTTAGGACGCGCCGTAGGATCAAAGCAGACGCGCGTGCTCCTTAAAGATTACGCTTCGGCAGAGACGACTGAAAAATGAATACAACAACTTTTCCCAACTTTTCCTCCCGTAAGCCAATCTGTCAGAACAGATATTTCGTGGAAAATAGGAGAATGATTTACTCAACTTACGAATCCATCGCCGAACAGCACGGCGGTGACGTGAATGTTGAAAGTGAACTCGGCAAGGGCTCCTGCTTTAGCCTCAGTCTTCCGCTTGCTCCGATGGAAGTTGCTTAATAACAGATAATCTGAAACGAAGGAATCAGATCCATTCAAGTCAGGAATCAATGAAAGGACGTCACAATGAAAAAACTATTACAAACACTTAAGAATTTCTTTACAGCCCCCATATTTGAAGGCGATAAGGAAAAAACCCGCTCTGCCAAATTGCTTTATCAGATCATCACGGTAATTTGGGGACTGCCTATTCTGCTTGTCGCCATCATGGTTTTAAACCCGGGCGGACGCGCAGAGGTCATTCCTCCGGTAATCGTTATTTCCATAATCCTTTTGGCGATAATGTTCGTCATCCGCATAGGCTGGGTGGGTTTTGCCAGCACTATTCTTACCGGGATGATCATTCTCGTTTTTGGTTATGCGGACTTTAGAAACGCTGGCAATATTCAGCCGTCGACATTGATAACTGCAATTGCGATCATCATGAGCGGCTTGTTACTTGGAAAGCGCGCGCCGCTTGCGATAGCCGCACTGATCACCGGTTCACATGGCGTCATCGTCTATCTTCAAATGCAGGGGGTCATCGAACTAAGAAGCGCTCCCGCACTCGGTCTTGAAAATATAGTTATTACGGGCATCATGATTTTAATGATTGGATTTCTCTTTCAGTTTGTCATTTCAAGGCTTCAATTTGCCTTGGATGAAGCCCGCGAAAATGAAAGAGAATTGCAGATCAGTAACCGCGAACTTGATGAAAGTAGAATATCTCTGGAACAGCGCGTGGTAGACCGCACAAAAGCGCTGGCGACCTCCGCGGAAGTTAGCCGCCGCCTCTCCATCATTTTGGATCAAAAGCAACTGGTGACTGAAGTGGTAGAACAGGTGCAAACTGCCTTCAATTTTTACCATGCCCATATTTATTTGATGGATGAAACGGGCGAGGAATTGGTAATGGCAGGCGGCACCGGTAAAGCCGGGCAGACCATGCTGGCGAGCGGTCACAAAATCACCAAAGGGAAAGGCCTGGTGGGCCGCGCGGCAGAAACAAACAGTGTGGCGCTTGTTCCCGATGTTTCGAAAAATCCTGACTGGCTGCCCAACCCATTGCTTCCCGAAACAAAATCCGAGGTTGCTGTGCCCATCTCCATCGGCGATCAGGTACTCGGCGTTTTGGATGTACAGCACAACGTTGTTGACGGATTAAAACAGGAGAATGCAGACCTGCTTCACTCCATTGCGACACAGGTCGCCGTTGGGCTGCAAAATGCCAATCTATATGCCCAGGCTGAGACCAGTGCGCAAGAAGCCCGATCTCTGGTGGATAATGCGCCTGAAGCCATCATCATTGTTGATCTGGCAACCGGCTTATTCGCCGATCCAAATGAAAATGCAGTAAAGATATATGGTTTACAACGCGAAGAATTGGTGAAAGTAGGACCCGCGCAGATGAGCCCGCCCATACAGCCGGATGGACGCGACTCCACAGAAAAAGCAATCGAGAAAATTGGTGAAGCAATGCAAGGTGGCGCACCAGTGTTTGAATGGATACACCGCAACGCGCAGGGGCAGGATATTCCATGCGAAGTACGCCTCGTGCGTATGCCCGGCGAGCGCCCACGCGTACGCGCTTCCGTGACTGATATTACCCAGCGCAAACGCGATGAAGAACTCACCATCCAACGCGCGAAACAACTGGAAACGGTGGCAGCCATATCCACTGCGTCCTCCACCCTGCTTGAACCTGAACAACTCCTGCAAACAGTGACAAACCTGACCAAGGAGCGCTTCAACCTCTATCACGCACACATCTACTTGATGGATGAATCGATGACTTCACTAGTACTTGCTTCTGGTGCAGGTGCAACGGGAACGAAAATGGTGTCAGACGGTCACTCCATTCCGGCAAACAAGGAAAGATCATTGGTGGCACGTGCCGCACGCGAAAAGCAAGCCGTCATCGTAAACGATGTGCGCAGCGAGCCGGATTTTCTGGCGAACCCCTTGCTCCCTGAAACCCGAGCCGAAATGGCTGTGCCATTGATCGTAGGCGATAGAGTTCTAGGTGTGTTGGACGTGCAATCCGATCAAGTTGATCACTTCACTCAGGAAGATGTCAGCATCCAGACTACGCTTGCCGCTCAGATCGCCATTGCCTTGCAAAATGCACGAACCCTTTCGCAGACGCAACGCCAGGCAGAACGTGAATCCATGCTCAACACTATCGGTCAGAAGATCCAAAGCGCCACCAGCGTGGAGGCTGTGCTCCAGATCGCGGCGCGCGAACTGGGACGCGCCCTCGATGCTCCGCTCACCATCGCTCAATTGGGCATGGGCGGTAATGGCTCTGGAAATGGCCATTAATTCGTGTACCGAAGATACAATCATGAACTGTATTGTTACTTATCAGGAGCAGACGGTTCAGGAGGCTTTGATCTATGAATAACCACCAAGAACGCCAGCGGTTAAGCGCACTATTTACGGATCTTGAACGTCTTGCCGCCGACCCCGCCGGGAATACACCGGAAATACACCGCGAACTCGAAAGCCTGCGCGCTCGCATGATGGAACTCGAAAGGCAGTTCACCGAAGGCGAAAAAAGCGCAATTGCTCCTGAGGAGAAACTCCCCGCGAATACGGGCGATGCGCAGCAGCGTCCCGCAGGCGCCATCATCTATGAGAAGGATCAAATAGGTTATGGCTATTCCGATGACAAGCTGGAGTCCCTGCAGGATTCGACACACACATTGCCGGATATCAACAATGCTGTCACTTCCCTATTAACTGTAAGCGGGCAGACCATCGGGGAAATGCAGATTGAACCAGCGCCCGAACGACCATTGACACAGGACGATATGGATCTGGCTAACGTAATTGCCCAGCAAGCCGCGCTTCAAATCCAGAGCCTGCGCTTGCTCGCTGCCACCGAACGCTCCCGCGCCCAGGCTGAGACCGCCACTCGTCGCTTCATGCACGAAGGCTGGGACAACTACCTGGACGCCATTAACCGCAGTGAACGCATTGGCTACGCTTACGATCAGGCATCCGTCACGCCTTTTACAGATAAACTTGCCGCCAACGGCGGTCTTCAAGAATCTGTCACAGTGATGGATGAACAAGTTGGCGCGTTATACCTGAAGCCAGATCCTGCCCGCCCATTGACAGACTCAGATAAGGAATTGGTCAGCGCGGTTGCAGATCAGGTCGCGCAGCAAGTGGAGAACATCCGCCTGCTGGCTGATGCCTCGCGCGCCCGCGCCGAAGCGGAAGATGCCATCCGCCGCCTGACGCGCGGTAATTGGGAATCCTTCACTGCCGATCGGGCAGACTCTGACCTGGGTTTTATTTACGACTCCGTTCAAGTAATCCCAATGAAAGAATCTTCCATGCCGCAGAATATTGTCCTCACGCAGCCCCTGATGGTGCGCGGCGAGGTTGTGGGCCGGCTGGCTGTGGCAGGCTGGAAGAGTGTTTCACCGGAAGCCGCCCAGTTAGCCGCATCCATCGCCGCGCAGGCAAGCATTCACCTGGAGACCCTTCGCCTTTCGGAAGAACTCCAAAAACGCGCGAAAGAATTGGAAGAACTGGACCGCCTCAAATCGGCATTCCTCGCGAACATGTCACATGAATTACGCACGCCGTTGAACTCCGTCCTCGGCTTCACAGATGTCATGCTGGAAGGCTTGGATGGTGAACTTACTGAAAACATGGATAACGACCTGCGCCTCATTCAGAAGAACGGCCAGCATCTTTTGCACCTGATTAACGATGTGCTGGATATGGCAAAGATCGAATCTGGCCGCATGAATCTGCATCCTGAAAAGTTCAAGATTCACAGCGTTCTGGACGAGGTCACGAGCATCACATCCACCCTGGCAAGCGAGAAGAACATTGCGCTCTTCATCGATGAAGACTCAGATCAGGAACTGGAAATTTTTGCGGACAACACCCGTCTCCGCCAGGTGATGATCAACTTGGTCAACAACTCGATAAAATTCACGGAGAAAGGCAAGATCGCCATACGAGTCTCCCAGTTGGATGGCGCGCGGGCATTGATCACGGTCAAGGATACCGGTGTCGGCATTCCGCTCGACCATTTGGAAGCGGTCTTCCAGGAGTTCACTCAAGTGGATACATCCACCACGCGCAAAGCAGGTGGCACAGGCTTGGGCTTGCCCATCAGCCGCAAACTTGTTGAAATGCACGGCGGCCGTATCTGGGTGGAAAGCACGGGTGTCAATGGCGAAGGTTCAACCTTCTTCGTAGAATTGCCTCTCGAAGCCAGAATCACTGAAGTGATCGAGAAGCAGGAAAAATAAGATGTCATGGCCCAAGTATCTTGAATGTAATCTGTGCAGCAATCAACAGCCCTACGAGCCGTTCGTGCCTGCGGTCTGCAAAAAATGCGAGTCGCACTGGCTGGAAGCGCGCTATGATTACGACACATTCAAACGCGAAATCCTGCGCGGGCTTCCCAACCGCCCCTCCAACATGTGGCGTTATCAGGATGTCCTGCCGCTGAGGGACCCCTCCGCTTTGGACCTTTACCCTGCGGGAGGGACTCCTCTCTGGCTTTCACAGCGCTTCGCTCCCAACCTTGGGCATGATTCCGTTTATTTCAAAGACGAGCGCTACGGTCCCACCAGTTCCTTCAAGGATCGCCAGGCCGCAGGCGCAGTGGCCGCCATGCTGGAGAACGGCATCAAAGAAGCGGTCATCGCATCCACGGGCAACGCGGCTGTGGCTTACGCGGCGGCTTGCGCGCGGGGTGGGATCAAACTCTGGGTTTTTATGACCAGCCTGGTTCCACAGGAAAAACTGCGTGAAGCGGCGCTCTTTGGCGCGGAGGTGATTCGCGTTAGCGGAAATTACGACCAGACCAAACAAATCGCTTCGCAGTTCGCGCAGCGCCGCAATCTATTGCTTGACCGAGGCGCCACCTCGATCTCTGCGCGCGAAGCCATGAAGACCATCGCCTATGAAATTGTGGAACAACTCGAGTGGCACGCGCCGGACTGGTACATTCAAGCGGTGAGCGGAGGGCTTGGTCCTCTCGGCGTTTACCAGGGCTTTAAAGAACTGTATAATATGGGCTTGATTGACCGCGTTCCAAAACTGGCGATCATTCAATCCGAAGGCTGCGCGCCCATGGTCAATGCCTTCAAAGCCGGCAAGGATACCGCCGACCCGATGATACCGGACACGCGCATCATCATTCTTTCAACCGGCGACCCCGGCAAAGCCTATACTTACTTATGGCATCTCACACAACAGTTTGGCGGCATCATGGAATCCGTGCCGGATGCCGATGCATTTTCAGCCATGCGTGCCCTCGCCAAATCCGAAGGCATGGCGGTGGAGCCTGCTACAGCGGTTGCATTTGCAGGGCTTCAAAAATTGCTGGGCAATGGTACGATCAAGCCTGATGAAAAGGTCGTTGTCAATTGCACAGGTCATACCTTCCCCGTCGAAAAGCATGTTCTCGGCGACCAGTGGGCAGTGGATGTTCATCTTAGTAAGGATCAATCCCCCGCGCCGCGCGAAGGTCTGCAAGCCGCGCTCGAAAACCTGGATGAAAAAGCCACCACAGTTCTATTGGTGGATGATAATTCTGACGATGCCCTGCTCATTCGCCGCCTGCTGGAAGGACGCAAAGCCTATCGGGTTTATCACGCAAAGGACGGTTGGGAAGGCTTGGCAATGGCTCGGCAGAAACTGCCTGATCTCATCGTTTCCGATCTCACCATGCCCGGCATTGACGGGTTCGGTCTTGTTGAAGAACTGAAACTCGATCCGCGCACCAGGGATATCCCCGTGGTCGTCGTCAGCGCAAAGGATATTACCCCGGACGAACGCAAGCGGCTGAACGGTCATATTGAAGCTTTATATCAAAAAGGATCACTTCCTACTCGCAGGTTTGTTGATCAGGTAGTGCAAGTTATTGAAGAGAAAAGCGTAGAACAAGGAGAATAGTCATGGGAAATAATGTATTGTATATTGAAGATAATCCCGATAACATGCGGCTGGTACAGCGGGCGTTGGAATCGCGCGGTTACCGCCTGATCCAGGCGAAGACAGGAATAGACGGTGTGCGCGTCGCAGAAAGCGAGCCGGTTGACTTAATCCTGCTGGACATCAACCTGCCCGATATTGATGGATACGAAGTGGCGCGTCGCTTGCGCGCCAGTGGAAATAATATTCTTACCTCGGTGCCAATCATTGCCTTAACCGCGAACGCTCTCAAAGGAGATGCAGAGAAGGCGCTCCAGGCGGGCTGTGACGTTTATATGTCCAAGCCCATCAACATCCGCGAACTCTGGGCGCGCGTAGAGGCTTTCGTTCCCGCTCCGTAAGAAGGAAACAGGCAACCCAATAGGTTACTTCGGGCATCTCGTTATCGGGATGCCCTTTTTATTTCAGCCACCTGAGAGTATAAAGAGACGAGTTTGCCGCGTTTATCGTACAAGGCATTATTGTCACAGATGTGAGAAATAATATGCTCAAAGTAGCAGTCATTGGCGGCGGATCCACTTACACCCCCGAACTTGTCAACGGCTTTCTCGAGAGGGTGGATAAATTCCCACTCAACGAACTCTGGTTGGTGGATATTGATGAGGAGCGATTAAAAGTCGTCGGCGGATTCGCCCAACGCATGGTGGAAGCCAAGGGTGCGCCGTTCAAGGTTATTCTCTCTGCAAACCAAAGAGAATCCATCAAAGATGCGGACTATGTGACCACACAACTACGTGTCGGCCATATGGAAGCGCGTCGCCGCGACGAATATCTCGGCTTGCGTCATGGCTTGATCGGACAGGAAACCACGGGCATAGGCGGTATGGCAAAAGCCTTGCGTACAATTCCAGTCATTTTGAAAATCGCACAAGACATCAAGGAAATTGCCAAACCCGGAACAATGCTGGTCAACTTTACCAATCCCGCAGGTCTTGTCACACAAGCATTAAGCAAATATGCGGCTGACGTGCCTGCAGTTGGCGTATGTAATGTCCCCATTACAGCGAAGATGCGCATCCTCGAAAACCTTGAGCAGGCTATGGGCAAAAAAATTGACCCTGATCACACCGAGTTGAAAACACTCGGTCTCAATCATCTTTCATGGCATCGCGGTTTTACGATTGATGGGGAAGACGTGTGGCCCCAGGTCATTCAGGGATTCATCGAAGAACTCAAAAATGAAAAGGACCCTGAATGGGATGCGCGCACTATCGAAGTCCTGCGTATGATGCCGAATTATTACCTTCAATATTTCTATCACACCGATCAGAAATTAAAAGAGCAGGAGAAGTGGCCCCCCTCCCGCGCCGAAGAGGTGATTGAGATCGAAAAAGATTTACTGCGCAAATACGCCGACCCAAATCTCAACGAACCGCCTGCAGATCTGATGAAGCGCGGCGGCGCCTACTACTCGACAGTTGCCACACAACTCCTGAACGCGCATTACAATGACTTGGGCGAAACTCATGTCGTGAATATCAAGAACAACGGCGCGGTTAAGGAATGGCCCGCTGATTGGGTGCTGGAGATTCCATCCACCGTGAAGAAGAGCGGCATCACGCCCATCCCCGCCGAGCCATTACCACAATCACAGTTCGGTTTGATCGCGGAGGTAAAAGCCTACGAATTGCTCACCGTCGAAGCCGCTGTTCACGGAGACCGCGAAGCTGCCTATCAGGCTCTGCTTGTGCACCCGCTTGGTCCCAAAGCGGATAAAATTGAGGCAGCGCTCGATGATATGCTGGAAACGAATAAAGAGCATCTGCCTCAATTTTGGAAATAATCCTGTCAAAGGAAATTTATGCGTTACTTTCTGGGCGCCGATCTCGGCGCAACCAAGACACACACACTCATCGTGGATGAAACGGGCAATGCGCTCGGATTCGGCGAAAGCGGGCCTGGCAACCATGAAACAATCGGTTACGACGGCATGTTCCAAACCATGCATAACGGACTGGAGCAGGCGTTACACAGCGCGGGGTTGAACAAAGCCGATATAACAGGAGCAGGCTTCGGCGTGGCAGGATTCGACTGGCAATCCGAATACGATGACACAGCCGCTACTATCAATCGTCTCAATCTTAATGCTCCGTATAAATTTGTCAATGATGCGGTGCCCGGCCTTGTAGCTGGCTCGGAGGCCGGCTGGGGCGTGGTGGTCGTCTCAGGCACAGGGTCGAACTGCCGCGGCTGGGACCGTGAACGCAAACGCGAAGGCCGTGTGACGGGACATGGCGTGATGATGGGCGAAGGCGCAGGCGGCACAGAACTCATGTATCGGTGTATGCAACTCGTTGGTTATTCATGGAGCAAACGAGGACCCACGACCAAACTCGCCGACGCATTGATCAAACACGTCGGCGCGCAAGATTTGGAAGACCTGATCCACGGTTACACAACCAGCAAATTTGAAATCGGCGCGGAAGCGGCCCCGATTGTATTTCGCGTGGCGGAACAGGGGGATGAGGTCGCGCGCGATCTCATCCATTGGGCGGGGCGAGAACTCGGCGAAATGGCGAACGCCATTATACGACAACTTGAATTCGAGAACCTCACACGAATTGCATCACGGTAAATGTTACTATGGGAAGTAACGTTGCATCAGGAAAAATGTTGGCTCAAGTATTGAAAGAGTGAACTTTAACAAGAGCAGAGATGAAAGTCGGAGA